>JBDRJD010000014.1:0-95967 GCA_043815245.1 archaeon
TGGCAAAAGGACTTTACATATCATGTCAAGTGCAGGGATTTATGGGAGAATACTCCGGGAGGGTGTAGTATTAAAGTTAGGGCAGTTGATTTAGGATAGTTAATTAAATTTATAAATAAGAAGCGCGTTGGAAAAACATGTTAAGTAGGATAAAAAGAGGTACTCGCGCCTGCACTCGGAATTCAACAAGTAAGATTGTCTTGTGCAGACGCTCGCAGATTACAGTATTTGTGATTATAGCTATTTTGCTAGTTTCTGTACTATTAGTTGTATTTTGGCCTAAGATTGAGAATGTGGTTTTTGGGTCTGCTGAACCTGAAGCGTTTATGATTTCTTGTGTAAATGATAAAGCAGAAGAAAGCCTTTCTTTGATTACTAAAAGAGGAGGCAGCCTTAATCCCGAGAATGCAATTATGTATCAAGGAGAAAATGTAGAGTATTTATGCTATACTAATGAATATTATAAAACTTGTAGTAATCAGCAGCCTTTGCTTAAGCAGCATATTCAAGAAGAACTTGAAGCTGAGTTGAGGCCCGTAGTTAAACAGTGTGCTTTAACTTTAAGGGAAGATTTGCAAAGGCAGGGATATGTTGTGGCCTTGGGAAATACAAATATAGGTGTGGAGATTATTCCGAGTAGTATAGTTTTTGATATTGATATGGATCTTGCTTTAACTAAAGATACTTCTACTACTTATGATAGTGTAAAGTTTTCTATGGATTCTAAGCTTTATGATCTTTTAATGATTTCAACTTCAATTTTAAATTATGAGGCTAGTTTAGGAGATTCAGATCCTTTGACTTATATGTTGTATTATCCTGACTTGAAGGTTGAGAAGTACAAACAGTCAGATGGATCTAAAATCTATATTTTAACTGATAGGATTACTGAAGATCAGTTTGTATTTGCAAGTAGAAGTTTAAGTTGGCCTCCAGGATTTTCAACTAATACTGTATAATGAAAGAAAAAATATTTAGCGTGATTGAAATTTTCTTACTGATAAGTGCCGTGTTTGCATTTGCAGCTATTTTAAATTCTGATACTGTTGAAGCGCAAATAGCGAGTGAGTGCTGTGAAAAAACTCTTAGTGGTGCTTGGTGCCAGAATTCTGAAAATGCAAGTTGTAATTCTGCTTTTAGGAGTAGTCCAACATCATGTGATGCAACTTCGTTTTGTAGGAGTGGTTGCTGTTATGATTCACAAGAGGGACTGTGTATGACTAGTACTCCGCAGAGAGTTTGTCAAGATTCAAATGGAACTTGGAGTGATAATGCTGATTGTGAGATTCCCCAATGTGATTTAGGTTGTTGCATTCTTGAAAATGAAGCTGCTTTAGTTACTCTTACCAGATGTAAAAAGCTGAGTGCGTTTTATGGGCTAACAACAGATTTTAGAAATAATATTCAGGATGAAGTTGAGTGTATTGAGATTGCACAGGGGCAGGATAGAGGAGCTTGTGTTTATGAAGCGGATTATATTAGAACTTGCAGTTTTACTACAAGACAAAATTGTAATAGTGGGGTGGTGAGAGAGGGAAGTCTTACTGGAAATATAACTTTTCATAAAGACTGGCTGTGTACAGCGGATGAACTTGCTACTGATTGCGGTCCAAGCCAAGAAACAACTTGTATTGATGGGAAGGATGAAGTTTATTTTGTAGATACTTGCGGGAATCCTGCAAATATTTATGATTCTTCAAAATATAATGATGACGATTATTGGAAAAAGGTGGTGAGTAAGGCGGGCAGTTGTGGGGGTGGGGCGTTAGATGGAAATGCAGATGATGCTTCTTGTGGAAATTGCGATTATTTTTATGGGAGTATTTGCAGGCAGTATGAAAGAGGACAGGATGTTAGACCGAGTATGGGAGATTTCATTTGCAGAGATTTAGATTGTTATGATACTTATGATGGCAGGGACCTTCAGCATGGAGAGACTTGGTGTATTTATGATGGAAATAGCATTGATGATGAAGATTCAAATTCTGTTGGAGCGAGGCATATTAGGCATATTTGTGTAAATGGGGAGGAGATAATAGAGCCTTGTGCTGATTTTAGACAGGAAGTTTGTATTGAAGATTTTATTTCAACTAATCAGGGAAATTTCTTACAGGCTGGGTGTAGGGCTAATAGGTGGCAGGATTGTATTTTGCAAAATGAGACAGATGATTGTGAAAATACTGATAAGCGCGATTGTTCTTGGCTTGCAAGCAAACCTGAAGGTACAGATGTTCAGTGTATTCCTACTTATTCTCCAGGATTAGATTTTTATGCAGATGAAGGAGATGCAGAAGGCATTTGCAGTATGGCAAATGCAAAGTGCATTGTTACTTATAAAAAAGAGGGTTTTGGAAGTGAAGATTGTGATAAGAACTGCGAGTGTTTAGATGCAAGCTGGGAAAATCAGATGAAGAATTTATGTAAGAGTATGGGGGATTGCGACGGGAAGTTGAATTATGTTGGAGAGCAGCCTTATGATCAGGGTTGGGAAAAGGAAGTTAATAATTTAGATTTTATTTTGCCAATTGCAAAGTTTTTTTCTAGAGGAGTTGTTGCGATGTTTGGGGATTTGGGGGTGGTAAGTGCTGATGCTTTAGCTGCTGCAACAACTGCAGTAACAGAGGCGGAAGCTGCTTTAGCAACTGCAAGGGCAAATTTAGCAGCATTAACGCAGCCAGCCGGAGGAGCAGCAGTTCCATGGTATAACAACCCAGTTGGAGGAGGTTTGTTTCAAGGAGGGTTTAGTAGCCTTGCAGTTACTTCCTTATTATGGGGTGCAGGTATTGGCGGACTACTTTACATGGGGGCTGGTTTATTTGGAGCAAGTGATGATATGGCAGAAGCCTTAGGAATTGCAGGTTTTGCGGGGGGTACTTCAGCTTCACTAGCTTCGTACTGGATAGTTGGAGAGGGAGCGAAAATAGGCACAATCACCTGGGCAGGATTGGGAGTAGGGATTGTAGTTGGAGTAATTGTTTTTGCTTTGGTATATGAAGAGAAAACTCAAAAGGAAGTAATATTTACATGTGAGACTTGGGAAGCGCCAGTAGGAGGAAATGACTGTGAGCTTTGTAATAAGGATGCATTTAAGCCTTGCTCGGAATATAGATGCAAGTCTTTAGGACAGGCTTGTGAATTGCTGAATGCAGGAAGTATTGGAAATGAATCTTGTGCATGGGTTAATCCGCATGATGTAACCTCTCCGACAATTGCACCTTGGGAAGATGTGCTTACTTTAGACCATAGATATACTGAAGTTAAAACAAGACCGCCTGGAACAGGAATGAAGATTGTGAGTGATGAAACTTCAGATGGATGCATTAAAGCATTTACCCCTGTAACTTTTGGACTTTCCTTAAATGAACCTGCACAGTGTAAGATTGATTATAATCATACAGCAAGCTTAGAAGAAATGACTTATTATTTTGGCGAGACTCAGCTGTTCTTATACAATCACAGCCAAACTTTAAGGCTCCCTGGAATGGATGCAATGGAAGATGCAGGAGCAGAATATCCTTATATGGAAAATGATGGAACTTTTACACTTTACGCAAGATGCAGGGATGCAAATGGAAATGAAAATCATGATGAATTTGCAGTCAGATTTTGTGTAGAGTCTGGGCCTGATTTAACTCCTCCGGTAATTGAAAGAACAAGTATAATCAATAATATGCCTATTGCCTACAACACAACAGAAGTTTATTTAGAAGTTTATATAAATGAACCTTCTGAATGCAAGTGGAGTAAAGAAGATAAAGATTATGATGTAATGGAAAATAGTTTTAGTTGTGTAAAGCAATTGAGAGATGTAAACCCTGATGGAACTTATACTTGCTCTGGAACTTTAACTGGAATTCAAGACAGAATAGAAAATGATTTTTATTTTAGATGCAAGGATCAGCCAGGACAGCCAGAAGCTGAGAGAAATGAAAATAGGCAGAGTTATGAGTTTATGGTAAGGGGAACTGAGGCTCTAGACATATTAGAAGCAGGTCCAAATGAAACAATTGAGGGGGGAACAGATTTGGTACCTGTTTACTTGGAGATGACAACAGATAATGGATGTTGTAATGGAGATGCGCAGTGTTACTATAGCTTAACTGGAAAAGAAGATACTTGGATTAATTTCTTTGAAACAGATAACTATATGCACAGACAGAGGCAGGATTTACCTGGAGGAGACTACAAGTATTACTTTAAGTGCACTGATTTGGGAGGAAATACTGCATTCGAAGAAACTGAGTTTGAGGTGGTAGTAGATAGAGAAGCTCCAAAAGTGGTAAGAGCTTACCAAGATACAGGGCCAAGCACTATTTGTGGAAATGTTGGATGCTTGAAGATAGTAACAGATGAGGATTCTACTTGTAGTTATTCAACTACAAGCTGCAACTTTAACCTTGCAGAAGGAATCCAAATGCCTTATGCAAATACTACTGAGCATTTTGCTGAGTGGAGTACTGATTTCGGCTATTATATTAAGTGTGAAGATGAATCTGGCAGTGAACCGCTGCCTTCGTGGTGTTCAATAGTTGTAAGGGCTTATAATAAAAAGTAATATTTAAAAAGCAAATTCTTTTAAGATTAATATGGCAGATTCACCTTGCCCACCAGAAAGCATTAGTAAACAAGCAGAAGATTTACGAGAAGAGTGTGCAAAGCATCAATGGGTGTTAGGTGAGAGGAATGGAGGGCCTGTGGATATTTCAGCAGCTATTGATGATTTTATGGATGAACATTATGATGGATGGAGAAAACACGAAAGAGTAGATATTATCTGTCCGGGATGCACCAGATATGAGGGGTGTGAAAGGAAGTATAGATTTCTAAAAGAAGCTTATTAAAAAAGTTTTAAATAACCATTATTCTTAAATTAGATATGAACAAAAAAGGGATGATGGAAATGCCGTTTGGAATGATCTTTTCTATATTTTTAATAGTAGTATTTGTAGTGGTAGCGTTTATTGCAATTAGCCACTTCCTAGATTTAAAGAGATGTACTGAAGTTTCAAGTTTTTATGCGGACTTAGAGAAGGATGTTAATACTGTGTGGAAATCTTCTACTTCAAATCAAGAGTTTTCAAGATACTTGCCTGGAGGAATCGACTATGTATGTTTTATTGATTTTGAAAATTCGGAGTACTCGCTAGTAGATGGAATAAATATTTATGATGAATATGGAAGGTATGCTGAAAGTGAAGGCTCTATCTTCCTATATCCAGATAATAAAGCTTGTAATATGCCTTATTTTAATTTAAAGCACATTAACATTAGTCAGACTACTTCGAGATTAAATCCTTATTGCATTGAAGTTGAAGAAGGTAGAGTTACATTCAAATTAGAGAAGAGTTTTTATGAATCCCTTGTGACTATTAAATAAAATGAAGAAAAGAGGTTTTGAATTTAGTTTTTCACTGATATTTGCAATTTTAGCTGGGCTGTTTATAATCTTCTTAGCCCTATATACGACTATGCAGTTTATCCATACTAGTAGGTATAGTCTTGATACAGAAACTGCAAAGAGCTTAAGTATTATCTTTAATCCATTAGAAACAGGAATTGAAGCTGGAAAGTCAGCGTATGTTTCTTTTTCTAGCGAGACTAAGATATATAATGAGTGTTCTGAAATTGGTAATTTTGGATATCAGGAGTTTTCACTTGCATCTAAGAGTGGTATAGGACCTGCATGGCAGGAGCCAGGAGGAGAGATAACTTTAAGGAATAAATATATTTTTTCGGATGTAACAGAAGGTAAAAGAGTGTATATGTTTTCCACGCCTTTTGAGGCGGGTTTTAAAGTAGCTTCTCTCACTTTTATGTATACAGAGAAGTACTGCTTTAAAAATCCTCCAGAGTTTGTGGAGGATACCATTAGAAATCTCAACTTAGCGAATATTAACCTAAATTCTAGTTGCAATGAAGGTGAAATTACAGTATGTTTTGGAAGTGGGAGAGAGAGGGATTGTGACATGATTGTGAGTGATAATTGCCGTGCTGCTCCGTCTTGCCGAGAAGATTATGATGTGGGTTATGTGGATAAGGGTGGAGAGAGACTGAGTTATTATGGAAATCTGGTTTATGCAGCTATCTTTTCTTCTCCAGAGCTATATGAATGCAATGTAAAAAGATTAGCGGGAAGAACCACGCAGCTGGCTTATTTGTATGTAGATGAAAGCATGTTTTTACAAGGCAAGGACTGCCATACGGGGCTAGAGTCGGACCTTATGCAACTAGCTGCCATGTCACAGGAAATTAAAAATGCGAATCATGTAGATCTTCTATCGTTATATGGTCGGGGAAACCAAATTAAATTAAATGCAGTTGGAGAGTGCTGCTTATGGGAATGCGTAAACTAAGGCAATTGAAAACAAAGAAATTGGAGATTTCTAGCTTTCAACTACTTAAGGGTAGGGGAGCGCAGTTGAAAATACAACAGATGGCATTTATGCTAATGGCAATCGTGCTTTTTTTCATTCTTGCTGGGCTTTTTTACCTCACAATACAGGCCTCGAGTCTGGCTAAAAGGTCTGCATTGTTAGAACAAGAAGAGGCAGTAAGATTAGCTTCAATGCTTGCTAACTCCCCTGAATTCTCTTGTGGTGTAAATTGTATAGATATGGATAGGATGCTTGCATTAAAAGACCGAGCTGCTTATGATTATTTTTGGCCTGTTTCTAGCATTGAGGTAAGAAAAGTATATCCTGCAGAAGGTAGAGAGATAGAGTGTGATATGGGGAACTATCCTAACTGTAATCTGCTTACTGTTTATGATGAAGAAGCACAAAGTGAGAGGACAGCTGAAAGTTATGTTGCCTTGTGTAGGAGGGAGAAACAAGAAGGGTATATTTACAATAGGTGTGAGATAGGTAAGCTACTAGTAGGATATAGGGTGAAAAATGGTTAAAAGCTCAACTCGCGCCCGCACTCCTAATTCAATGAGTAAAATAGTCTCGTGCAAACGCTCGCAGGAGGAGATGGTAGGATTTGTTTTAATAATTGTAATTGTATGCATTGTGGCTTTAGTATTCTTAGGGATGGCTATAAGAAGAGGACCAGAAATAAGCGAATCTGAGAGAATAGCAAGTTTTCTGGAAAGTATGATGCTGTACACTACTGAGTGTGCAGTAGGATTTGAGCCCCAATACCAGGATATTGGAGAGCTAATTAAGGCATGTGAGAGCAATGAGCCTTGTTTAGATGATAAAACTGCTTGTGAAGTGTTGGAAACAGAGCTAGAAGGGATTTTAGGAGAAAGTTGGCAGATTTCAGAGGATAAACCTACAACCTACTATAAGTTGAGGATAGCTTATGTTGAGGAAGAGTTTGAAGATATACTACTGATTATTGAGCAAGGAAATTGTACTGGGAACTTAGTGGGGGCAAGTAGTGTTATAAGCAAGACTCCTGGAAAGATTCTTACAAGTGCTGAAATTTGCTCTAGAAGTTTATAACTACATTCAAGGAGTCAATTGAAAGCACAGGTTTTAACCTTTTTCTCTTACCACTAAGCTCTGATTTGAGTTCTATAAAACCAAATCTTTCAAGAAGTTTTACATCATTGTTGACTGACTTAAAATCTCTGCTAACAAGCTTGGCAAGATGATAGATAGACTCTGGTTCTTTGTTTTTAATGATATGAAGAATCTTTGCTTTTTCGTTACTTAGGCATTGACGCAGCTCAGTTATTCCAGAAAAGTCATATTCTGAACGATCTCCTGTGATTCTTTTAAATATCGACGAGAAAGTCGAGGGTGTTACATAAAGATTAACTGTTCTTTGAGTTTTTTTAGCCATGCATACCTCCTTACACTATGGTGTACATATTTAAACATATAAGTTTAAACATTATTTTTTACTTATATGTATTTTCAGTACATATAGGATATATTAGGCCATACATGTTTAAAAATGTTTCGTTTGAGGATATTCAGCAGAGGTGTATTTATAATTGAGTGACACCAAAAGCTTTATAAAGGGATACCCCTAAACAGGGGATTATCCGACGGAGTAGGGGGGTTAGGAGGGGAAAGCTTTTTAAATAAAAAGATTGTAATCATTTTATCCAATACTGGACAGCGACAGCATTCTAATAGGGACAACGGAGAGCACTGTCTGACGGAGCAATAGTTCACCCTATGGTATTGTTTTGTTGGACTAGAATATTTATACATTATTGAAAGGAGGTTAAAGAAATGAAATTTAATTTCAGGAAAGTAACATCAGTATTAGCTAGTGCAGTAATGCTCGGTAGCACAGTAGGAATTGCAGCTGCAGCAAGTTACCCAGCTCCTTTTGTTTCAGGAGGAGATGCGTCAGTTGCTGTGGTATACGGTTCTAGCGCTGCTATAAGTGATCTTTCTTCTGCAGTAGATGTTGGACAGAACCTACAGTTCCATTTAGCATCTCAAACTGCTCAAGGAGGCGCAGCAAGTAGCGGTGTAAGTGCATCAGGAGAAGCAGTCCAGCTTAGAAGGTCAAGTGATGAGTTCAATTTAGGTGATTCTGCTAATGTGGTATTTGTTACTGCATTAACAAAGGATCATTTAAAGACACTTTTAGCTGACGGAACTTACAAGAATGATGAGAACACGGAGTTTAAGTACACCCAAAAAATCGAATTAGGGAATAAGCTAAACTTATCGCTTTTCTCAGATGATGGATATAAAGAAGATGTCCCAACTGTAGGTTTTCATCTAGATTCAAGTGTATATGTAATGAACTACACTATAGACTTTACAACAAACCCTGAATCTGATGTTTCAAGTTCAGATTTAGTCGACCTTGAAAATACAGATATAAACATGATGGGTAAGGGCTACTTTATTATTGATGCAAAGAACAACACTGGAAGCAACAGGATGAAGTTGACATTGCTTGATTCAGCAAATACCGCTGTTATAACAGAAGGAGAGCCTTCAACTGTGGATGTGAGTGGAAACTCATACGATGTATCTATCACCCACATAAGTAGCTCTTCTGTAAAGTTAAGTATTAACGGCGAGGAGACAAACTCTCTTGCTGCTGGAGGTACCTATAAACTAAGTGACGGAACTTACATAGGTATTAAAGAGCTATTGTACAACGCAAAGGACACAGGAATTAGCAAGGTTGAGATTTCTATAGGCACTGGGCAACTTGTACTTGAAGATAGTCAACCTGTAGAGCTGAATAGTGAAGATGTTACTGAGTTAACAGCTTGGATAACAAGAGGTTCACTTAGTAGCACCAAAGAGACAATAGATAAGATAGTAATTACCTGGACAACAGATGATGAAGAATTCATAGCTGCTGATCAGGATTTGACATTGCCTGGTTTTGAGTCTGTTAAGCTTACAATGGGAGAATTTTTTACACCAGCTGAAGAAAGCTTTGAAGTATCTCCAAACGGAAATACCGAAGTAAGGTTGAATAATTTCCCATTTGCAGACGGAATTAAGACATTGTCATTGATCTATGCAAACTCTACTGGAGACTATGTAGGCTTTGGTAAAGAATCATCTAATCTGTTAGTAACTGCTAATGTAAACTCTATCCTTTTTAATGAAACAAAAGGAGATGAAGAGTTTGTAGCATCATGGAATACTACTACAGAGGGCGAATCTTATTTGCTAAAGTGTACAAACATAGGAACAAGGAACAGCTTAAACAGAACAGACATATACAACCAAGTAACTGCTTCAACTGTTTGTCAAGATTTAGCTGCAACTGATACATGTACAGTGGGCAATGTAGTGCTTACTGTTAACAGTGTAGTTAAAGACGGAACTATTAAGACAGTTAATGTAAGTGTAAACTCTGGTGGAAGCTTTAATAGGCTATACACAAAAGAGGGTTTAGAGCTTAGACTGCCTTATTACGCAGCAAGCGGTATTGGAGCATATAACACTACTGGAAATTCCACAGATAATGATGGAACCTATTTCGGTAAGTGGATATTACATATGACTGAGGAAGACAAGGACTCAAATCTTGGAAAAGGTTTGATGTTAAATGTTACCTTAGATGACACAAGTGATAGCAAAGTTACTGTTAGCACAGTTAGTGCACTGTGGTCTGGAGCAAATACCTATGAAGATGGAGATAGTGATATCTTTATTGGTAGAGTTAAGTCCGACCTAGCTACAAAATCAGCATTTGATACTGGCGGAGACCAGGACAAGGTAACAATTACCTATTCTGGAGATCAGTCATACGCTGATGTGTTTGTTGCATCCCCATCTGCTACAGTCTCTCAGGGCGGAGGAAGCGGAGGAGGTTCAGTTTCTGAACTAGGCTCTGTAACTGTCTCTGATAGTGAAGTAAGTCAGGTTTCAAGTAAAAACTTGATTATTATTGGTGGAAGTTGCATTAACTCAGCTGCTGCAAAGTTCTTAGGTAGTGACTCTGCAGTTTGTGGAGAAGCATTCACAACTCAAACTGATGTAGCTGCTGGACAGTTCTTAATTGAAGCTGCAGCATCACCTTACAACGCTGATAAGGTGGCAATGCTTGTAGCCGGTTATGAAGCAGCAGATACACAGAACGCAGCTAAGTACTTAACAACTCAAACTGTAACAACTGATGTTGGTACCAAATACAAGGGTACTTCTGCAACTAGTGCAGAACTTGTAACCAGTTAAGAAGAAGAATAATTTTTTATTTTTCCTTCCTTCTTCTTTTTTTCTTTTTTTCTTACTTAGTTAGTTTAGAAAATATTTTTAAAGGTAGGTTTTCTATATTTTTAATGCAAAAAATACTCTCTAAAGAGCAGAAGACAAAATCTGAAAAAAGGAATAAAACAATTTTAGGAGTAGCGATGGTGGCTTTATTGGTGTTAAGTACTGCTGGGTATGCCTTCTTTAGTAATGGAGAAGATAGTGAATCTAGTGAGAAAAAGACTTACAATGGGATTGACTTCTATAGTTTGAGTAATAGTTTATGGGGGTTTAAGGTAGATAATCTAGAGTTTTATACAAGGTACTACCCAGGAGATACTGAGAATATCTCTGTGCCCTTTGTTTCATTGCAGAACTATCGGGGGAAGAACTTGTATTTTGTGTCTGAAGATAGCCAAGCAAAGACAGAGATTTATCAGAATATGAAGTATTATATAGACCGGGTGCAGGATGTTTGTTTCTATGATAACTGTACTGAAGATCTGCCTATAAAAAACTGTAGTGAGAATATAGTGCTCATAAGCATAGGGAATAATACAGGAGTTGAGCAAGAAGAAAACTGCATATTTATAAAGGCACCAAGCTCTGAGATTATAAGGGCCAGTGACGCATTTATATTTAAGGTCTTAGGCATTAGGAAGATATAATGGCAAAGAAAAAAACAGAAAAGAAGTTAGAAAAAAAGCAAACAACTCAATTAAAGGTAATTGTAACTATGATGATTTTACTCTTTGTTAGCATTGTGGCCTTGGCTTTAGTTTTTGATGGAATGAAAACCTTTGAGTATGGGGGTTTAGAATTTAAGAAGGTAGCGTATGGTGAGCTCCAATTGTATCATGCTAGAATGCCTATGGCAGATATTACTGGAAGAGTTATTGCTAATTATAACTTGTATTTGAGAAATGATCCTCGAGATTTAAGTTATATCCCTATAGAGGAGGATATAGAGTTACTAGGGAACACTGTAATTTCAGTAGATGAAAGTATAGAAAAATGTAAAGATAATTACAGGGTGATAGCACAGCTAGCTGAGTTTTTGGCATCTGCAGACATAAAGGCGGAATTTGCTTTGACTAATAAAAATTTGGCTAAAGAACAAGGGCTGAACTATGCTACTTGCCAAGAGAGTGAGTTTGCAGAGTTACAGATTGGAGAAGGTGGTGTTGATGTGCATGCAAAAAAGAGGAGTATTTTGATTTTAAGGGAAGGTAATGAAAGCAGCATAAGTAGAGGGGCGGAAAACTGTTATGTTTTAAGTATATCTAGTTGTGAGAACGTAAAGGTTGTGGAGAGATTTATAGTAGCAACAATAGCTAATTCCAAGGGCCTGGAAGTTTAAGATGACAGATCTAACTCAACTGATTATTGCAATAATTCTTACGATTTTGCCGATCTTTGAACTAAGAGCGGGACTGCCAATTGCGATAGACTACGCTTTAAAAAGTGGCATTTCCGTTTCATTAATATTTCTACTAATAATTATCGTGAACGTACTAACTATATTTTTTATTTTCTTTTTTTTGGACTATCTCCACGGCCACTTTATGAAGATAAAGCACTATAGGAAGGTATTTGCTTACTTTCTAAGAAGGGTAAGAAATAAAGTTGACAGAGTAGAAAGAAAGATGGGGGCCTATCAATTTTTAGCCTTGGCGCTTTTTGTAGCCATACCTCTTCCAGGTACAGGGGCTTGGACCGGGTGTTTAATTTCTTGGGTCTTGGGTATGAAAAGAAAGCAAAGTATAGCTTCAATCTCTCTAGGTGTTTTGATTGCGGGAATTATTATCCTTGCACTGAGCCTAGGATTTTTTTCTCTTGTTTGATTTTTTAGTTTTTGCTTTTTTCCTATGTTCTCTAGCTTGTTTTCCTAAATCCCAAATAAATCTTATATCGGTATAAGCTGGAATAGATTTAATCTCATAGGCTCGTACAGATACTATCCATATTAAGGCAACAAGTAGGGTGCTAAAAATATACCAGAAAAGTATGTGGGTGAAATCAAAGATGTACTGGCCGTATGTTAAGAGTATGGAAGCTAATAAGAATATTCTCAATAGATTAACTATAAAAAAGGCGAAGAAGCTAAACAAGAGGGTGTAAATTCTCTTTTTAAGAGGCATGGGTGTGGCCATGTTTAATGCAAAGAGTAAATAATATGCTGCTCCAGCAATGCAGGCTTCAATTAGCTCTATAGAAAGGCTCTGGTGGAGATAATTAAGTAGAATAATATTTCCTACCACTTCTACTTCGTAAAATAGGCTAAAAACTAATGAAACCGGATGGAGTGTTAAGGGGGTAAATATTAAATAAAAAATATAGAAGTTGGACAATCCAGCTAGGACAATCAGTAAGTATCTAAAAAAAATAAGTGTGATTTTTCTCTTCAAGGGACATACCTCTATTTAAATAACTAAGAAAAAAAGAAAAAGAGAGTTTAAATATTTTTAGCTTCTAGCAATTCTTGTTGCAACTACTATGATCAAAACAATCAAGATTACATTCACTAACACAATTGTCCAGATAAACCAATTTTCTCTTATGTTGACACCAATTGCATTTCCAGTTAGTGCACCGCCGCTACCTGTACCTTCAATGTTTACTGAAACAGTCTGTTCTTTGCTTTCAGAGCCGTATACGACTTTCAATTTGAAAGTCTGTTCTCCAGAAGCATCTGAATCTACATCAAGATAGATAAGAACTTCGTCTGTTTCTCCTGCATCAAGTACAAGTGACTGAGGTTGTATCTTGTCTAATGAGCTCCAGCCTTCATTGCCTGAAACAAATGCACTATAAACTCCAGATTCATCTCCGTTGTTTGTAAGTGTTGCCTTCACTATCATCTGCTCTCCAGCCATTGCGTCTGACTGCAAAGTTGCAGATATTGAAAGTCCAGCTCCACTTACTCCAGAAGTTGAACCACAACTTGATAGTTGGATTGTTTCAGAAAATTCTGAAGCGTCGTCGTTATCGTTTTCATACAAGTCATTATCTTCATCTAGCACTCTGAATGTAAAGGGGTAAGCCTTTTCATCAGCGTTCGCAGGTATGTCAATAGTGGCTACTAATTCTTCCTTATCTAGAGCGTCAATATCCCCTACTTCGAAGTATTCGTCTATTTTAAGTTCTGAATTAGTGATTCTTACCTTAACCTCATCTTGGTCATCTTCACCAATATTCCACACGTCTGCTCTTATTTGGAAAGAAGTTCCACAGGAAACAGTGTCTGGAATATCAAGTGTTTCAGTGTCAATGATAGCAAAGTCGCTTTCAAGAATAATCTTTATGTCAGCTGAGTCGCTTACACAAGTCTCATTCTTGTCAAATTCGTCGTCTTCACCTGTTGCTCTTACGTAAAAGACATAATCTTCTTCGCCTTCCTCAAGATCATCTGGATCTAATTGGAAAGAAATTGTAAGAGTGTCGTCTTTTCCATCTTTAAGGTTAAAGTCATTTAAGTCTCCATCCATTATTTCCTTACCGTCTTTAGTCAATAATACCCATTCGATTTCAATATTTTTGATGTCGTCATTACCATCGTTTTCTACATCAACATCTATCTCAATCATGTCTAATGGGTACCATTCATCGTCTTCATCAGCATATCCTCTGGCATTAATGTCATCAATGTCAATGTTAAGGTTTCCATTGTCTTCAAACTCACAAAAGTCTGAATCTTCAATCCTAACAGTAAGGGCTGTAGTTTCAGAGATGTTTGAGTCATCTGTAAGAGTCAAAACCTTTGAGAATGAGTCTCCTAATTTGATTCTACTGAAGTCAATTGGAGTTAATGGAGCCACAGTAATAGTACTTGACCCATTTATATCCTTTAAATCTCCTGTAAAACCAAACTCAACTTCCTGGCCATCATAAGTTATCTTAAAAGGGCTAGGAGTTAAACTTACATCTAAGAGCTCAGAGACATTTGCATTTTCTATTGTAAATGTCTGAGAACCTGAAGATGAAAACACCAAGGTTCCTTTGTTCACTGAAAAAGTTGATGCTGCACTTGCTAAACTCACTAGTACTAGAATCGCTAGAACAAATGTACACAATAAATTTAATTTTTTATTCATTTTTGTTACGATTTTGGAGTTACGATCGTTTATAAAGATTTCGGTTATAAAGCATATATGTATCCCTTCAATGGGGAGAATATTGTTTAGGAAGGACGTTCTGTAAGAAAGGCGTAAGAATCAACTTTTTCAGAGTCTAAGAAAGCTTGAATCCTTGAGTGGGCTAATTCCTCTAAGGGATGGACAAATGCATATTCTATAGTGACTAGCTTATTTTGATGTATTTTAGGCGGATTGCCGATAGTCCTGGGAAGAACTCTATTTTCTAGTGGCCCCAGTACCACTAGCTTGTCTTGAGAAACATTTATTCTTAATCCTACGTACTCTGCCATTTTACATCCTCTGCATTAACAATCTTACTACTATCTAGATGAATTGCAGGGCAAGCCGTATTAATCCAGGATTCAATACTTGAAAAGTCATCCAGATTGTGTCCAGAAATCATGTTGCTAATAAATAAATAGGACTTTTTGCCTTTTATTTTTGATTTAATAGAAACAGCTTGCTTTAGATTGTACTGTCCAAGTTTAGTTGAAATAAGGACCCCTACTGAATCTGCATTTAGATACCTTAAGTAAGCTCCTTTTTTCTTTTGTTTAGCTTTTTCAACTTCTTCTGAGCCTACTTTCACTACTTTTGAGCCTTCGAGAGTATAGATATCTTGGGTTGAGGAAATTGCAAGTTGGATGGCATGAAATCTTCCAGAGCCTATTAGTAGGATTGGAAGGTGGGTCTTTAATTTTGAGCACCCAAGAACTTGATGAGAACCAGCTACCACCCCTCCTAATTTTTTCTTAATATGGCGCGCTAAATCCTTATACTGAATTGAATATGCGAGATAAACTTTTGTTGGAAGCTGAGAGAAATCTATATCTATCTCAGAGGTTTTCCTTTTGGAGTCAACAAACATTATTTTCATGTAAAGGAGAAACAGGAGGATAATTTAAAGCTTTAGATTTTTTCCATTCTTGGAGGAGCAGAAGATTTCCAAATCTCTGCAAATTGAGGGGTTACTAAAAGAGTGTTCTCACCAAAACCTGCCAGGGATCCTTCTAAAGCGTCGGCTGTTTTCTTAATTTTTGTAACTGCCCTTTTTAATTCGATTATGTCTTTTGTCTTTAAAGGTTTAATATCAATTACTGCAATAGTGTAACCTTCTCTTAAAGCCTCAAGAATATGATTAACATCTTCAAATTTCTTAAGAACAAATGGTCTCACCACAACTTTAGCTTTTCTAGCTTCTGCACCTAAATCGATCTCAATATATTCAGGGTCTTCTTCACCTTTACCAAACCTAGAAAAACTTTCTCTTAGTCTTTTAATCACCATACTAAAATGAATACTGGCTGAGTTTATAAAGATTTCGTTAAACTAATATGTATTTTACCTTTACCTGATTTTTTTTGTGAGGTTTGTCCTTAAATTAGTTAACCTTTTGTTAATAGACTCTTCCTGTTTCTCTATTGACGAAAGTCTTAGGGAAAGAATTTTCTTACGTTCTTCAAGATCTTTTTTTACGGACTCCTTATCAGTTTTAACCATCACCTGGCCGGTAATCTTGTACACTTCGTCCTCTTTTGACTTTTTTAGCTCGTATAATGCAGAATCGGTTTCGTTTAATTCCATCTGAAAAGCCTGTTTTTGCATCATAAATGCTTGGAGATTTTGCTCCAGAAGTTGTAATTCTTGCATTTCCTCAGCCATTTCTCGCTCTGCCATCATATGGCCTTGACCTTTGCAATATGCTTCCTAGGCTTATAGAAAATCTTACTACCACAAGTAGGGCAGGTGAACCTTTTTTCCAGCGCCTTATGAGACGCTTGTTTTCCGCATTGGAAGCATTTGTATACAGCCATTTTATTAAATATTTCTTTAGTTTATAAATTTAATCAATATAATAAGTGTTATGGGCGAACTTTTTTCCGCACTTTTTACATTCCCAAATACCTTTTGACGTGCGTTTTACAGGTTTTCTTTTACAGAAAGGACATTCTTGTTTTTTTCTTTGTTTAGATTCTACTTCAATAAGCTTCTTTCTTACTCGCTTTCCATAGCCTACTCTAAATCTTCCTGAATGTTTAACTTTCTTAGTTTTTGTTCCCATTTTCCTTAAAGTGGGGCTACCAGGATTTGAACCTGGGTCGCAAGGTCCCAAACCTCGAAGGCTACCAGACTACCCCATAGCCCCTTAAAGTAATTGTGTCGGAGAAGGTTTATAAATTTACTTCTTGGGCTCTTCTTTTTTCTCTACTGTCTTTGGGGCGCCGGCAGCAGATTCTGCCTTCTTCTCCTCTTCAGCTTTCTTTTCCTCTTCTTCCTTCTTTAGAATGACATCTTGCTTTGATTTGACATCTTCAAAGAAATCATTCAATTGTTTTTTCTTTTCCTCAGATAATTCCGTTTTTTGTCCGTTAATTTCAGCATCATACTTCCCTTCATCTATTTCCTTTTCAACTTCTAGAGGATCTCTGCTTTCAACTAGTACTCCTAAGGATATACAGCTCCCCACAACAGATTTCACTGCGGCTTTAAAGCTACTGACAAGCATATTGGGCTGTTTTACTTTTGCAACAGAGATAATCTGTTCAATTGCAAGATTACCTATTTTTTGCTTTTTTCTTGCACCACTGCCTTTTTCGACCCCTAACTCTTTTTTAAGAAGCTCTGCCACAGGAGGGGAGTATACTTTGACACTAAATTGTTTATTAGAAGGGTTTACCTCTAAATCCACAGGAACCTTCATTCCCTTGAATCCTTTAGTTGTTTCGTTTACTTTTTGCATTACCTGCTGGATATTAATCCCCAGAGGTCCAAGTTTTTGACCCACTGCTGGGCCTGGTTTCATATCTCCTCCATCCACTAGTAGTTTGATTATCATTTCTAGTCCTCCACCTCTTCGTCTTCTTCTTTATCTTCTCTCCTTATGACCTTGATATTATCTAATTTGACTGTTACAGGTATAGGTATTGCAGCCCCCAGTAGAGTCACTGTAGCTTCTTCTTTTTGTTTATCTACCCTTACCACTCTTGCTTTTTCTTTTTTAAATGGTTCAGAAATCATCTCCACAATATCATTTTTCTCTATATTAATTTGCTCCACAGTAGGTTCTATCATATTTTTTATTTCAGAATATTCCACTGTTTTTCCCACTATACCTTTCACATAAGGTAAGTTGAAAGCAGCTTCTTCTGCGACTTCTCTTTCAGGGGCCTCTAGAAAAACATATCCTCTTAATCCGTGAGGACGAGCAATTGAGTATACTGGAAGTGCTTTCTTGTTTACTTTTTCAATTATCATTTCCATTGCTCTTTCTTCTTTGTTTGTTGTTACCTTGATTACATAAATCATTTTAACTTTCTAACGAATTATCGCCCAACTAACTCCTAATTATTAGAATTAGTTGAAAATAATAAAATCAAGGGGTATTTAAATTTTCCTATTCAAAGACACTCATAATTATCGCTATAAAAAATCCTAGAAGTCCGATTGCAAGAATGCCAATAGCTGAAACCTTTAAAATTGTAGTGAACTCTTTTTTGTCTGGCTTTCTAAGTACGTGCCATACTCTTTTACACTTTAATAAAAATGAGGTTAAAGCTTTCATTATAGGAGTAAAGAATTTTAGTTTTTAAATTTATTCTTCTAGAAATTCTATCCCTAGTTCTTCAGAAATGTCCTTTCTATGTTTTTCTTCTTTAGTCTCGCCCTTACCCAGTATTTGACTTGATTTCACACCAGTTACTATCAGCATTACACGGATGGCCTTGTCCATATCCTCGGAAATTTGGGCGCCCCAAATCATCTTTGCATCCTCTCCAAGTTTTTGACCCACGTACTCAATAATACTTTTAGATTCGTCTAAGCTTAGGTCGGGGCCTCCGATTATGTTTACTAAGGCTCCTGAAGCGTTGCTAACATCTACGTCGAGCAGTGGATTTTGAAGAGCTTTTTCGACGGCCTCTATTGCCCTATTCTGAGAATCGGCTTCTCCCATCCCAATTAAGGAAACCCCTCCATCAACCATCACAGCCCTTATATCCGCAAAGTCAAGATTAACAAGCCCGGCCTTAGTTACTAGTTCAGTAGTTCCTTTTACAGCATTGGTAAGGATTTCATCTGCAACTTTGAATGCAGTGTGTAGCGGGAGTTCAGGGGCTAATTCAAGAAGTTTATCATTTGGAATTACAATTAAGGTATCTACAGTTGCTTCCATTCTTTCTAAGCCATACACAGAGTTTTCAATTCTTTTACGGCCTTCGATAGAGAAGGGCAGTGTGACAATCCCGATAGTTAAGGCACCTTGCTTTTTTGCAAGCTCTGCAGCTACTGGGGCTGCTCCTGTTCCTGTACCTCCTCCAAGCCCACAAGTAATAAAAATCATATCGCTTCCTGCTAGTCTTTTTTTAATTTCATGTTCTGATTCGCGGGCTGCTTCCTCCCCAACTTTAGGATTACTTCCTGCACCGAGACCTCTTGTGAGCTCTCTGCCAATAAGGATCTTATAGTCTGCAGAAGTGTATAGAAGATCTTGAGCATCTGTATTTATAGCAAGGAGTTCCGCCCCTTTAATACCAATTTCCTTCATTCTAGAAAGAGTATTTCCTCCGCCACCACCAACACCAACTACTTTCACCTTTGCTGTTTGCTTTTTTAAGAGCTCTTCTAACTCACGATCAATTTCAATAAGTTCGGGGTTTACATCGTCATTTATTGTAGGGGTTAGATCCTCTCTTTTAGTGAATTCTGCCATTTTAAACTAAACTTTGACAAGTATTTAAGGATTATTGTGAAGTATAACAATTATTATAAACTGAAATGAATCTAGCTATTGAATGCCTGAAGTGGATTTAGCAGTATTTGATTGGAACGGATGTATGCTCGCCGATACCCAACCTTGTTATGAGGCAGATTGTCATGCTATTCTAGAGTTTGGTGGCACGCCTCCAGATATGAATGAGTATCGGAAAACAGTGATTATACCTGCAAATGACTTTTATGTGCTTTATGGATGCAATAGGGAGGAGCTTGAAGCAAATAAAGAGAGGCTTGGAAAGGTGTTTCACGATTTTTATGAACCAAGGGCTGGAAAGTGCAGGACAAGGAAAGGGTTAAGGGAAACGCTAGAGCACTTAAGAAATAATAAGATTGATTCAATTATACTAAGTAATCATACTATTCCTGGGATTAATACCCAGCTAGAACGACTAAATCTTCAAGGTTATATTTCTGAAGTTTTGGCAAATGACTTATTGTATGGGAGTATGGAGGGGAGGAGTAAGTTAGGAAGGTTAAAACAGTTTTATGAAAGAAACAAGGGAATATATTCTCCAGATAGGTCGGTGATTATTGGTGATTCGCCAGAAGAAATAGAAATTGGGAAGGAGTTAGGAATGTTAACAGTAGCAATTGAGGGTGGCTATTATGATGAAAAAAGACTGGTTGCTGCAGAGCCGCACCACCAAATCAGAAGAATTAGCTGCTTGATCAATCTTGTTTAGGTTCTTTTTTCTTCTCAGGAGATTTTATTAGAACTTCTAGAGTAAGATCAAGTATTTCTTTGAATTTCTCTTTGAACATTGAAGCAAAGGCAACAATATTTTTATCACCTTCAATTACAAGTTTTTTATTTTCAATTTTGAAGGGGACATCTTGCCTAAACAAAAATTTTATAATCGCGCCCGCTTTCTCTTCCAGGGCCTCAATTTTTCTTTTAACTTTTAGATCGTAGATTACTTCCTTTCCAGCAAGAGGATTGTTAAAGTCAACTATTACTCTGCCTCCTGAAACAGTTGAGACTTTTCCCATCATTCCATCAAAATTGAAGATCATACCGGATTGAGGTCGAATATCCTGGCCCTTAAATACAGAAAGGGGCATTGTTTTTAGTAGTTCCCTTTTTCTTTGGCCAAATGCTTCTTCAGAAGATAGTTCAAGAGAGTATTCCTTGCCCTCTTCTTTGCCAATCAAGAATTTATCTATAGATGGGAGGATCATATTTTGGCCTAAACAGATTATTAAGGGCCTAGACTCAAAGTCAATTTCTAATTTAGTGGCTTCTTCTTTTATATTAGTATCAAATATTTCTCCTTCCTTGACTCTTCCTGTAAACTCAAGTTCTATAAAATCCTTTTCATTTAACATAAAAAATTCATTCAAGAAAGCTTTATAAATGTATTTCTTCTCTTCAATTTATGGCTTTTAAACTTATTGATGCTACAGATGTTAGAAGTGGGACTGCAATCCTAGTGGATGGAGAGCCTTGTCTTGTAAGATCTATGGATAAGAGTAAGACTGGTAAGCATGGGGCGAGTAAGTGTAGGATTGAAGCTATAAGTATAATGAGTGGCAATAAGAAAATTGTTGCGGTTCCTGGATCAACGCGATTTGAAGTGCCAATGATAGAAAAAAACCGTGCGCAAATACTTTCTATTACAGAAGGCAATGCTAATGTTATGGATAGTGATAGTTTTGAGAATTTTGAAGTGGTAATTCCAGAAGAATTTAAAGAGGACATAAAAGAGGGAGATCAAGTTGAATATTGGAAGGTGAATGGTAAAAAAATAATTAAGAGGAAGATGTAATGGCGAGAATACCTGCTGCACAGTCAAGATTATTTAAGAATGTTTTTGTGTGTAAAAGATGCGGAACTAAACAAAGATCTGAGCCTAGAAAAATAATCACAAAAAAAGTGGCGTGTAGAAAGTGTGGTAGGAAAAACTTTAGACCTCTTAAGAGTAAGAAGTAATTTCAAAATTTAAAATGAGTATAGTGTTTTATGACCTGAGTTTTCTTGTAATTTTTACTTTAGCTGTGGTTCTCTTTCTTTATAAAAGAAGGAGCAAGCTCGAGAGAGAAGGGATATTATATCTTTATAGGACCCAGATAGGAATAAAGTTTATTAATTATGTTGGGGGAAGATTTGAAAAGTTTTGGAGCAAGCTTGGGTATGTGGTGATATTCTCAGGATATGTTATGATGATTACGATGGTCTATTTGTTAATACAAATTCTCTACATTTACATTAAGCAACCATTGTTTGTGCAGGCGATAAAGATTCCCCCAATTGCCCCCTTAATTCCTTATCTTCCAAGTCTTTTTAAGGCCGATTTTCTACCGATGTTTTATTTTACATATTGGATAATAAGTATAGCAATAATTGCAACTGTGCATGAGTTTTCACATGGAATCTTCGCGAGGCATGCAAGATTAAAAATCAAGTCAACAGGATTTGGATTTCTTGGGCCACTGTTAGCAGCATTTGTGGAGCCTGATGAGAAAAAAATGCAAAAGATCGACAAAAAAAATCAACTTGCGATATTGTGTGCAGGAAGTTTTGCAAATTTGATCACAGCAATTTTATTTTTCTTTATTATGTGGTTGTTTTTTATTGGAACATTTATACCTTCAGGAGTTATAGTTGGGGGGTATTCATCTACGCAAGTTAGCACGGCAGATATAAGCAGTATGGGTGGGGGGATTGGGATTAGTATTGACGGATTCAACCTTACTCAGATTGAGGTTGGTGAAAATATTTATTTCACAAACTTAGAAAAAGTAAATTTAAGCTCAGAAAAAATTAATGTGTTTATAGATTCTCCGGCGTTGAGGGCAGAATTGATGGGAATCATCACCGAATTCGATGGGGAGGAGGTAAAAGACAGTTTTGATTTGAGTGAAAAGCTTTACAAACGAAATGTTGGGGACAAGATTGTAGTCAAGACCTTGCTTAATGACTCGAGGGAAGAGTATGAGATAACTTTAGGAAAAAATCCAATAAATCAAAGTCTACCTTTTCTAGGAATAGTTTTGGGAACTCAAGCGAGTCGTGGAGTTTTAGGCGGACTTAGAGAGACTATTTCGTTTTTTAAAGTTCCGGGGACTAATTACTTATCAAAGATAAACTGGGACCTTGGTGTATTCATATATAATTTGTTTTGGTGGATAATTTTGATAAATATCTCGGTCGCATTAGTAAACATGCTGCCTGTTGGAATCTTCGACGGAGGTAGAGTATTTTATGTTACAATGCTAACGGTTTTAAAATCAGAGAGGTGGGCTAAAAAAGCTTACTTAGCGGCAACTTATATAATAATACTCGTCTTTGTTTTATTAACAGTAATTTGGGGAGTTAATTATTTTAAGTAGGTTTAAACGAAAGTTTTTTCTTAATCAAGCAAAAATGATTTGGGGCGAAAGGTATTTAAATAAAAAAATCTTGGTTTTAATAATAAAATTTAATTAAAAAAGAGGTTAAAATGGCAAAGAAAAAGAAAGCTGCAAAGAAAACAAAGAAGAAAGCTGCAAAGAAAAAGAAGAAGAGATAAGTAAGTTTTATTTTTTTTATTTTTTTATATATTCTAATAATTTTTTCTATAGCTTTTAAAGGAAAGGTTTAAATTTTTATTGTTTTTAACTTTTATAATGAACAAGAATTTTAAAGAAATTTTAAGGAAACAGCACTATGCTTTAGTTGGAAATCATTCTGCAATCCAAGTGTGTAGATGGGCTAAAAAGTCTTTAATCGACGATGGAGAGTGTTATAAGGAAAAATTTTATGGAATTAAAAGCCATCTGTGTTGTCAGTGCAGCCCGGCGGTAGTTTGGTGTCAAAATAAATGTTTACACTGCTGGAGGGCTATTGAGTATACTCTAGGTGAGAAAATTATCTTAGAATTGGATGATCCCAAAGATATTATTGACAAATTGATAGAAGCACAAAGAAAAATGCTTTCTGGGTTTAAGGGAAATAATAAGATAAACATGAAGAAGTTTAAAGATGCTCAAAATCCTAAGCATTTTGCAATCTCATTATCAGGCGAGCCCACAATTTATTCAAAAATTGGAGAATTGATTAAAGAGCTGAGAAAAAGAAAGTTAACTAGCTTTTTGGTAACTAACGGCCTGATGCCAAATAGATTAATGGAGCTCGGAAAGAAAAAGCAACTTCCTACGCAACTTTATATTTCTCTTAATTATCCAAATGAAAAGATATTCCGGGAGATTACAAGAAATAAAAGTAAACAAGCTTGGAAGAATTTTAATAAAACCTTAGAGCTACTTCCTAAATTAAGAACTAGAAAAGTCTTAAGAATGACTCTTGTAAAAGACTTGAATATGTCAAATACCGACGATTACGCTAAATTAATCTTAAAGGCTTCACCAGATTTTGTAGAAGTGAAAGGGTTTATGTCAGTTGGATTTGCTAGGAAAAGACTAGATTATGAAAGGATGCCTAATGAAAAAGAAGTAAAGGAGTTTGCAAAAAAGCTTTCTGAAAAACTCCCAGGTTATGAGGTTCTAGCTGAGAAAAAAGAATCAAGAGTGGTTTTGATTGGTAAGGATAAATGCAAGATGAAGATTAAACCTTCTGAGATTTAGAGTATTTATCTAAGGCTGCTCTTTCATCTTCTCCGCTGAGAAAGCTGTTAGAACTATGTCTGAAATCTTCTAGGCCCTCAGCGAAATATAGGTCCATAAGTTTATCTGCCAATGTTAAATTAAAGTCTAGGGGATGATTTTTCAAAAGCGCGGACAACTCTGACTGATCTAAGACTCTTCCATCGGGTAGAGCTACTCTGTCGGGAACATAATGTAAGTCGTGACAGTCAACTAAAAAAATAAATCCTCTATTTTCAATTGTACTTATCTCTCTCTTTAGCCGAGCTATGTATTCATCATAAGACTCTTCTGAATCTTCATTATAAGAGATATCCATAATTATGAATTTTGAGATTTAATCTATTAAGCCTTGCTTTAAAAGTTTAGGTATCAAATAGTCCTCATCAATTGACGCAACTGTGATTCCTTGAGATTTATATGCACTTGTGATCCATGCGATCTGTTCAATTCCTCCTGATTTCAAAGGAGTCCCCTCAATACTTACAAGATAAGTCTCCATCCTTACTACCTTACCTTCATCTCTAAAGTGGGGGGCTTCCCAAGTTCCGTAGGGGACGGGGTCCATGTGAACAAGACGCACATTAAGCTCATCTGATAGTTTTCTTCTTAAGGTGTCTTTTTTAGAATCTCTACCTGTAGCCCGCCCTCCTGGCATGATAAAATGTGGCTCATTTTCCTTCCTAACCATTAGTAGCTTTTTATCCTTTAGAATTATTGCGGCAATCTTATGATGTAGAGACATTTTAAAAGTAGGCTATTCCGTCTTTAGTAAGAGCTACAAATCTTATCCCCACTGGGAGAGATAATAGGGCTGAGATTAAGGCCATATGCTCCTTACCATCACCCGAAGCAATACTCAAAGCCACTTCAGTTCCTTTTATTTTACCGTCGAGCTTCTTCATGATCTCTGACTTTAAGTCGATTAAGCCCTGACTCGTATTTACCTTGATGAAAGCATGCTTTTTAGAAACTGTAAATTTTTCTGCAAAATCACTGCCCACTAAAAAGATATCTTCCCAATCTCCATGATTAACTAAACCAGCTACTTGGCCCCAAGTTCCTTTTCCAGAAGAGAGTAATGCTACTAATTCCATTTTTGTTTTTCTATGAAATGCAGTTATATTTATAAGCATTTATGTGCTAAGAGTGATATGGCGAGAGATACACCCCTAGTTGAGATTACACTAAGGAAATATGAAAAACCCTATCAAAAAGATAAAAGAGAGGTTATGAAGAAGATTTGTTTATCTTTGGGACTGCTACAGCCGGGGGATGGCCGGGATGTTGTTGTAGACATGCTCTTGGTATTAGAGAAGGCAAGGCGAGAGAAGAGACAACTTACAAGCGTGGAGATAGGTAAGCTTGTAGAAGAGTCTAGGAAGAGGTATAGCTTAGAGATGAAGGGCATAGCTGAAAGCAATATTCGTAGGCAGTTAAAAAGGTTAAGGGATTCTATGATAATCGAGAAAAAAGAAAATCTTTACAACTTAACCGAATTTGGGAGTTTGAGTGAAATCTTCAATAGTAAGATTGAAAGATTCCTTATTCCTCAAACGGTCGAAAGAATAAAAGAATACCTTGAAGAACTGGAAAAGCAAGATTTATAAACCCTATTTAATTCGCAAATGTACCGGCAAACTACATCACCACAAGATATCTTCTAGGCTTGATGTGCATTATGTAGGAGGTAATAATGAAGGAAGTTGTATTAAAGGCTCTTAAAGAGCTTAAAGATGAGAAGAATAATAAGAAAAGGAAATTCAATCAATCTGTAGACCTAATTGTAAATTTAAAAAATTTTGACTTAAAAAGAGAGAGTTTGAATTTAGTTGTAAACTTGCCTCACAAAATTAAAACTGCGAAAGTGGCTGCTTTTTTAGATAAGCGAAGTAGTTTGGTGGACACGATTACACAATCTGACTTTGGGAGATACAAGGAAAAAAAAGATATTAAAAAACTTGTAAAAAAATATGACTTCTTCATGGCTTCTGCAAAGTTAATGCCCCAAGTTGCTACAAGTTTTGGAAAATACTTGGGGCCTGTTGGAAAAATGCCCACGCCTCAATTGGGGATTATCAGTCAAGATAGTGAAGCTGAAATAAAGCAGGCTTTAGTAAAGTTTGAGAAGGTCTTGAAAATAAAATCAAAAGAGACAAGTATTAAGTTAAGTGTGGCTAGGGAGCAGATGAAAGATGAAGAAGTTTTTGAAAATATAGATATGGTCTATAAATCAATAGTGAATGCACTTCCAAGAAAAAAAGAAAACCTAAAGAGTGTTATGATTAAACTCACAATGTCTAAGCCAATAAAGCTGGAATTGGAAAAGTAAAATGGTAGTAAAACATAGATCAAAAGACATTCCAGAAAAAAAGAAAAAGGTAGTTGATGAGCTAGTTAGACTAATGAAGGAAAGTAATTGCTTAGTTATCGCTTCGATTAAAGGACTTCCAGGAAGTCAGTTTCAAATAATTAAAAATAAAATAAAGGGCCATGCTAAAGTAAAGGTGGTGAAAAAAACTGCCACCCTTAGAGCAATAGATAAAATAGATGAGGCAACGATTAAAAACCTTAAGATTTTTATTAAAGAAGACATTGCATTGTTATTTTCAGATATGGATCCATTTGAGTTATCTGCAATTCTTTCTGAGAACACCACTCCTGCAAAGGCTAAAATAGGGCAAGCGGCACCGGAAGATATCCAGGTTGAAGAAGGACCTACGGAGCTTACACCGGGTCCAGTGATAAGTGAATTTGGAAATTTAGGGGTACAGATCCAGATACAAAATGGTAAGATTAATATTAAAAGTTCTAAGGTAATAGTAAAGAAAAATGAGAAGATTAACGAAGGCGCAGCTAGCCTGATGGCTAAGTTAGATATTAAACCATTTCATGTTGGTTTTGAACCATTGGTGGCTTATGATAATAAGGAAAAGGTGATTTATCAAGGGATAAAGATTGATAGGGAGAAAACTCTAAAAGAAATCAAAAGTTCCTTTTCAAAAGCGCTTGCATTTGCAGTTTCAATTGCATATCCTTGTAAAGATACAATTTCATTTTTATTGCAGAAGGCGGGGGCATATGAAAAGGCCTTGGAAAAATTAGTGGGTGGAGAGAAACAACAGGAAAATAAAACTGAAGAGGGAAAACCCTTAGAAGAGACTAAAGAAGAAAATGTTCAAGAAAATAAACCGGAGGAAAATTAAATGGAATATGTATACGGTGCTTTACTCCTACATAAGACTGGACAAACAGTGAATGAAGAGAATTTGAAGAGAGTTATTTCAGCGACAGGTGCAGAGCTAGATGAGGCAAAAGTAAAAACTCTGATTGCAAGTTTGAAAGATGTGGATATTGACAAAGAGCTTGAATCAGCTAGTTTAGTTGCAGCCGCGCCAAGTGGAGCGGTAGGTGGAGAGAGCAAGAAAGAAGAGAAATCAGAAGCTAAAGAAGAAAAAGCAGAAGAAGCTGCTGAAGGTTTGAGTGCATTATTTGGTTAAATTTTTAATTATTCGAAGCGCTCAGACCTTTAAGCCTAGTTCTAGGTACAACTTTTAGCTATTGGGATAATTTTATTTAAGTTCAAAAAATTTTCAACTTTTGAAGAAAAGAAAGTTCTATGAACCAAATAAACTGTAATAGCTATTAAAAGAGAATATTTAAAAGCATTAATTAATTGTCAATTCTAGCCCGCGTCGCATAATGGTATTGCACCGGCCTTGAGAGCCGGGCCCTTTGGGCCTCCAGGTTCGATTCCTGGCGCGGGCGTTTAAATAGCTCACAAATAACAGAAAAAAGTAAAGCTAATCAAAGGGTTCTCCTAAACGAACCAACCTTTAAATCTTGCCAAAAAACCTTTTTTTTCAACTGAATCTTCAATTGGTTCCACTTCATACTTGATTACTGGCTTTTCTATCATCTTAGGAGCAGACTTTGCTAAAGATTCGTTGGCAACTTTAATAGCCCTGTCAATTTCAGCTCTGGAATAGCCTTGATTTTGTAACGCAAATTTTAAAGAATCGGGAGTATAACCTTTTTGCAGATTTTTCACAATATAATTTGCAAGTTGTTGTATATAATCAGAATCTCTTAAAGCCATTTTTCCTAGATTATGAAGAAATGGAAGTTTAAAAATTTACTTGTCCTTCTTTTTGAATATCTTATCTTTATACTCTATACCTGCAAGTACGATTATAACTATTAAAACAATAATGATTGCGCCCCCTAAAATCCAGAGCAAGGTATTTCTTTTTGAGGCCTGTACCTGGGCTTCAATATCTACCGTTTCGTTTCCTAAGGCATCACCAGTGGAAGAGTCATCATTAGCAGTATCCGAACTAACAACTTTTTCTGATATGGCGAAGTAGCTAAAACTCGTTACATTAGCCTCATAATAATGATAATTTCCAGATTTTTTCTTGTATCTTGTGGCAACTTCACCCCATTCTTCTGAGTCCTCATTAAATTTAAAGATGGCTACGTTATCTTTGTCTCCTACCTCTTTTGTAACCCAGGTATCATTTAGTTTTAAAGTGATCATAGCTCTTGAAAGATTATCATCTAGACTTACAGGTAATATCTGGATATAGCCATAGATCTTTCCTGGTTTTGGTTTAGAAACTACAGAAGGCCTAGAGGTGTATCCTGTAACAGTAATTTTTACTGAACTTGTATTTGAAGAAACCTCTAAATCAATTTTTTCTATTCCAATCTTAGCTGAATTCACACTCATAGAATAACTTTCACCACGGTACATATTAGTCCAACTTCTAACAACTTTTGTAGTATCACTTTCACTATCATCATCTCCCCCTCCACCACTGCTACTACTATCATCATCGTCTGAGGAACTTGAAACAGCTGGAGCTGCTCCAGTAACACTAGGGGATAGTCCTGAAAAGTGGGGAATTTCCATCTGTATTCTGTTGTTTGTAGTATCCATGTAACAAACAGCTGCTCCATTACCCTTGTCGCATACAACTCCTGCAGAGGTTAAATAACCACTATAGCGAGAGTTATTATACTCAATAAACTGATCTGTTAGGTTGGTGTCTGTGTGTCCTGCAGAACGGTTCCAAGCAGTTGAGAATTGGTGAGGGTTGTTGGGATCTTCTTGATATAAAAGAGGAATGCTCATGTTGTAGTTCCAGCTTTCATTGACTAAAGAAGCATCGTAAGGAATAATTAGAGTTACATTATCATAAACATCTGAAGGGACAAAGTTACCAAACTCCCAAGTGCCTGTTGATGATGCAAGGGAAGCATTATCAATTACAGCAAACATTGGAGGTTGTTTAGCCGAAAACATGTCAAAATTATTAAATTTCATTTTTACGCCTGTTGCAATTACTTCTATCTCTAAATCTACGGAACCAGCTACAAGAGCCTTAAGCGGATTAAAATTAGTTGCATTCATTGAAGTAATAACTTGAGAAGTGCCTGCTCTGTAAAAAGTCATTAGAATTGGCATAGAGGAAGCGTTTATTTCAACTAAATCCCCTGTGGAATTCATCTCTCGAAGTCCTTTATCTCCGCCTGCAGAAAAGTCAATGGATACTAAGGTGATATTATGTTCTGATTTACTGAGATTGAGAACTTTCTCAATTGGCGGGCCATCATTTGAATAAACAGAAACCTCAACCCAATTAGAGTTATTTAAGATAGGTAGATAGAAGGTACCATTTGTGATGGTCTCGATTATATATGTTACTGTTCCGAATCCTGCTGCTGCATTTTTGACCTTAACATCTGCATTAAGACTGTTCGTAATTGCTCCTCCGGTTTCATTTTGTATATTTATTTGAAGAACAGAGGTGTTAACAGAAACTAACCCTCCTGAATAATAGCTTCCCAATAATTTGTAAAGAGTTATGTTCAATTCATCAGCTCCGGTAGTGTTTGTGGTAAGATTTGAAAATCCTGCGAGGTACAGCCCACCTTTTCCTGCTTCTGAAGAGGCATTCTTAGCATAAAACTCTAGCATATAAGGCACAGCCCCTAATAAAGAAATATTGTACCAAGCTATCCCATTTGTATGGTATGAAGAGTTACATTCTGGGTGTAAAGTGAGATTGTAACTTATGTCCGCAGTAAGATTTATATCCCCCTGGTCTGCATGGGCTGGAGGAATAAAGCCTGCCCAAGGTTGTAGTTTTGGGATTAAACTAGTTAGATTGTATTGAGTTAATGAGGTCTCATTATAATTCGGAGAAATCTTAATACACCCAGTTAGTCTAATCCTGGTTATTGAAAGGTCTTGAGTGACTTGGAGAACTTGGCCTTCACTGACAGATAAGGAAGAGTTCGATTTTGGAGGTGTGGGGCAGTTTGTATCATTCATAAATGTGCCGTCACAGTCCTGATTTCCTAAAAACTGGGAAAACTCTCTCACGAACATTACAGTATAGGATTTACCTGCGGGTACAACCACGTCTACAGTAGAAACACTTTGTAGCATTTGACTTTCAACTGGAAACCCCACCTTCTCATCATAAACCATATATCCAAACTTGTGGCTATCTCCTGTGCTATTAGTAACATTTAATCTAAGAGTTCCTGCAGCTTGTAGATAAAATGTAGATCCGTTTAAAGTCATATCAGAAAGCTCATTTGTAGCAGTAGGATAGTAAAGTGTAATGGGAAAAGCTGGCAAGATGGCGCCTATTTTTGTGGCATAGCCTGATTGATTATAATGTATTAGCTTTAAAATGTACATTTGGGCTGAGCCATTTAAGCTCAAGAAGCTAAAAGAGCCGTTTTCATCAGTGAGGGTAGATGCTTCGAGAATTTCGCTTGGAGGGCCATTTTGTTGAAGAATAAATTGATATATAGAAATATTTGTACCATTTTGTAAGTTTCCAGATTCATTTTTTACATACCCATAAAAAGGAATATTTGCAGTAAGCCCAATAATAGAAGAATTTGAAGTGCCATCAAACGCTGTGGCGTTGATAGTTATGGTTAGGTCACCTATTCCCAAGCTTGTAATCCCAAACCAAAAGTCTTGCATGGTCTGATTTTCAATAATGCCCGAAGAGGTAGTATTTGTGAACATAATAATGCCAGAGCCACTAGAGGTAGTATTTGTGAAAGTAAAATCTGAAGCCGAACTACCGTTTGAATTTCCTACAAAATCTCCATCAAAAACAAAAGTGACCTGAGATATATTTGCGTTTTCTGCTCCAATCGTGATATTAACAAAGTTGTTGCCAGTCATATTAACATAATCTGAACTTTGGATGGTAAAATTGGCTTCTAAGCCAAGGGAGCAACTAGGGAAGAAGATTAAGAAAAACAAAAATAATGTTAATTTTTTCACCATCTTTTATTGAATTAATTAGTTTTTGAGGATTTATAAATTTTAGCTGTGCTTTTCGGTTTTAGGGTGTTCATGACCCTGCTTTTTTCTTTCTGTTAATGTTTGAATATGCTTATTTTTTTCCTTATCAAACTTTTTTATATCGAAACCAATCCTCTGAATCATTTCAGAAGCATACTGCCCTCCGAGAAAGTGGGGGGTAAGCACATAGGAAGCACCGGCAGCATAAAGATTAAGAGACTCCTCAATTTGATGCGCCATCACCATTATAATTGAATTTTGATTTTTCTCTCTAACTTTATTTACGATTAGCATATTTGTATCTTGATTAGGAATTGTAGAGAGGATCATCTTTGCCTTGTCTAAATTAATCTCCTTCAAGAATTCTACATCTTCTGCATCCCCATATACGCAGGGGATATTATTATCTACAAGCTTCCTAACCGTCTCAGGATTGAAATCGACGACTATGTATTTTTTATTTATTTTGTCTAGGGCGCCTAGCAGATTAAACCCTATTCGATTGTAACCGAAAAGGATTACTTCGTATTTTTGTTTAGCCAGATCTTTTTCCCGTAAAGTGCGTTTTCGCTCAAATAAGGAAAGGGGACTTGAAAGGAGAGGGTATATCTTCCTGGAGTAATTAATAAGGTAGGTAGAGGAGATTGTAGTAAAAACAAATACAAGTGTCATCAGGGGAAGGATGTCATATGGTTCAGAGGAAAAGTTACTTAGGACGACTGGAAGGGAGATAAGAATTATAGAAAATTCAGAAATTTGGCCTAAGCTAATCCCTGTCAGAAAACTACTTCGCTTTTTGTAGCCTAATAACCCCATGGGTAGCAGAATTATTAATAGCTTGAATAGAAATACAAAAAAAGAGAAGATTAGTGCGGGAACAATCAATTGAGAAAGATTACCCAGTGGTATCTGTAGGCCTATAACAATAAAGAAGATGATAATAAAAAAGTCGCGTAGGGGCCTGACTCTTGAAGATATTTCAAAGTGGTAGGGGGACATTGAGAGAGTTATTCCAGCTAGTAGGGCTCCAATTTCAATAGACTCAAATAAATAAAAGAATAGTGAAGCAAGCATAAAACACCATCCAACTGAAAATAAAAAGAGTAGCTCTTGGTTTTTTGCAACAAACTTAGTTATGCCTGGAAGTATGTAAACACTTGCAAAAAACAAACCCAATAGTGTGATTATCCCATAAATAATTGAATTAGGAAGAGGTACATGGCTGGTACCATAGATTGTTGATACAATCATTAAGATAATAATGACTACTAAATCTTGAAGTATGAGGACTCCTGTTGAAATCTTACCATACATACTTTCTAAGTCCCCTTTGTCATGAAGAAGTTTCATAACAATTATTGTACTACTAAAAATTAGGGCAATCCCAATATAAGTAGAAGCCAAAAAAGAGAATCCTAAATAATAAGCAACTAAAAAACCAACTAAAGCGGTACATAGCATCTGTACAAAGGCCACGACAAATGATGCAAAACCAACCTCCTTAAATGAATTGGGGTCAAGGTGCAATCCTACAATAAATAAAAGGAATGCTACTCCAATATGTGAAAAAGTTAGGACAACTTCACTTTGTGAGATAATTTGTAAAAAGAATGGGCTAATTAATATTCCGGTAAGAATATAACCTATTATCGCGGGCTGCTTTAATAATCTCATTAAGAAAGAGATTACAAGGGCGGTTACTAAAACTAAACTCAAGTGGAAAAATATATCCTGTACCATCTTTTATTTTACCAATTTAAAAACTAATTGTGCTTTAAATAGGTTTTCCTTAGAATAAAATTGGGGTGATAAACACCTCTATTAGTGCTGCAAGAAACAAAATGACTACTGCAATTATTATTAGGTTAAGGGCATCTTGAAGGATATTCCAGAAGTATTCACTTCTGGTATCATGCTTTATAACTGCTACACTAACTATCCCGCCTGCAAGAGCTCCAATAAAGTAGGCTGCAATCTCAGGAAGGCCGTGAATCATGTATCTTGCGAGACCTATGGGCAAACTTGCAAGTGAGGACCTCGTAAATATGCCTATTGCCGCAGCAATTACACTTGCGTTCCATGCCAGCACAAAAATAGCTCCTGCACCAAATATGAGTGAGAATACTAAGGTAAAGATTAACACATAAACATTATTTGCAAATATCATAAACAATTTTTCCTTAGCAGTTAGGAAAGCGGTAGTTCTTGATACTCCCTTCACCCCATATTCTGCAACACACTCATTAAAATTTGCTGGCCTATTGATAACACAGTAAGTTTCAATCTGTGCTCTAAAGTTTTGATTTGAAGCAAGAACTATATACCAAAAGGAAAAGGCGACTATAAAACCGATAAAAAGCCACATTAAAATATGTAAGGCCTTGCTGTGCTCTTTTAGTATTCTGAGAAATCCAGAGTACTCGAGATTTTTTTCTTCTTCGTTCTTTAAAACAGCATATACAAACGGTAGAGAGAACATAACAGTGAAGGTTACAATTATCATTCCCGAGTACTTTGCAAGAACAGCATCTTGACCAAAAATCCAGTTTACCAGGAGTACTGCAAGGGAAGCATAAAATAGTCCTACGAAAAACATTTCCCATGGCTCTCTCTCTGCCTTCTTTGGGCTCAAAAGCATCTCTAACATGCTCCAAGTAAGAAAAGCACATATTTAAACTTTAGTAAGTTTTTTATACACTAAAACATTATTTTGAATATGGGAAAAGAGGTAGCGATACTTATTGTACTTGTGATAGTTGTAATAGGGGTAGTACAATATTTTGTTTTATTTGGAAATGGGGAGGATGCTCCAACAATTAATCAGAGTGGGGGGGAGGAAATTCAAGTTTGGGATGTCAATTTGAGTGTTGAGGAAAATCAGACCGGAGCTGTAAACCAAACTGGGGGATCTAACCAGACACCCGAGTCTAATCAGACACTCCAAGAAGAAAGCGAGGTAATAGAAATAAGATACTTTTCCCTTTATCCGGGAGAGGGGAGCTATGAATACTTTATTATAAATAACTCTGGGAAGTTTGTAGGAATAACTAGCAAACCTGCAAGAGTATCGGGGGGATCTGCGCCAAAAAAAGTATATAATATAACTTTTGATGAGCTTTGGAATTTATACCAGAGAATAGGGGGCAGAGGATTTTGGACATTGGATACTGAATATTGGCCTTCTTGGAATTCTAGTTATTCATTTGGGAATAGTTCTTTAATTAGTGTTAGGGGGGAAGGAGATTACAAGGAAGTGGATGTATTTGATGGTTTAGGGCCCGGAAGGTATTATGAGGTGGTTACTGAGATAATGGCAGAGTTTCCAATGGAAGTAGACTGTGCATTAGAGCACAACGATGATTTCCCAAACGATAATCTAGATAATGCTCCTTGCCCTGATAACTGGTATTACTTTAGGTATAGAGGATATTGTGTTTGTCTTTAAAATGAATAAACAAATGATTTTTGATGGGATTTGCAGAGATATTAAAAATGTGAAGATTCAGGGTGCAAGGAATATTGCTAAAAGGGCTCTTTATGCTTATAACTTGGTTCCTACAAAAGCAAGTAAAAAAAAGCTTATTTCACTTAGGCCTACAGAACCGATGTTAGAAAATGTTTTAGATTTGGCTGAAAAAAAAGAGTATAGAGAAGTAAAGAAACATTTCGATTTTGCACAATCAAAAATAAATAATTATTTTTTAAAGTTAATAAGAAAGAATGAAATTATTTTTACACATTGCCATTCTACAAACGTGATTAATGCGCTGGTTTATGCAAAGAAGAGGGGTAAGAGTTTCCAAGTGTATAATACTGAGACTAGACCTTTACTCCAAGGTAGAAAAACGGCAAAAGAATTAAGAAAAGAGGGAATAAAAGTAACTATGTTTGTTGATTCTGCTATAGGGATCGCCTTAAGTGGAGAACAAGGACTAAAAAAAGTTGACAAAGTCTTCCTAGGAGCAGATGCTATTTTACGAAAAGGTGCAATCAACAAAGTTGGAAGCGAGGTCATAGCTCAAGTTGCAAAAAACCAAAAAATTCCAGTTTACGTGGTGGCTGATTCATGGAAGTTCACTAAAAGAAAAGTTCCAATTGAGCAGAGAAAGTTGAATGAAGTGTGGGATCTTGCCCCAAAAAGTGTAAAGATAAAAAACCCCGCCTTTGAATTTGTAGATAAGAAATACATTAAGAGCATTGTATCAGAGCTAGGTGTGCTAAGCTACTCTAATTTCTTAAGTAAGGTTACTTCTTAGCTGTTTGAGCTTTTTCTATTAGCTTTAGGAGCTCTGAATTCACTTTTTCAATTTCATTGAAAAGCTCAACTCTTAAATTCCCCAATTTATTAACTTGATCTAAAACTATCTCTTTAGCTTCTTCTGGAGTTTTTTTAACTATTACCCCTGAGCCTATGTTAACAAATAACTTTTTATCTTTAACTTCAGATTTAACAAAAACTCCCCGCCCTAATGGGGCGAGCATTTCTCCCTCTCCTTTAAACTTATCTAAATTCAAAGAAAAAATCTGCAATTCATTAATCTGCTGTTCAACTAGATTAATTTGCTTCTCAATCTCTTGGGATTGTTGTTCTAGGAGGCTTAATTGTAGGATATAGTTTTCTTCCATTTTAAACTACTTTTAAAATTTTTCTTAAAAGGCTATTAAATATTATAGATGCGATAATATAAAACCATAGCCAGTGTAAAAATCCGAAGAATTTTGGATTTCCGGCTGCATTAAAAAAGTCATGGAACCATCTAAAGAAGAGTATCAGAGGGATACTAGTAAATATGAGGGGACGCATAGTAAGTTGCATAGTTTTTGGAATTATTTCTAACTGCTTTTTTTGAATTTCGAGTAACTTTTCTGGATGACTTTTATACTTCTTCATTTCTTCTTGAAGGAGTTTTTGTTCTTTTTTTAGCTCGCGAAGGGTTTCCTGGTCAGTAGTGTACTTTTGAAATAAAACTATTACTAAAGCAATAATAAAAATAATTATCAACATGCCAATAGTGAGGTCCCACTCCAGAAGAATACCTACACTGGGATCAAGAGCTAAATGTGCAGTTTCCTTAATAATGGAAAAGTTGTTCCATAAGGAAGCTATAGCCAAGGATACAATCATAATGATAAAAATGAGCTTGAAACTTCCTTCTTTTCCTTCTTTGTTCATCATGCCATCACCTTCTTCAGAGCAGGGTGCATGTCTACGGCGTGCTGCTGAGCTATATTTTGGTAAAATTGATAGGATATCATCACTGCAAGTAAAATGGCGGTGCCACTTGTTAATGCCCCGAATAAGTCGGCTGCAGCTGCAAGTAATCCTATGGCGGCGCCGCCCATAATTGTAAGGGGCAAGATATATCTTGAAAGTACAGACTCCAGTATTCTTTCGTCTTTTCTAAATCCTGGAATTTGTAAACCAGATGACATAATATTATGTGCTTGAGAAGAAGCATCCATCCCAGAAGTCTTAACCCAGAAAATAGCAAAAACAGTTGAGAAAACCATGTAAAAAAGTATATGGAAAATTCCTTGGAGTAACATTCTGGCTTGTAAGCTACCTGTTATAGCAGATTCAACTAGATTAGAATTTCCAATCCAGTAGGCAAATCCTGCAATAGGAGTTCCTTGAGAGAAAGTACCAAGAAAAGTTGCATGGCCAAGCCAGTTTTCTAAAAGGCCTGCAAAAAGTTGAAGGTTAGCTGAAAGAGCGGCTACTAAAATTACAGGAATAACAGAAGCATAAAAAAATGCTAAAGGCCATTTTAAGCCGTATCCCCTTAGTCTATCGAAGCTTAATGGGACCTCTACTTTTAAACTCTGGGCCCATACAACAACTGCGAATATGATTACTGTGACTAAAATTACTGCAAAAGCTTTTAGTGCTTCTGTAGGTGCATTATTTACTACACTTTGTATAATCACTAAGATCTTTCCTGCACAAGCGATACTTCCTTCTCCTGAGAATTTAAGGAGGCAGTTTCCGCCTTGCACCCCTATAAACTGGAAGAGACCTGTGAATAATCTCCATCCTACTCCTGCAAGAATAAACAAGCTTACACCAGAACCAAAACCCCATTTAGTAGTTAACTCATCCATAAACACAATTGCGAGGCCGCCTAAAACCAGTTGGAAGATAACAATACCAGTAAAACCAGGCATGGCTTGTAACCCTCTCATTAAAACATATACTGCTGCCTCAAATAAAATAAAGAAGAATACCATCAGCTTTTGTAAGCTTTGAAAGTATTTTTTACCTTCACTGGAGGTTAGATCAATATCTAAAATCTTACTTCCAACTAACAACTGAAGTATAATCGAGGCCATAACGATTGGGCCTATACCTAAGGAAATGATACTACCAAAGTCTGTTCCAAGAATAATCGCTAAGTACTGGAACCTTTCCAAAGTATTGGCCGCTAATCCATAAAGGGGGATATTAGCAAGAATAAAAAAAGCGACTAGAGTTATAAGAGTCCACTTAAGCTTTACATTAAAGCTTAGCTTTTTTTCAGTGGGCCCCTTTACTTCAGGGAGATTGTGTAATATATCCTTAATAGGCATTTTATTTTACTAGAGTTATTTTGGCGCCAGCTTTTTCAATTTTTTGAATAGCTGATTTTGAAGCTGCCGAAGCAGTTATAGTAATTTTTTGCTTAATTTCCCCAGTTCCAAGTACCTTGTAACCCTTTAAGTTAACTTCAGTTGCACCTTTTTTTAAATTTCCTTGAATTTGTTGAAGATTAATTGACTTAAACTGTTTTTTTCTAGCTTCTCTTTTTCTGATTTTAGAAGCTTTCTTACCAAAGTAAGGATATTCATATTTAAGAACATATGTTTTCTTTTGATCTCCTCTCTTGCCGGTGCCAGCCATGCCCTTACCCCCATGGCTCCCTTTACCCTTATGTTTTTTCTCAGAGTATCCGTGCAATCTTGTCCCACGCATTCTTTTTGCTTTCTTTTTCTTTTTAAGTTTCATCTTATAACATCCTTTCAATTAATTTATTTATCTCTTTATTTTCACCTAAGACGCCTTTTGGGTAGTGGAGCTTACTCTTTATCCCTCCCCGGGGCGGATGAAGTCTAAAAAATGGTTTGAGGTTGTAGGTTTGCATTTTTTTGTCAACTTTAGCATTAAAGATCTCTTCAGAAAGCTTCTCAAAATCTACTTTCTTTTTTTTGTCAATGATCACTCCTCTCTTCTCCAGTAATTTTTTGAGAGTAGATTTATCAATCTTGCCATAAGAGACAAAGTCTCTTATCATCTTTAGCATCCCTAGAGTTTCTGGTTTTTCGTGTAAGATAACGCAAGTATATTTGTGTCTAAGTCTAAGTCTATAGAGTGTGTTCTTAACTTCTTCAGGAATTTTCACCCTTCCTCTAATCCTTATTATTGCAATCATTTTATAAACTCATTAGTTTTCTTTAAAGCTTCCATTGTGGCTTTAGCCAAGTTTATGGTTGTTTTTGTCTGTCCAAAAGTTTTTCCGTATACATCTTTTATCCCTGCAAGCTTTAAGATTTTTTTTACTTCGTCCCCCACAACTAAGCCAGTTCCTTGAGGGGCAGGTTTAAGAATTATTTTTGAGCTGCCACACTTTCCGCCAACTTCAAATGGAACGCTGTGAGGTTCACTACAAGAACAATCAAAGCTCCCGCAACCACGTTGGATTTTGATGATCCCTAATTTAGCATTTCTAAGGGCCTTATTTCTTGAAGGGAGGGTCTCTTTGGATTTTCCGTAGCCCAACCCCACATGGCCACTTTCATCCCCTACCACCGCCATTGAGGCAAATGTTGGCACATTGCCTTCTGCAGTTTTCTTCTGCGTCTGGCGCCAGATTCTCCTTTTTCCTCCGCCAAACTTGCCTTTAGCTTGTCCAATAAAGAGGAGCTCTGATTTTAGTTTTATAAGCGAGTCTACGATTTCTGCCTCTAGTATTTTATAATTACCTATGACATAATCTATATCTGTAACTTTTTTCTCCTTCACAAGCTTGCCAATTTTAGTTTTTGGTTGCCAAGAAGCAATTTGGTCTTTCTGCCTTTCTTCTTCTTTCTTTTTCCTAGACTCTTCTCTCATCTTTCTTTTTTCTCTTTCATTCATTTTTAATCTTCTCCTTTATTTTATTAAACTCGCTTGAGACGCCTTTCTTGAGGTGCTTCCCTAGAATTCTTTCTTCTGGAGGGAACTTCTCCTTATCACACCTAAGGTTTAACCCTCCATCTACAATTCCGTTTAGAAACGCAAAGACTCTGGACTTTTGGATATTTCTTATCAAACCAAGGTCAAATATGGCTTCAACCTCTCCATGCTTTTCTTTTATTTTTTTACTCAAAAGAAATCCGGTAAGATAACAAGCAGGAATAGATTTTAAGCTTCCTTTAGCCTCACTGGGCCACCCATAGGAGAGCAAGTCCTTAGAGGTCACGGACATGAGGACTGAATCCTGGGCGTTTTTGCTCTGGACATACTGGCCGTTAACATAGAGATTAGATTTTCTAAAAACTATTCTTGGAAGGGGAGATTTTAGTAAGTTGAGCCTAGCCCTATAATCTGTTTTACTTTCTCTCCTTCTTCTTTTGGTTACTCTCATTTTGACTTCATTACCTCCCTTAGATGAGATTTGCTTCTAAATTGTTTGGATTTTATTTTTTTCCTAATTTCTGAAAGTTCTTCCTTACTTAACTTTCCTTGTTTTCTAAGCTCAGAAGAATAATTTCTTAACTTCCTAGTAAGTTTAACATAATCTTGCTTTTTTTTGTTTACTTTCTTTTTGATTTTTCCATCTCTTATTTTAGTTTTTCGCTTTTTATTTTTTAACCTTCCTTTTTTCTCCCTTATTTTGATAGCCCCAGACTTTTTTAAATCACGAATATCCTGGGCAGTAATTGCTTCTTTTATTTCTTCTAAACGTGAAATATCTAAAATTACTCTTTTCAAACCCACATTAAGTACACTTGCAGCAAGCTCTTTCTTCTTTTTTAAATTCATTTCTTTTCCTCCTTCTTAACATCCTTATTAGATTTTTTGTCTTTGATAGTTGAATCTTTCTTTTTGTTTTCTTCCTTTAATATTCTTTTAATATTTAAGTTCTGAATAATAAAGTTTTTTTGGGTTGCGATTCTAGCAATCTCAATTTTCTTCTTTTTACCCATTTTCCCCAGGTTCACCACTTGGCCCTTATTTATCTTCTGAGCCTCTGCTAAAGTTCGGATGGTTATTCTTTTCTCATTTGAATTTTTATTTTTATGCCCAATTGAAACTATTCCTGACTTCCCTCGGACCTTCTCACGCATCTTATTATCCCTCCCCTTTGGTTTTCTCCACTTCTGCATTTTTTTCCTACCTTTACCCAGTCTTGCATAATTTTTCCAGTTTCTTCTTAAAAACTTCTTCATTATAACTTCCTCCCGGGTTTTTCTGTAATAAATATCCCATCCTGGAAGATTCTCCTGTCCCTTCCTGTAACCCTTGTGGCTGTTTCTATATTTGCTGCTGTTTGTCCAGCTGGTTCTATGTTATTCGAGGATACTGTAATATTTTCATTCTCGACTTTTACTTCTACCCCTTCAATTATTTTTGCTTTTCTTGGAGTGGCTTCACCTAAGAAGTTTTTAATTATAAAATTCGGTCCTTCAACTGTGGCAGTAATTGGAAAATGAACAGAACAAATCTTCAACTTGTAAACAAACTTTTCTGTAAGTCCTCGGACCATATTTTTTATATGCGCTTTAAAGGTCATAATGAGTTTTTTCTCTCTTTTTGTACCCTTCTCAGTGTACAAGATTAATTTTCCATTATTCCTTTTTATGGAGATGCCTTCAAATTTTCTTACAGCCTTATTCCCTTCTTTCTCGATAGTTATTTGGCCACCTTCAATTGAGACATTCACGCCTTCGGGAATTTCAAGTTCTTCAGTGATTTTGTGTTTCATTTTAGTAAAAGTAAGCGATTAAGCTCCCTCCAAGATTTTTTTCATAAGCTTTTTGATGGACCATCAAACCCTGACTTGTAGAAATAATAATAACTCCGAAATTTCTTGAGGGAAGGTATCTTCTAATATATTTATCAATCCCTTCTATCTTAACATTAAACCTTGGTTTGATCGCCTTACAGAAATTAATCTTAGTAAAATCAATCCTTAAATTTGTCTGTTTGGTTTCAAAACTATCTATGTACCCTTCTTTTTTTGCAACTTCAAGTACCTTGAGAAGTAGTTTTGAATGCCTATTAACAGTTACTGAGTTCCTTCCTGCCTTTTTAGCATTCATTATTTGATTCAAAGCGTCTGCAACAATATCTTGACTCATTTTAACTATATTTTTTAAATCCAAGTTCTTCTGCAATTTCCCTAAAACAGTGCCTACATAAATGCAGGCCATAGGACCTTATATGTGCTCCAAATCTCCCACATCTTTCGCATTTTTTAGATGCTATCCCAAACTTCCTATCCTTTGGTTTATTGTGTTTTAGGAACTTCTCCAAAACTAAAGGTTTTTTCCTTAGCTGCTTTAGAAGTTTCTTCCAGTCACTTGCAGTCATTTATTTTACCTCCGTATTAAAATTTTGTTTCATGTAAACAATAATCTCTTCCCGGGTTACTTCCTGCCTTTTTGGGATTTTACCTTTCTTTGATTTTCTAATCTTTACTCTCCTTCCAGCTCGACTAAATACCACTGTGACATTAAAACCTATGATGCCTATGTCTCTTTGATATTCAATTCCAGGAACTTCAATGTATTCTTCAATCCCAAATGAAAGGTGATTATCTTGAATTTGTTTCTGATTTAGCTGATCCTTGATGCCTTTTAGTAGTCTGCTTAGTAGGGGTATGCCTTTTTGACCTCTAAGGGTCACCTTGCATCCTATTTCTAGACCTGGACGGACCCCAAAAGTTGGTATTCTTTTTTTAGAGCTTGTCCTAATTGGTTTCATTCCGGTAACTATCTGAAGTAATTTTGTAGCCCTATCAAGCTTTTCAGCTGTGGCTCCAGCACTTATAATTACCTTTTCTATCTTAACTTCACGCATCTTATTACTTTCCATTTTCAATTGCCATCAAGTTTAGTAATTTTACATTTAATTTTTTATCTTTGAAAATAACCTCGGCCATATTTTTTCCCTCTTCGATTTTTTCAACTGTTCCCTTTTTCCCTAAGTGTTTCCCACCAATAACGATAACTTTTGCCTTGTTGCTTAACTCAATTTTTTTAATAATCTTATTTGACTTTAGCTCAACCAAGACGGAATTACCTGTTTTAATGTCTTCGTTAGTCAAGATTGTTCTGCCATCATTTAAAGACAGTTGTGTGGTCTTACCCTTAAGAATTTTTTTTCCTACCACTTTTAAGATCTTACTATCTAACTCCTCTTTTGAAATTTCTTCTAGTTTGAATTTCTTAAAATCCGAGTAAGTTAACCGATAGCATTTATCTCCCTTAAGAGAGAGGGTATCAAAGAACAGTAATGGGTTTTTTTCGGATCTCATAACCTTCCCATTAACAACTATACTGCCAAGATTCAGTATTTGTTTTGCCTCTTTCCTATTTTTAGCAATTTTAAGCATATCCCTCAAAACAATTAACAGTGGGACTCCTTTCCTTTTATTATGAGAAGGTACAACTATGTATTTAGTCCCTTTTCTTGTTAATGGCCATTTCCTAGGCATTTTATTTCTTTTTAAGTGCATTTTTATCCTCCATGTTTCTGCTAATGGCTTGTTCTCGCTTTTTATCTTCGAGGTTTAATTCTTGAATTTGAATTTTGCTTGGGCTGAACCATACATTTACCTTAGTCCCATCTTTCTTTTGGGCCTGTATATTTTCGATGCTTACTCTCATCTTACTCCGGTTTACTCCAGACACTTTTCCTGATTTATTCTTAAACTTGCCTCTTAGAACTTTTACGGTATCTCCTTTCCTTAGTGGGAAGGATCTCCGTGAGTATTTTTTTCTAAGTTCCTTTGAAAGATTTGAGGATAGGAAAGCTTTTTTCAGGTGTTTGGAAATATTGGCTTTATATTTTCTCTGCTTCCTCTTCAGTTTAGAGGATTTCCATTTGGTTGAAAATTTCTTTTTCATTTTTAAACGACTATTGAAGCTATTTTAGCTACCTCCTTCCATCTTTCTGATATCTCTCTCGGAACAGGCCCTTTAATTTGGGTGCCCTTAGGATTTCCTTTTTCATCCTTTAACAAAGCTACGGCATTATCAGTAAAGCAGATTCGCTCCCCAGTTTTTCTTTTCCAAGGCTTTCTTTGACGAACTATTACTGCATCAAATACATGGCCCTTCATGTCAGGTTGACCTTTTCTTACACTTACTTTTACCCAGTCAGCTATTTTAGCTGATTGCTGTCTTCCTTTTTTTGATTTTCCTTTTTTTACCGCTACAATCCTCACAATCCTCGCTCCGGAATTATCAGTGGCCACTAATAAAGATCCTATATTCAGCCCACGGGTTGCTCTTGCGCTAATTGATTTCATTTTATTTTTTCGGTTACAACAAAGTGTATTAATTTACTCAGAGGTCTGCATTCTCTGACTTTTATGTAATCTCCAACATTTATCAGATCATGCATGCAACTTGGAAGCCGCGCATGTATCCTTGTCTTTTTCTTTGCATATCTCTCGTATTTCCTAACATAATAGGTCCACTCAAATTCAATCACCACTCTTCTTAAGAATTTCTTTGTAACATACCCTTCGAAGATTCTTCCTCTGGCTGAAAGCTGACCGTGCCTTGGGCAATGTATATCCGCGCAGCTAGCTTTTTCAGCTACATTTTTCTGATTTTCTTTATTTTTTTTCATTTTGTTTTACTCAGATATTGAGTCTTCTGAAAAGCCTAACTTTATCAGGGCTTGTTTTACTTTTTTCTTGTGGTTGCCTTGGAGCTCAATAACTCCTTCCTTCACTGTTCCACCGCAAGCAAACTCGCTTTTTAATTCTTTTCCAATCTCCTTAATGTTTACTCCCTCTCCAATTCCATGAATAAGGGTCATATATTTTCCGTATCTTCTCTTCACTAATTCTACTGTGATCTTTTGTTCACTTTTTGCGATGTCCTCACAAACACAAGCCTGTTTTGGCAGGCCACACTTTGGGCATATGTCCATTTTTAATTTTTGGTGAGTATCCTGGCTATGGCCTTCTTAATTTCCTTAGCCTTTATTTTACTTGATTTATTGGCAGCTACATTTTTCTTAATAAGTTCCATTCTAAGTTCTTTTAACTTTTCTTGTTTTTCTTTTTCATTCATCTTCTTTATTTCTTTATTCTTTAGCACTGCCATCTGATTTTAACTCTTCTTCTTTAATTTTAGTTTCTTTTTTCTTAGTTTTTTTCTTGGGTTTTTCTTGTTTTGATTCGTCCAATTCTATTTTTCTTGCCCTGATTTTGCTTTTTAGTTCATCTGTGACTTTAATTTGGTCGTGAATCTTTGCATCTGGAGGAAGAATTGCCACCTTTACCCCACTTATTCCGGGTTGAGTTAGTGCAGTGGCTTTTGCTCTCGAAACTATCTTGGCTGTGTCTCCTGTTTTCTTAAGATAACCTGAAGTAAATCTCCAGGACCGGGATCTCTCGCTTGGCAATCTCCCAGATAGCTTTATCTCAACACCCAGGGCTCCAGCTTTCATAATTCTTTCAAGAGCTTTGTAGGCGATTATTTTGAACCTTAGGTTGCCTAGTTTTTCTAAGGACAAAGCAATCTCATCAGCCATAGTCTGGGCATCGAACTCAGGACGGGTTATCTCTAGAATTTCAATATGTGGATTTTCTAACTTGAATTTTGCCTTGATAACATTAGTGATCTCATTAATCTTTTCCCCCTTCCTCCCAATAACAAAACCTGGTTTACTTGTGGAGATTATTATTTTTTCGCCGACTGGAGTGTACTCTATCTTAACAGAACTGATTCTTCCTTTTCCTAAAGACTTTTTGATAAATTCCTTTACATTAAATTCATTTTTCTTGAAGTCTACAAACTTTTTTTCTTCCATTTTAATTTTTATCCTTTTTGTCGGCCTCCCTTGCAATTAGAAGAATATGTGTTCTTTTAAACTTCATGGATCCAAATCTCTTTGATGGCTTGGAAGCTTGATTTGCTGTAGCCACTTTGATTGTGGGAGACTCTAACCCATTTACAGTTGAGTTTGCTGAAAGGGCGCTTATTAGTTTTATAAAGGCTTGGCTCGCTCTTAGAGGGTATCTCCCTCTTTCTATGCCCTTTCTGTGAGGTATCTCTCCTTTCATTGGGACTGCAAGTTTCTTGTTGACTACTTTCTTAAGATTTTCTATTGCTTGATCAGGAGATTTATTTTTTATGAACCTGCAGATTGCAATCGAGTGCTTAGTAGATATCTTTAGGTCCCGGCCTCTAGCAATTGCCTCATCTTTCTTAATTGTTTCTTCTTTCTTTTTCTTTGGTTTCTTCTCTTCTTTCTTTTCTATAGGATTTACTTCTTTTGTGTCTGAAGCTTCAGCTAGTTTCTTCTCTTCTTTCTTTTCTATAGGATTTACTTCTTTATCTTCCATTTTATTTCACAGATAAGGCTGCTGAACTTCTGGTAGCTCCAATTCCCGGAGCTCCGTGCTGTACTTTACCCCTAGTTGGAGCAAACTCTCCTAACCTATGGCCTAGCATCTCTTCTGTTATGATAATTTTCGAAAATTCTTTACCGTTATGAACAGATATTGTGAGGCCAACCATTTTAGGTACAATAACTAAATCCCTTAAATGTGTTTTTACTGGTTTACCTTTATCAATCCGTTTCTTGTTTTTTGTAATAAAGTTTTCAATAGTCTGAAAATTTCTTAGGATATACCTTCTCTGAGTAGACTTAACATATTTTGCAAACTCGCGAGTATCCAACTGCTTAAGTTCTTCTAATGATTTTCCTCTAAAATTGAAATCTGCCATTATCTTCTCTTACCCTTCCTTCTCCCAGTCCTTCTTGGTCTTAAATGTCCTACATTGGCTCCAGGAGGAGCATTTCTTTTAGCAATCTTGCTTTTAATTCTTTTTCCTCTACCAGAACCAAATGGGTGATCTATAGCATTCATTTTTACAGCTGAAGTTCTTGGCCAAAGTTTGCTTTTTGCTTTTTTAATATAATACTGTTTTCCTGCTTTAATAATCGGTTTTTTTACTCTGCCTGAACCTGCAATCTCCCCAACAGTTGCTCTACAGTGCCCTAAAAATAGGAGTTCTTTCCTATTTGGAAGTAAAATTGTTACTTTTTCTGCTTTCTTAGTAATGACCCCGTATGACCCAGATGCACGCATTATTTTCCCTCCATCTCCTGGAGACCTTTCAATATTGAAAACTCTCCTACCCGTGGGTATATCTTTTAATTGAAGTATGTTGCCCTCACTTAACTTACTCCCTAGTTCTATTTCTTGGCCTTCAAAAAGACCTTTTGCTGCAGGATTATAAAATACTTCATCATTGACTTTTATTTTTGCGAGTGGTGCAGAATGCCCTGCTGAGTTTAGGAGTTTTACAACCTTGGCTTTTCCGATAGATGCAGGATATTTTATCTTATATTTGAAAGCATTTCTACGAACTCTATAAGTTAGAGTTCCCCTTCCACGTCTCTGTTGAATAATTCGTTTTCCCATGTTATATCATACCCAATTTAGTGGCAATATCAATTGCTGGATTTTTTTTGTCGAGGGTTACGTAAGCGTTTTTCTTATTCCCCCTTACTAAGGTGTTCACACTTTTTACTTTGACCTTAAATGCGTCCTCAACTTGCTTTTTTATTTCAGCTTTTTTAGATTTCCTCTCTACAGTGAAAATAAGTGTGTTTTCTAACTCAATTAATTTAACTGCTTTTTCTGTGGTGATTGGTTTAAGTATCATTTTTCTTTAACTCCCTTTAGCTCCTCTATTGCTTTTTCTGTGTAGATCGTCAATCTTCCCAGCGGCCAAAGGTCAGATATTTCCAAATCTGATATCTTTTTTATATCTATGCCAGAAAGCTTCTTTTGTTCTTTGCTACCAATAATAAGCAGGAGTCCCGCGTTTTTCTTGTACTTCCTCCCGCGTAATTTTCCTCGGCCACTCCTAACCTTTTTCTTTTGAATTGTTAGATCATTAAGACTGCCCAGAATACTCCTTAAAACACCGAAGAACTCTTTGGATTTTAAGTTTAGGAGACTGCTTTCTACTATCAGAGGAAGTTCTATCTTTATTTCTTCTATACTCCCATATCTTTTGATTAAATGATCTTGAAACCCTGTTGAAGACAGTGCTGATTGGATTGCAATCTCAATCTCCTTCTTATTAATTTTCTTTTGCATTTTGAAATGTTCTGGTTTAGGAGCATGGGCTTTTCTTCCCCCACGAGTGGATGCAACGGTGGCGCCTACCCAATAAAAATGGTCTCCCCTTCTCCAGAGAATTTTCCTAGGTATCCTGGAGATGCCATGCCCATAAGTAGTCTTCCACTTATGTCTTCGGTGTTTTAGTTTACCGCTGGCAGAGTATTTCATACCTGCGAGTGCATTTGGACCGTATGGTTGGATTTGTTTTGTTGCTTCAAAATATTTTTGGCAGATATCTTCCCGGATTTTTTTATTAAACCAACTAGGAAGCTCTACTGAAGATTTTTTCTTGCCGTCTAGGGAGAGTATATTTGCTTTCATCTTAATTCCAAAAACTCAAAAGTTTTCTTTTCTTGTTTTCTTGTTTTTCTAAGAGGTTTAGTTAAGAGCAATTGCCTTTTCTGCGAACCCTGTACCGAACCCCTTAATATGAGATACTCATTTTTTATCTTGCCATAATGTTTAAATCCTTGAGGGGGATTAATATCTGTCTCAGAAATCCTCCCTATAAAGATAATTTTGTTGTTATAAACGATCAGGGAAAACATACCTAGTTTCCCTGCCATTGGAACTCTGAATGTCACCCTGGCGGGATGCCATGGTCCAAGGCTTCCAGGAAGTCTTCTCCCTTTTTCTGATTTGTGACCCTTCATCCCAATTCCAAATCTCTTCATAGGCCCAGATAATCCCTTACCTTTTGTTAAACCACGAACATCAACTAATCCTGAATCTTTTAACACGTCTGCTAAAAGGATTTCCTTTTTAGAATAATCTTTAACAAATTTTATTTTTTCTTCCTTGTTGCCGCCAAGACCGAGTTCTATTAAGTCGGGGGTTTTCTTAATGGAAGTGACTTTCACTAAAGAGTAAACAAGAATTGTTAAATCGTCAAAGTCTTCTTTTTCTAGGGCTTCGAGACCCTTGAGCTGCTTGGGAAGTTTTAATTTCTTTTTAAGCTCTTTATCATTATTCAGAATTAGGTCATTTTTAACTAGGCCATTTTTATACAACCTTGCTGAGAATATTTTCATAGGGGGTGCTTCAAGAACAGTGACTGGGACGGAGATTCTTTTTCCCTTAGTCATTGAGTTAGGGGTGTTATCCTTAACCAGAGCAGATTTCATACCTACTTTATATGTGATAAAACCTAGAACTCCAAGATCTTTTATGGGGCTCCAGTTCACACTAGGAATAGCTTTCTTGGCTCTTTTACGAGGCCAATACTGAAGACTACCAAATCTTGGTCTACTTTGTTTTGGCATTTAATTAAATACATCATGCTAGCAACCCCTAGCTAGTTTACATAATTAGAGTCCTAGGATTAATGCGAATTTAGGGTTTATAAAGCTTATTATGGACTGCTTAACCAAATCGGTCCTCTAAAAGAGGTTGGAGGGATTCTTTGTGTATTTCAATAATACTCTCTGCAACTTGCTCTGGAGTTCTGCCTAGGCCGGTACCTTCTAAAAAAGCTTGTGTAAAATCTGGGCCTATATGGGCTTGGAAAGATTGTTTGCTTAGTAACAAAGAAAGAAAACTGTGAAAAGTTCTTACTGCTCCTGGTTTCAGGCAATTAGCCCCAACAAAATACCAATCTCTTCTTAAGGAATCATGATCTGTAATGGGGGTGGCGTCTTCAAAGTCTGCTAGCTCCCCTGCAAGGGTGATATTTCTAAGATTGGGGTATTTATGTATTAACCCTAGATGAATTAAAGCTGCGTAAGACTTGCCCCCTTCAAAAACTGCCTGTTCAAGCCTATCTTTTGGAATCTTGGTGTCATAATAAACAATCCTGAATGGGCAACGTGAGGCTCTTACTAAGTATCCTGCTTTTTCTTTAATAATATATGGAAACTCTTTTTTTTCATATTTTAAGTCTCCTCCGGTCAGTTCTTCTAAAAGAGAGGTAACTTCTTCTAAACCCTCTTTTTCATAGATTCCAAAGATTAAGCTCGCATCTTCAGGTTTAGCTTGGCCGTTGGTTGCTAAAGATACCAAACCCAGAATGAGCTGCTTTTCAAATTCCTCTTTAGGGAACTCTAATAAGGAAAGAGGTTTTTGGGTCCTTATTTCTTGTGAATCCATAACTTGTTTGAGTAGGAAGTACTCAGAGGCAGCATTTACAAAATACATCCCAAAGTTAAGGTCTCCTTCACTATGACGAAGAGGAAATAAATGTTTACCATCTTGCCCATAACCTTTAACTTCTCTATAAAAATTCTCCCCATCGACTAAAATGGGAGATGGATCAAATACCGTCCTCACACCCATAAAATTATAATGGGGGACCAAAGTTTGGGCTTCAGTTCTTATACCTTTGGGGATGTATCCTAACTGCCTTCCAGCTTTGGTTGAATCAACAACTAATGCTCGCTTAGGGATAATCCTCTTTTTCCAATCTGATAATTCATGCACATGCTTACTAACCAACTCTTGAATCTCATTTGTATTTAACATTTTATCTTAGAACTCTTTTTACACTTAGGGTTTTATAAAACTTCGGAGTTTATTTGCACCCGTATATTGTAGTGAAATAATTGATTTTTTTGTAATAATTAACAAAACTTTTAATCTGAGGGGGGTTTATCTTTTTTTGTTTATCAACATCAAAAAGACTAAATTTATTTTTGAGGAGGGTATCTAGAAAATCCTGAGGGTTAGACCCAATTGAAGTTAAGTTTTCTGGGGAAAACTCCACAGTGAATTTTAGACCTTTATTTTTTAAAGTATTTTTCATGCCGTTAAATGCAAAAAGCTCTGCCCCTTGAATATCCATTTTAAAAAACTTAATTTTTTTTAAATTTTTTTTAAGATAGGTGTCTAATCTTACAGAATCAACTTCATACCTGCTTTCGCTCTCTCTTTCTTTATCATTAAACGTAGGATATATTCTTGTATCTCCTTTATTGATTTTCGACAAAAAGAGTTTAACTCTGCCATTTTTATTGGAAACTGCCTTATTCTCAAGAATAACATTTTTGTAGCCGTTTTCCTTTACATTTTTCTGCAGGACCTTGAAGTTTTCAGGATCTGGTTCGAATGAAAATACTTTGCCATTTTTACCAACAAGTTTTGCAAGAAGGAGAGTGTAGTATCCTATATGGGCTCCGACATCAAGAACATAGTCTCCTGATTTGATAGTTCTTTTGAGTAGGTCCACATGCCTCGGCTCATAATTTCTTCTTATAGAGAGCAATAAAGAATCTTTAGAATCTAAGAACATCTTATTCCCCTGTACATTTACCACCTTATTAGGGTTCACGAGATATTTTAGTGCTTGTCTCCAAAGGAAATTCTTTAATCTTATAGCTAAGTGGGCCATACGGGGAATTGTTTTTATTTATTTATAAATGTTTGGACAAAAATTTAGGCATAATAAAAAGCAGATATTTTTTAGACTTCAATATCCTTTTCTTTCCTTTCCTTAACACCATCGACTTCAATTCTTCTAGTTAACTTGCCCTTTCTTTTGCTAAGAATACGAATTTTTTCAAAGTCCTTTTCATTTTTAGGACGGATTATATCCGTTATTTCGTAGTCATGTAAGATTCTTACTTTTTTACAATCTCCTATATCCCAAAAAAATGACTCTTTAATCTTCTCCTTATGTTTTAAATCTGATTCTAATTGGCAGAACTTGTCATCTACTTTGGATTCCGCTTTTGATGAAGGTCTTGGAAGCTTTTTCTTCATCTTTATGAAAAAAGTATGTGCCTCAACGTCGGCAAGGATACAGTAAGAATTTTCAATTAATTCCTTTAGTTCTGAGGAGGTTAGATCTTTATTTATTTCTTGTTTTCCTATTTTATTACCTAATTTTTTGAATACTACCCCTGAAACCTTCCCCCCTCCAAGTTCAGATGCTAAGCGAAGAAAGTCGGTTGAGTACTCATAAGTACCTTTAACTTTAATCTTTGAGGTAATATGTAAGTTTATAACTGCTTTATTTTCAAATAGGCCCTTAGAAAATCTAACAAATTGGGAATGGACAGCTTCATCCAGTTCTTCATTAAATATTTTTTTTATAAAACAATCTACCATCTTATCGTCTAAAATTTTGATAACTTCAATTAAGATTGAAGAGAAAGTTTATAAATCTTATCAGTCTCTTTTAAGTAATGATAAGCGAAATGAATTTTAGGAGGATTGCATTTTTAGGCATTGCGATTGTGCTAGCCGTTCTTGTGATTCTTGTAGTTCGGCCGATTGCGGCGGCGATTGTAGGAGGATTGCTATTAGGTTATATGTTTTACCCAATATATAAGTATGTTTTGAAGGTTGTCAAGGAGAAAAATGTATCTGCTTTTATAGTCGTTGTATTAACTGTAATAATAATATTCTTACCATTCTGGTTCTTGTTTCCATTAGTAGCTAGGGAGATATTTAGTATTTATACAATGTCACAACAAATAGATTTTCTGTCAATAATAAATACAATTCTGCCGCAACTTTCTGGCGATGAGGCCTTAACAAGGGAATTAGTTATCCTTTTCAATAATTTTGTCTCAAAATTTGCTAATTTGATAATATCTGAGTTTTCAGATACACTTTTGAACCTGCCAAATATTCTACTTCAAATGGTTGTAGTACTGTTTGTTTTTTTCTTTACAATGAGAGATGCAGAAAAACTTAAGGGCTATATCAAAAGCCTGTCTCCATTTAACAAGAGGGTAGAAGAGGAAGTTTCTCAACAATTTAAGGATATTACAAATTCTGTTATTTATGGATTTGTTGTAGCGGGTATAATTCAAGGACTGTTAACCGGGGTGGCGCTTTTTGTTTTGGGAGTTGATAATGCTTTGTTGTTGACGGTCCTAGCGATACTTGCGGGGATATTCCCCTTGATAGGATCTTGGTTGATCTGGTTCCCGGTAACGGTTTACCTATTTTTTACAGGAAGAGTCGCGGCAGCTATCGGGCTACTAATTTATGGGGCTATATTTGTTTCTTCTTTAGACAATTTCATAAGACCTTATATTGTAGCCAAAAAAGTGCATTTATCTTCAGCAATTGTCTTTATAGGGATGATTGGAGGCCTGATTGTTTTTGGAATTTTAGGATTGATCATAGGCCCCTTAATTATCTCTTATTTTATGGTCATCTTAGATGCTTATAGAAATAAAAAATTTGAAAGTTTCTTTTCACAATAAAAGAGGATGGAGCTAAGAGTAAAACTTCTGAAGTGGAGTGCTGGAAGGCCTGTTGTAATCCTGCATAATAAGTTAGCTAGGCGGATGTCTCTCCATCTTAGTGATAGGATACTCATACGAAAAGGCTCAAAAAAGATTATCTCTATTGTAGACTTTTCGCAAGACTTGGTTAAGGAAAACCAAATAGCTATTTCTATAGAAGTGTGTAAAAAACTAAGATTGAGTTCTGGTGAGAAGGTTAAAATTGCTTCAACTAGTTCGCCTGAAAGTATTAAATTTATAAGTGAAAAATTAAAATGCAAGCGGTTGAAAAAGAGAGAGTTAGAAGTAATAGTGAGAGATATAGTGACTAATGCCTTGACTGAAGCTGAAGTAGCTTACTTTGTTTCTTCGATTTACCGGTGTGGAATGACTTTGAAGGAAATTAAATACCTTACTGAGGCAATGGTCTCTTCTGGAAAGAAGTTAAAATTAAAGGGTAAACTCATAGCAGATAAACATAGTATCGGAGGGGTTGCGGGGAGGACTACGCCCATTGTAGTCTCCATATGTGCGGCTGCTGGTATTATAATCCCAAAAACTTCGAGTAGAGCGATTACCACTGCAGCTGGGACGGCTGACGCGCTGGAAACAATATGCGGAGTAGAGTTTTCAATTAAAGAAATTAAAAAGATTATTAGGAAAGTTGGGGCGTGCATGGTGTGGGGGGGGAGCCTGGGACTAGCCCCGGCAGATGATAAAATAATCCAAGTTGAAAAACTGCTTAAACTTGATCCGGAACCACAGCTTATAGCGAGTATTATGGCGAAAAAGCTTGCTGTAAGCTCAAAGTATGTTATTTTACATATTCCCTATGGTAAAAATGCAAAGGTTGATAAAAAGGGGGGTTTATCTTTAGAAAGAAAATTTAAAAAGCTGGCAAAGAAATTTAGAATAAAGGTGAGATGCATACTCACAAAAGCAGAAGAACCTTATGGAAAAGGAATTGGACCCGTTTTAGAGATGAGAGATGTAATCCAGGTATTAAAAAGAGAGGACCCGTGCCATATGCTTGAGAAAAAGTCTTTATTATTGGCAGCGGGATTACTCGAACTTACAGGCGTAGCTAAAAGGGGAGGGGGATATAAGCTAGCCTATAAAATCTTAGACTCCAAACTAGCTTTAAAAAAGTTTAAAGAGATAATTAAGGCCCAAAAAGGTAAAATTGTAAACTTAGAAACTTCTGGATTAAAAAAAGATATAAAATCTTTGAGGGAGGGGATAGTTAAAGAGATAGACAATAAAAAAATTAATTCGGTTGCAATTGCCTCTGGCTGCCCATTAGATAAAGGATCAGGGGTCTACTTACATAAACATATTGGAGATAAAGTGAACAAGGGGGAGAATATACTCACGATATATGCAGAGTCTAGAAGTGAATTAAACGAGGCAGTAGAGGCTTATTCTAAATTAAAACCACTTAAAATTTTGTAAATTGGAATAATTAGCAATACCTTTAAATATCAGTTAAAATTGATAAAAACATGACAAAGTTTAATTGTAAAGGATGCAATTATAGGTTTGAACTTAACAAAGAGGAATCCCCTGAAAGATGTCCTTACTGTGACATGAAAGGAAGTGTAATGAAAGAACAAACGGCGGATGAAATCCTGGATGAGATAGATAACATTAAATAAATTAAGGGAATTTTTATTTATATGGGTGAAGACAAATTTGAGAAAGATGGGAATCTCTTAATAGAAAAGAGGAAAAAAGATATTCTGAAGTTTCTAAAAAGCAAAGGTAGCCTCTTAGTTATATTGGGGGTGATTATCTTAATTTTCTTAACTTGGCATACAAGAACTGTAAACCTGGAGCAGTTAAAAGATATAACTACGGGGGATTATACTTTGGGGCCGGACCTAGACCCTTTTTTGTTTTTGAGATATGCGGAAATGATCTTAGAAACTGGAGATCTAGTGGAAGTGGATTACATGAGATATGTCCCCCTTGGGTATAATACTGCAGGAGAGACGCGGTTGCTACCTTACATGATTGTCTACCTTTATAAGGTCTTAAATTTTTTTAACCAGTCAACACTAAGTTACGCGGCAGTGATATTTCCCGCATTAATGTTTTTGTTAACTGCAGTGACTTTTTTTCTTTTTGTAAGAAAAGTTTTTGATAAGCATAAATATATGGACTGGATCTCATTAATAGCTACCGCCTTCCTTATTGTTTCGCCTTCCTTATTGTCTAGGACAGTGGCTGGAATTCCTGAGAAGGAATCTGCAGGCTTTTTCTTTATGTTCCTTGCTTTTTACTTTTTTATCTATGCTTGGAGATGTCAGAGTCTAAAAAAGAGTTTGATATTGGCTGTTCTGGCCGGAGTGTCTACTGCATTAATGGGTTTGATTTGGGGGGGTTGGATATATATCTGGGTTAGTATTGCTCTTTTTGCCTTTGTTGTTTTTATAATTGGGGGGGTGGGTAAAAAGGAAGCGTATGTTTATGGTTTGTGGTGGGTGTTTTCTGTTTTGGGGGTCATGGTTTTCTCAACGAGATTTTCTCTGGCAGATTTGATATATTCAACTTCGACAGGAATAGCTTTTGTGGTGCTTTCCTTGATTATTGTGGACTACATAGTTTTTAATACAAAGATCAAAGAAATTAAGAATATAGTAAAAATGAGGTCAAAAGTTCCAGATCGCGTCATTTCGATAATCTTATTAACCATACTGGGAATAGCAGCCTCAACTATCTTTTTAGGAATTTCTTTTATTCCAAATTTCGTTAGCCATATATTTTTCTCTTTAACACAACCATATACTGATAGACTTTCATTCACTGTTGCTGAAAATAGACAGCCTTATTTTAGTGAATGGGCTGGGAGCTTTGGACCAATAGTTGGAAGCATACCTTTATTTTTCTGGTTATTTTTCTTAGGCTCTATATTGTTATTTTATGACTCTGTAAAAAAGTTAGAGAAAAAGAGGAGGGGGATGCTTTTAGCAGGATACATTCTCTTTTTATTTGCCCTGATCTTTAGTAGATATGGCTCTAACCATATTATGAATGGAATGAACAATCTTAGTAAGGGCGTTTACTTCGGAGGATTTATAATTCTGGGAGGTATTGGAAGTTATATATATTACAAATATTATAAAGAGGGGGAATTAACTGAACTTAAAAAAATAGATACCTCTTATTTATTTTTGATAGCTTTTTTTATTGTAAGCTTAATAGGTGCTAGAAGTGCAGTTAGACTGATTATGGTTTTGTCACCTCCTGCTGCAGGGATAGTCGGTTTTTTTACAATGGCTGTTATTGAAAGGGCTAGAAAGGAAAAAGAAGAGACCTTGAAAATGGCCTTGGTAGTGGGGGCCATAATTATAGCGATCCTCTCAATATACGCATTTTACTTTAATTATCAGGTTACAGTGGCTCAGGCGAGGGGCATGGTGCCTTCTTCATATACAAACCAGTGGCAAAAAGCAATGGAATGGGTAAGAACTGAAACCCCTGAAGAGGCGGTGTTCTCACATTGGTGGGATTACGGTTATTGGGTTCAAACAATTGGTGAAAGGGCGACTGTTTTAGATGGAGGGAACTCGCTCCCTTATTGGAATCATTTGATAGCACGCCACGTACTAACGGGTAATGATGAAAAAAATGCATTAGAATTTTTATATACGCACGAAGCCACGCACCTTTTAATTGACTCAACAGACGTTGGAAAATATCCTGCATATTCTACAATTGGTAGTGATGAAAATTACGACAGAGCCAGTTGGTTGCCTGTAATGCAGAGAAGAGAAGATTTAATGAAGGAGACTAAGAACGGAACAGTACACTATTACGAGGCCAATTTTGGATTAGATGAGGACATACTTTGGGAGATAGATGGTGGGCAGGTGTTACTCCCAGGAGGAGTCGCAGGCGTGGGAGCCATCCAACTGAAGATTGAGAATAATGAGTTGAAACAGCCAGAGGCAATTGTGATAGATAGGGGGAAACAGTATAACCTCCCCTTAAGATATGTTTACTATAAGGGAGAACTAATAGATTTTGGCGGTGGGTTAGAGGCGGGAATATTCGTATTCCAGAGACTTATAAGTGATGGAAGTAGGATAAATGGAGTAGACGAAATTGGGGCAGCCATCTACCTTAGCCCTAGAACGATAAGAGGGTATATGGCTAGACTGTATTTGCTGGATGAACAAGATACTCCATTCAAGCTGGTCCATGTAGAAGAGAACTTAATAGTTTCTCAGCTGAGAGCTCAGGGACTGCAGCTTGATTCTTTTGTATTATATGGTGGCCTGCTTGGCCCAATTAAAATTTGGGAGATTGAGTACCCCGGAGATATCACAGTAAATGGGACTTATCTTGAACTAGACTTTTCAAATGAGGAGTTAAAAATATCCAGGAGCGCATAATATGGAAGCTTTATTAATAATTCCTTTGGTTCTGAGTTTCTTTCTTACATTCTTTATTCTCCCACCATGGATAAAAAAAGCGGGCGTGATAGGTTTTAAGTGGGAGGACATGAACAAGACAGACCGACGAGAGGTTGCAGGGGGAGGGGGAATAAGTGTAGTCACAGGGTTTATTTTTGGAGTCTTGATTTACATTGCAATTCAAACTTTTTATTTTAACAGTGCGGAGAATATTATTGAAATTTTTGCAATGATTTCCTCTATCCTAATATTAGGGTTTATTGGTCTAATCGATGATATGTTTGGGTGGCAACATGGGGGGTTAAGTAAAAAGTTTAGGGTGATAATGTGTTTGCTAGCCTCAATTCCTTTAGTAGTCATAAATGCTGGAACATCTGCGATTTCGGTGCCATTTATAGAGGGAATTAATCTGGGGCTAATTTATCCTTTAGTAGTCATCCCAATTGGGATAACAGGTGCGGCAACAACTTTTAATTTTCTTGCAGGATTTAATGGCCTGGAGGCTAGCCAAGGTATACTTTTAATAGCCTCCTTGGCTGTGGTGAACTACTATACTGGAAATATCTGGCTAGTGATTATATGCTTAGTAATGGTGGCAAGCTTGTTGGCATTTTGGGTTTTCAACAAGTACCCTTCAAAGGTGTTTCCAGGAGATAGTTTAACATATTCCATAGGGGGATTAATAGCAATAATTGCAATTTTGGGGAATATAGAAAGAATTACTGTCTTTTTCTTCATACCTTATATCTTTGAAACGGTTTTGAAGGTTAGAGGGGGGCTTAAGAAGCAATCCTTTGGCAAGGTAAATGAAGATGGAAGTCTAGGGTTACCATATGAAAAAATATACGGACTTGAACATTTGGCAATCTATATAATTAAAAAGATGAAAAAGTCCGGGAGGGCATATGAGAGAGAAGTAGTTTATTTAATCTTATTTTTTCAGATGGGTATAATCGTGTTGGGGTTTATATTATTCAATAAAAGTATTTTTGGAATATGATTAAAAGAATTTTATCAAATGAACTGGCCAAGGGAAGTTTTATCCTTTTGATTCTGATTAATGTTTTTAATATAATAAATTATTTGTTTCAATTTAGTATGGCAAGGCTTCTTGGGCCGGCGGATTTTAGAATCATAGCTGCAATGATGTCCTTAATTTATATCTTTTCAGTTCCTTCAGAAGCTATCCAGACAATAATCTCCAGGTATGCTTCCAAGTATAATCTTAGTAGAGAACTCGGAAGGATGAAGAACTTATTAGTAAAGGGTTTAAAAAAGGGGTTCTTGTTAGCTTTAGTAAGCTATCTTATATTTTCAGTTTTGGCTATTTTTTTAGCAGAGTTTATTAGAGTAGACTACTGGATTATTGAACTCACGGGCATTGTCATTTTTGGTAGCTTTTTGATGCCTGTGTTGAGGGGGGTGCTTCAAGGGCAAAAAAAGTTTGCTTCTCTTGGGGGGAGCTTGATTATTGAGGCAGGCATAAGATTGGTTCTGGCTGTTTTGCTGGTTGTGGCTGGATTTGGAGTATTTGGAGCGGTATGGGGAATTGTGATTGCAACTGTTTTAGGTTTTTTAGTTATATTTGTATTTATGAAAAGAGTGATTAGAAGTGATCTGGTAAGTGAGAAGGTTGAAGGAATCTACCGCTACAGCCTCCCTGTATTTATAACTATTTTAGTGATCGTTCTTATGTATAGTTTAGATGTTTGGTTTGCGAACAGATTTTTTTCTGTTGAAGAAGCGGGAGTATACGCAGTAGTATCAACTCTTGGCAAGATGATTTTCTTTGGTACCGTTGCTATAAGCAAGGCAATGTTTCCCTTGGCTAGTGAAGGCCATGAAGCGAAAAGGAATACTAAAAGAATATTAAAGAAAGCGCTCATTATAATAGTGGGTATAAGCTTAGTGGCAATATTCCTTTTTTTAGTCTTTCCAAAATTAATAATAGGTATCCTGTTTGGAGAGGACTATATCTCCGGATATAGTATCTTAGTATATATTGGAATAGGATTTAGCTTGCTTTCGATAACAAATCTAGTTTTGATGTATGGGCTTTCCACAAATAAAGTTAATTTAAATTCGCTAATATTGTTCTTGTTTTTGTTAATTCAAATATTACTGTTTCTCCTATTTCATGGGAATCTTTTTGAGTTTTCGATAGCTTTTTTAAGTTCAAATATTCTAATGCTTATAGGAAGTTTGGTGATTACTTGGAAATAAAGATTAAGGGAAAATGAGAGTTAGCATTATAATTCCAGCATATAATGAAGAGGAAGCCATAGGCAGGATCCTAGAAGAATATTGTAGCTATCTAAGAAAGCAAAGAGCGGGTTTCGAGGTCTTAGTGGTAATCAATAACACAAATGATGGAACGGAAAGAATAATCAAGGAATACCAAAAAAAATACCCTGAGATTAGATATTTAAACCTAAGAGAAGGTGGCAAGGGTTTTGCAATAATTGAGGGTTTTAAGGACGCTCTAAAAAGAAAGAACAACGACCTAATTGGGTTTGTAGATGCAGATCTTTCAACATCTGCAAAGGAATATTACAAATTAATACGGCAATTAGGATCGTATGAAGGAATAATTGCTAGTAGGTGGTTAAAGGGGGCAAAACAAAATTACAGTTTTACTAGGAAGGTTACAAGTAGGGGTTTCAATTTTATAGTAAGGAGTTTGTTTTTGTTTCCCTATCGGGACACACAATGTGGCGCAAAAGTTTTCAAGAGGCACGCAATTGAAAGCATAGCAGAAGAAATCAAAATTACAAGATGGGCTTTTGATGTGGAATTGCTGTATAGAATAAGGAAAAAAAATTATAGGGTGAAGGAGATCCCAACATGCTGGGAGGAAAAATTAAGAAAGTCTAAATTAGATTTGAGAATAGTGCCATTGCAAATGTTTTCAGCAATGGTACGATTAAGACTGTTAAACTCCCCATTTAAATTTGTTGTGAGATTTTATGATAAAATGCCAGAGTCATTAAAGATTCACCATAGAAGATGAAGTTAAGTTTTCTGATAGCGGTGCATAATGAAGAGAAGATTTTAGCTAAAAGCCTGAGAAATTTGGTCAATTTACCTTATGAAGACTATGAAATTATTTTGGGATTGGATGGGTGCACAGATGGTTCTGAAAATATAGTGAAGGATTTTCAGAGAAAGTATAAAAATATTAAGTACAGTAAATTGAATTTGAGGCAAGGAAAGCCGGAGGTAATAGACCATATAGTGAAACTTGCAGGAGGAGATATTCTAATTGTTAATGACGCTGATTGGATATTTAAGGTAAGAAATAAAAAAGAACTGGAAGATTTTATTTCTGTTTTTAAAAACCCAAAAATCGGGGGAATTGCTGAATCATTTCCACTGGAGTGGGACCGGGAAAAAGTAAAGAAGGGAAATTTAGGATATAAAATGATTGCATATAGTGGGTATTTTTGGTTTAAATATCAAAGAGAAAAATTCACTTCAAGAGGGGATGGATTGATTTACTTAAAAAAACCGACAATGTTTTTAACAAACATTTATAGAAGGGAGTTGTATAAAAAGAACTTTTCATTAGGTGATGACTTTGAAAGAACAAAGAATATAATGGATAAGGGATATAAAGTAGTTGTGTTCTCGAATGAAAATATTCCAAGGATGATAGCAGTGTATAATGAAGTATCCCTGGGGGACCTCTTTAAACAGAAGTTACGAACAGCGGTAGCAAGGGATCAGTTGAAGTGGGAGCAGGAAATAAGTATAAAAGATTACTATTTGCCAGTTGTATGGGATATATTTATAAAATCTTGGAAAAAGAGTATTAAGGTGGGATTAATAGTAAGTTTATGGATTGTTATAACTTTAGTGGGCACGGTTCTCTCAAAGTTTAAAAAAATTGACACACGGGAGGGGTGGAAGTTACGTATGAAAAGATGAAAATTTGGTTAGTTTATGACTATCTGAGTGAGGTGGGAGGGGTGGAAAGAGTAATGGCTACTCACGCACGATGGTTCCAAGGGCAAGGACATGAAGTAAGTTTAATATTTAGTTATGTGGATGAAAAAACTAGAGAATATAGTTTTTTAAATGGGCTAGATATAAAGGAGATGTCATCTTTTAAAATCAAAAGCGAGCCAATAAAATTATTTTCTTCGCTATTGGGTTTTAATAACTTTAAGAAACATAAAGTAGACTTTGTTATCTGTTACTCCTTCCCTTCATTGTTTAGCACGAGGGGTATGGATTGTAAGAAAGGATTCTATTATCTTCCAATGGAGTTTGTTTATTTTCCGCTGAAGAAAAAAATAGAATGGGCCAATGACATAAAAAGGAAGCTGGCGGTTATAGGAAGTTTTTTTCTTTCTCCGGTTTTAAAAAGATGGGATAAAAAATTAATAGAGAATAAGCTGGTAATAGCCAATAGTGAGTTTACTAAAAATGAGATTAGTCAGAGGTATGGGGTGGAATCATTTGTGTCCTACCCCCCATTAAATGACGTATTTAAGCCAGAAAAAGATTACGGAAGTATTTTGGAGAAATATGGAATAAAGAAAGATTTTATACTGACGGCCGGCAGGATAATTCCTGATAAAAAAACAGATTGGTTAATTGAAGTTTTTTCAAAAATAAAGGGAGAAATGGATTTTGTGATAGCAGGAGAGATAAGTGGAGAACACAAAGAAGAGCTTTTGAGGTTAGGTGAAAAACTGAACCTAAAAGGTAGGATTAGGATACTCGGATTAGTAAACCAAGAAGAATTAGTAAAACTTTACACAGCGGCGAAGGTATTTGTTTTTGCTTCACCAAAAGAAGCATTTGGATTAGTTCCAATTGAAGCAATGGCGTGTGGTACTCCAGTGGTAGCTTGGGACGATAAGGCTGGTCCGAATGAGTATGTGTTAAATAAAATTAATGGATATTTAGCCAAACCCTATTCAACAATAGACTTTAAAGAAAAAGTTGAAAATGTTCTAAGGTCGGACTTTAAGAAGAAAAATAAAGTGAAGATAATCAATTCAATAAAAAAATTTTTAGAAAAGTCTCAAGCAGATTTATTTTTAAGGAAAGTGGAGAATTATATTCAGTAGTGCCCCGAATATGCTTCCTTTAAAAAAGACCAAAACTTCCACTCATAGCCAAACGAAAAAAAACGAAATCTCCACCTGAGCAAGGCCGAAACTCTATAAAGGTTATTGAAAATAAAGTAGGGCAAATATAGGAACTTTGAAGGGAGGTTTTGATAAGCCATTTTAGTCTGATTGAAATAATTATATCTCACGATTGCTGAAGCGGTTTCAAGCCAGGATTTATACCGCTTGTCTAACCAAATCTGAGATGCAAGGGTGGAAAAATTGTATTCAGACCACTCTTCAAGATTTTGAGGAAGTTTTGAGTTGAGCTTAAGACTTTCTTCAAATAAGGGGGTCCCGGGGTAGGGGGTAAATCCGAATAGTCCGTTGATGTGAGCTTTAGGATTTATTTTGTGTATCTTATCAATTGTGTTCAGAGTTTGAAGGATATCTTGTTTAGTCTCGTAGGGAAATCCACACATAAAGCTGATTACGGGAACAATGCCTGTTTGTTTGCACTTGGCTACAGTTTTTAACATATCATCTATTGTAATATCTTTTGTAATCATTTCTAAAACTTTTTTTGAGCCCGACTCTCCTCCAAAAGAAAGAGTGCTACAACCACTATTTTTTACGAGTTTGATAAAATCCAGGCCATATTTAGCAAAGTAATCAAATCTACAAGAAGTGGTCCAGTCTATCTTGATGTTCTCATCAATTAACCCTTTGGATATTTTTTCAACTCTACTTTTATCAACAAAAAACTCATCTTCTGTAAACTCTAAACCTTTTGTATTAGTTAAGTTAATTATTCTCTTGATATCTGCTAGCACCTTATCAGCATCGCGGGCACGCCATCTCCTCTTGTTAAAGGCAGTGTTGTAACAGAACTTACATCTGTGAGGGCAACCTCTGCTGGAATTATAGGGGAAATGGCCTAGGGTTGTTTTTGATTTGTTAGAGTCATAAAGCTCGTAAGCCATGGGGGGAAGGTCATTTAGATTCATAAAGGGCCTGTCAGAATTAGAGATGACTTGACCTTTTTTGTCCTTATAGGTAAGCCCTTTAATTTTGCTTAGCGAAGTTTTTTTTACTAAAGCCTTGGCTAATTCAATGGCTGTGATCTCCCCTTCACCTCTTACAACAATATCCACGTTTTTGTTTAAAACAGACTGTGTAGGAAGTAGTGTAACATGAATGCCCCCCCAAACAACAGGAATTTGGGGATACTTTCTTTTGATATATTCTGAAAATTTTAAGGCATATTTAAGTTGTTTTCCAGTTAAGGTGGATACCCCAACAAACACAGAATCCGAATAATCAAATTTCGTGTAATCTTGAAAGCGCAAGTCTATAATTTTAACTTCAAAACCGTTCTTAACAAGAACTGAACCGATAGCTAATAGTGAAAGGGGTAGCCTTGTTAAGTGAGTTTTTTCGTCTGGATAAACTAAAAATATTTTCCGGCCCATTTAAAATTAGATTTAGAAAGTAGGTTATAAAGATTGTTATGTTTTAGAATATAAGAGATAGAGGATCTTTTTACTCGCCTTTCCGTCACCAAATGGGTTTTCCCAATTCTTTTGCCTGGAAATCATTAATTTAGTGCAATCTAAAATTTTCAGAGGGTCATAGCCGGCCAAAAGATTACCCCCAGCATCAATAGTTTCTGGACGCTCAGTATTTTCCCTAAGAGTTACGCAAGGAATTTTCAGAATGCAAGTTTCTTCTTGAATGCCTCCTGAATCTGTTAATACAAGTCTTGAATTTGTTAATAACTGCAAAAAATCAAGGTAGCCAAGAGGTTCAATTAGTTTTATGTGCTCTGAAACTTTAAGGCCAAATTCAGAGACCATTTTCTTTGTACGCGGATGGATGGGATAAATCAAAGGTAATTTAAACTCTTCGTATACAAGACTTAATCCTTGTAGGATTTTTTTAAGTCTTTCTTTATTATCCACATTTTCTTGCCTATGCATGGTGACTAAAAAATATTTATTTTTTTGTAGGTCGAGCTCAGAGAGAATGTTTGACTTTCTTTGAGATATCTCTAGATTTTGATGTAATGCATCAACAATTGTGTTTCCAGTCACAAATATCTTATCCCGGGGTATGCTCTCCCGGAGTAGTATCTGTTTTGCATTTTCAGTTGGAGCAAATAAATAATCTGAAATGTGATCAGTTACGATTCTATTAGTTTCTTCTGGCATGCTCCGATCATAGCTTCTTAAGCCCGCTTCAATATGTCCTACTTGAATCCCGAGTTTGCTTGCAGCAAGTGCTCCTGCAAGAACGGTATTTGTATCCCCTTCTACTAAAACAACCGCGGGATTCTGAGACTTAAGAACTTTCTCAATTTCTATAAGCATCTTGCCAGTTTGTTCTCCATGGGGGGCTGACCCAATATTGAGATTGAATGTTGCGGGTGGTAAGTCCAGTTCCTCAAAAAATATTTTATCCATATTTTCAGAGTAGTGTTGATTGGTATGGATAATTAGGTATTCTTTTTCTAAAGAAGAAAGTTCTCGGATAAGGGGACTAATCTTGATAATTTCGGGACGTGTGCCAAGGATTATAGCTATTTTCACTTTAGTTTCTTAAAATTTCATATACAAAAACACCGTCAAATATTTGCGACAGTTTAAAAGTTAGGCTGCCATATGATTTTTCTTGTTTTATGTCTTGTTGACCTGTATTAAAGTCTATAGTAGTATCCATAAAAGGAATCTCCCATTTTTGTTGAGATTCACGCTTCATCCAATCTGGATGGTTTGGTTCCCAAAATGAGATTAATAGAAATCTAATTGCTGGGTCTTCCTCTATTTTAGGTAGTACTTCTTCGAAAGTTGTATCTTGATTGTACTGCACTCCTACAAGCTCAGCAGGGCTAACCATCTGCCTTTCAGCATAGTAGGAGAATTGAGGAGTTAAAACAATAAGAGTTTTGTCTGATGGAGAGGTCCGATCCTTAATGTAAAATGAAGCGTCCTTAACCCCGTTGAAACTACTTATTTTAGACTTGATAATCGTATCAGCATGCTGAACTTCATAGAAAGCACCATAGGCTAGCAATACAAGGATAATGACCAGAGCAATCTGTTTATTATATTTTTTAAGGTTATCATAAATAAATATGGCCCCCTTTGCAAGGCAAATTAAGGAACCGAAAAGCAGCGGGAAGAACCATCTCGGCTCACCAATGTCAGTTGGATGTCTTTGGTAAAACAAAAAGTAGGACAACACAATGATTATTGATAAAACTGCAAATAATTCACTTTTAATCTCACTTTTACCAACCTTTCTAAAGTAATCAAGTGATAAAAAAGTATTTATTAAAAGCAAAATGAATCCAAGCCAGAATAAATAAAGTAAAATGCTAAGTGTGGAACTGGTAAATGAACTAAAATATGCAGGAAATATTTGGAAGGGGAAGAGATTAAAGGGAATTTCAGTATGTAGATAGATTCCAGCCACCTCAGTAATATTAGAGGCAAATACAAATTTCTCTAAAAGAGAGAAACTTACTATAAACACGGCTAAAGCTATCCAGTTGTACTTATCCTTTAAGAGTGAAGACCACTTACGAGTAATTAGCATATAAAAAAAGAAAAAGAAACCAAAAAGAAAATACCCTCTCCTCATAGAGTAGGATAAAACGACAAATAATACAGTTAGTGGAACTGCCCAGTTAGGATTAATCTTCCCAAATATTTTTTCTCCGCCTTCGTATCCTTGCCAGAAGACATAGATCGCTAAAAGACCGAAGAATAATCCTGGGACACCTAAATGGAATCTCATTGAGTTAAATAACACTACCCAGAAAGTGGCCATTAAAAACGAGGCAATTAGCCCCACCTTTTTATCTTTAAACATTAAAACGGCAGTTGCATAGGTGAGCCAGATAAGTAGGATGGAAGGTAGAATCTCTAATATAAATTTTATGGCAGGGTCAGAGAACCCTATCTTAAATAAAGCCGCTACAAAATAAATAAATAGAGAATTATGGGCATCGGAAACCATCCAGTAGGTAGTGTACCCTCCAAGAGCTTTAGCATAGGCCATATAGTCCCCTTCATCCCACCATATTGCCTGGTCCTTTGTGAGAAAAAAATAATAAAGCCTGATAGCTACGCCTAAGATAAATATTCCCAAAAAAATTCTATTATAGGGATCTTTTAACCAATTTCTGACACTCTCTTTTATTTTACTAATTTCCATTTTTTATTTTTTCTATAATCTTTGATGTAGATTTGCCAGTTGTTAATGGGACAAATTTAAACTCTCCGCAATATGACTCTACAGCTCTTCGCTCTTTTTGGTCCATAAGTTCAAGATTATAATCTGAACCTTTTACATATATGTCAGGATTTAGTTCTATTAAGTACTTTTCTACAGATGATTCTGGGAATATGAGAATGTAATCTACAAATTCTAGGGAAGAAAGTATCTCGGCTCTTTCACTTTCAGACTGTAGGGGGCGTGAAGGACCTTTTAAAGCTCTGACAGAAGAATCAGAATTAAGACCAATAATTAATAAGTCTCCTAGCTTTTTTGCGTCTTGTAAGTATCTTACATGACCTACATGCAGTAAATCAAAACAACCATTGGTCCAGACTATTTTCCTTCCTTTTCTTTTTGCATCTTGAGCTTGCTTTTTTAGCTCTTCGAGACTAATTACTTTCTTGAATTCTGAGAGAAACTTGTTTTTTAACTCACTGGAACTTACTGAATATGTGCCTTTCTTCTCTACAGCAATTCCAGCAGCATGATTAGCAATAATTGCTGCTTCTTCTAATGGGGAACTAGTTGCAAGCGCAAGTGCAAGTGTAGCTATAACTGTGTCCCCAGCGCCAGTTACATCATAAACTTCTTTTGCAAAAGTTGGAATCTCGGTAGTTTTATCTGAAAAAAGAATCATTCCTCTCTCTCCATGAGTTATCAAGATGTTTGAGTTAAGCTCTTGTCTTAGCTTTTCTCCGGCCTGATAAATGTCTGAGCAGCCAGCCATTTCGAGGGCTTCTCTTTCATTTGACTTTATGAGTAAAACTCCATTGTATAGATTTTTATTTTTTGGCTTTGGATCTACAATAATCTTGCTTTTAAAATTAGATATTAAGGAGATAAGCTCTGAAGATATGGCACCTTTTGCATAATCTGAAAGGATTATTATATCAGATTCTGAGGCGTATTTAATTAATTGTTGTTTTACCTGATCTGAAAAGCTTTTTTCTGCGAATATTTCTTTATCATACCTCAGTAATTGCTGGCCCTTTCCTATAATTCTTGTTTTTTGGATTGTGTCATATCTGTTGTCTAGAAGGTGTTTTATGTTTTTCCCATCCATTAGCGTTTTCAGAATTTCGGATTCAGAGTCATTTCCACAAAAAGAAACAATAGTTGCTGATCCACCCAATGAAGCAATGTTGGAGGCAACGTTTCCGGCCCCTCCAATCTCGTGAAATTCTTTTTTTATATGAACGATTGGAACTGGCGCTTCTGGATTTATTCTTGTAACATCTCCTTCAAAATACTTGTCAAGCATAATGTCTCCTATGACTAGTACTCTTTTTTCTTTAAACTGATTAACGACCTCACTAAGCGCTTTCATTTTCTTGAAGTATTACCTTAACAGACTCATATAAATCTTTTGTTTTTTGAATAGATAGTTTTTCGGTGTAGCGGGATTCGATTAGTACCGCCTTGCAACCTAACTTTTCGGCTGGTTTTATGTCTGTGAGTTTATCTCCAACAATCCAACATTTCTCGGGGGAGAGGCTAAATTTTTTTATTGAATCTAAAAATAATTTAGTTGAGGGTTTCCTACAATCACAGTTTTTATCTGGATCATGCGGACAGTACAGAATATCATCGAATTCTATATTTTGTTTTTTGAAAACTTGGACCATATTCTCTGTTATTTTTAGGTAGTCCTGCTCTGAGTAGTACCCAAGGCCTATACCTGACTGATTTGTGATAATGATAAGTCTATAACCGGCTTTTTTAATTTTTTTCAGAGCCTCAAAAACTCTAGGAAGAATTTTAAAATCTTCAGTTTTATGGACATAGCCTCTATCTTCGTTAATCACACCGTCACGGTCTAAAAATACAGCTTTATTTTCCATTTTTAATAATTAGCTCAATTAGCAACAAACTCATCTTCTATTAATTTAGCTAGAATATGAAGAATCAAAATATGAACTTCTTGAATCCTTGCAGTGTTTTGAACAGGAACAATTAAGTCTACTTCCCCTAAACCCTTCATTTTTCCACCGTCTCTTCCTAACAAGTTGATGACTTGCATGTTCCTTTCTCTTGCCTTTTCTATTGTTCTTAGTATATTACCTGAATTACCAGAGGTACTAAGTCCAATAAGGATGTCTCCGGGGTTGCCAAGTGCTTCAACTTGCCTTGCAAAAACCACCTCATAGCCATAATCATTTGACAGGGCTGTAAGGTTGGAAGTGTCTACAGTCAAAGAAATGCAGGGAAGTCCTTTTCGCTCTGCTTCAAATCTTCCAACCAGTTCAGCAGTAAAGTGTTGAGCTTGTGCGGCGCTGCCACCATTACCACAGATAAGTAATTTATTCCCCTTTTTAATTGCTTCAATGATCATGTGGGATGCCTTTTCAATCAAGGGGATAGAATCATAGATGGATTTTTGAGCTCCCAGGCTATCATTAATTAAACTTCTTATAATCTCTTGAGACATAAATATGTAAGAATTAGAGGTTATTTAAAATTTCTTGTGCTGAAATGCTACCTGCTAATTCTTCTGAATATTTCATAGAAAAAAAGTATTTTTCTAATAAGGGGGAAACAAGTTTCTTAGCAATTCCATAATCTTCAATTTCCCAGGGGGGAGTTGAATAAAACAAGGCCACTGTTGGCTTTTTCAATAGGAGGGATAAATGTAGGGCTAGGGAATCTGTGGTGACAACTTTTTCGCATAAGTTGATTACTGCTGCAAATTCTCCAACTGTATTATCTGGATTATTTGAAGTAACTACTATCCCTGTAGATTTAAGCTCATTAATTAACTCGGGGATTTTGCCTCTTTCTTCTGGACCTCCTAAAAGTAAAACTTTATAGTTTTTGTTTAGCCCATTGATTAGTTCTTTAAGTTTCTCATTTGAAATGGCCTTAGAAGGCCATCTTTCCCCTGCTGAGAAATTTATTCCAATTAGTTTATCGGAGTCTGAGAGATTATTCATTTTCCTGAAATTATTAGCATACTGCTTGTCCTTGGTAGTCGCATGGAATACCATTTCTTCCCCATTGTATTCCAAATGACAGGCTTGAAAGATTAGCTGTTGGTATGTCTTTCTGTTAGACAGCTTAACGTTGTGTAAAAAGGCAGTTTCAAGGTACTCTTCACTCCCTACATTAAAACAGGAAGTAGCCGCATTGTCAAAGTAATATCCATACTTTTCCTCAGCTTGAACAATATTTGCTAGAAGTGTCGCTGGAGTGGTTATTTCTAGTGAGAAAAGGATATCAAATTTTTCTTGTTGAATTCTTAGGATGTTTTCAGGATTGTATGTCAGGAGTTTATCAATATGGGGGTTGTTTTCAAGTAGTTCTTTAGATTCTAGCATTGTAAACCAATAAATTAAGGCTTCATCACCGTATTTCTTTTTTAGGGCTTCTAGAATTGGGGTGGTTCTAAGAACGTCTCCCATAGCTCCTAGTTTAATAATGAGTATTTTTTTGGAGTGTGGAGAAGAGAATTTGCATTCTTCACAGGACTTATAGCCTTCGCTAGTTAAGGTATCGCATGCATACTTCTCATTAAAAAACCTACATCTCGAGTTCCACTTAGTCATGGGGATACTATATTTGGAGTGTTTAAAAATTTATGGAAAAGCTTAAAATAAGCTTAGATATAGGAGATACATGAAAAAAATATACATTGCGGGAAAATTATGTTCAGAAGAGGAAAGAGCCCTACTTGAGGGGGTGGATAAGTTCTGTAAGGCAGAGGGATTTGACACCTTTTTACCTCACAGGGATGTAGGGGTGATAGCGTTTAAAGAAGAGATAAAAAGAGCGTTTAAAGAAGATGTAAAAGCTTTAGATGAATGTGATTTTGTACTTGCAGTATTAAACGGGAAACCTGGAAGCGGAACAGTATGGGAAATAGGTTATGCCTACTCAATCAAAAAGCCGATTATAGGATTAAAAACAGATAAAAAAGTTGAAGATTCAATACCGGAACTAAGTGCGATGGTTTTAGGCAGTGTTAAAATTTTACAAAGCTTTGAAGAGTTAAAAGAAGAGCTGTTCAATCTAAAGGGCTAGTTGATTTTGTTTTTTCTATACGCCATCCATCTTGATAGCCTTTTTTCCGGATTTTTAGATCATAAAAAGCAGTTAGATAAATGCAGAGTCTAGCTAAAAAAAGCAGGCATGTCCAATAAAACTCTTTTATGCTTCTGGGGTAGGATAAAGCAAAAAAAGTACCTTCTTTTATCTCATTAAAAAAAGACTTTGTTCTAGGCATATTTTTGGCAATTTTATTAAGATTTTCATGGGCTTTAATATTCCTAATTTTTTGAACCTTCCACTCTTTCCAATTATCAGGAGAAACAACATAAACTTTCGCCTGGGGAACATACTTTATTTTGTAGCCTTTTTCCCAAAATAAGTGAGGGATAATGCTATCTTCTGAAGTTTCTAAAGGAAACCCCTGCAATGCCCCATTTCTTATTGCAAACAAATAACCAGAACACTCAAAAAAAGCTCTTTTTTTAGAGATCTTCTCTCTTACTCTATGGATACCGTCAAACAATAAGTGGCTCCAAAAACCAAGAGCACTATTTTTTTTGTTTAAAGAAACAGGTCGGCCAGTTATGCAACCAATTTTTTTATCTTTAAATGCCTCGAAAATTGAAGCTACTGAATTTTCAGATACATAAACGTCTCCATCTGTGAGAATAATTAGATCAGATGTATCTTTAGAGTATATTTGTTCAAATAGAACATTTAGAGCATAACTTTTTCCTTCACCAGGATCCAAAAAAAACTCAACTTTCTTGTTTTTTATATTTTTCTTAATAAACTTTTCAGTTTCTGGAAAAGGGTCTACTACAATTATTTTAAAGGGTTGGTTGATCTTTTGGGATAAGAAGGAATTAATCGACTTAAGAGTGGATTTCGGTTCCCCATATGCGGTTATGATTATGTGGATCATTTGTAAGACACCTACGGTTTCTTAACAATCAACTTCCCTTAAATATGTTTTGGGAACTAAGGGGTATTAGCGTACTCTGTAACTAGCCGGATTATTACTTTTTCTTCTCCTGTTTTTTCGTTTTTTGCAGATACCCGGCATTTAGCTTTTCCTTGTTTAAGTCCTTTTTCTGAGAATTCTATTTGATTTACTATCAAAGTATCTCCGAATAGTATAATTTTATCTCCTGTTTTTATCTCTTTAAATTGTTTTTTATTCATGCATTGCTGAACTTAGGAATATATATAAAGTTTTTTATATAGAAAGGTAGATGAAGGAAGCAATTATTCTTGTTTCAGGTGGACTTGACAGTTATGTTACTGCGTGGTATGCTAAAAAGGTAGGCAAAAGAAAAGTTAAGCTCTTATTTTTTGATTATGGGCAGAAGGGAATAGAAGAAGAGCTGTTTTGCACTCAAAAGCTAGCAGGAGAGTTAAAGGCTAGATTAAAGATAGTTGACATAAAATGGTTGGGAGAAATCAGCACTTCTCTGATAAATAAAAACAAGAAAACAGGAAAAACAGAGATAATTAAGTGGTATGTTCCGTGTAGGAACGCGGTATTTTTGACTGCTGCACTTGCATATGCTGAGTCAGAATTTCTGTCAAAAAACAAGAAGAGTGATATCTACCTAGGGGTAAAGTATGAAGGGGAAATAAGTTTTAATGACACTAAAGAGGCTTTTATAAGAAAAGTAAATGAATTAAGCAAGGTGGCTACACAAAAAGGAAGTTACAAGATAGTGACCCCCTTTATAAAAAAGGATAAAGAAGAAATTATAAATCTGGCAAAGAAAATGGGCCTTGATTTGGAGCAAACTTATAGTTGCTACAGGAGTAATGAGTTTGCGAGGGTTAACAATAAGAAAATTCCAATTCATTGTGGGGACTGTGCTGGTTGTAAGGCAAGAAAGAAAGGATTCAGGTTCTCAGAAATAAAAGATCCGAGCATATATGTAAAATGAATGAAAAAATAGTTATTGTAAATAAAAAGGATGAAGTTATAGGTTACAAAGACAGGGAGCTGGCTGAAAAAGATATCTACAGGGTTTCGGCATTATGGATTAAAAATTCTAAAAACGAGTTTTTATTAGCCAGAAGAGCTTATACAAAAAGCCATAGTCCAGGAAAATGGGGGCCAGCTGTTGCAGGAACTGTTGAAAAGGGGGAAACTTATAAAAAGAATATGATTAAAGAAGTTAAAGAAGAACTTGGATTAGAAAGTTTAAATCTAGTAAAAGGTCCAAAGTTATATCATGAAAAAGAGCATAGGTATTTTGTGCAGTGGTTTTTATTAGTAATTGATAGAGAAATTTCCAAGTTTAGATTTGATAAAAAAGAGGTGGCTGAAATAAAGTGGTTTTCTAAAAAAGAATTTTTAAATCAAATAAATAGTAACCCGGAAGAGTTTATCCCAAGTATTGAGGGATACTCCCATTTGTTTCAAGATGAAATTTGACTATAAAAAGTACAATGAGGAAAAGTACGAGCAGGATTTTTGGACGATTAATAGGTCAAAATATAAGTGGTTTAGCAACTATGTGAGACTGAAGATATTTAAAAAGTGGTGTTTAAGTGTAAAAAATAAAGGGGCATTTCTTGATGTTGGAGGAGGTGTAGGAAACTGGGCATTTCATTTTTTGGATTATTTTGAAAAAGTGATTGTGCTCGATATTTCAAAGAAAGCTCTGGAAAAAATTCCTGAAAAAGAGATAATAAAAAAGCAGGGGAGTGCTGATAAGATTCCTTTAAAGTCCAAGACAGTGGACTGCATTCTTTTAGCAGATGTATTGGAACATATACATCCTTCTGATTTGAATAAAGTTATGAAAGAGCTAAAAAGAGTTTTAAAAGATAATGGGAGGATAGTGATTCAAACTTCACTCTATGGTTATGGGATAGGGTTGGTTTTTAAGCGTGTTTTCAAAAAAATGAACGGTAGGTTGATGAAGTCTGAGATGAAGGAGGGGCATTTAAACAGGCTGAAATTTAATGAGATTAAAAGCCTTGCAAAAAAGAATGGGTTAATAATTGAAGACTATCTTTTTTACAGTATAATTTTTCAGCAACTAACTGACTTTATCAAAGACTTAACAGCAAAAGCCATGAGCAAGGAGAGTAAGCATATAAGAAAGGGTCAGGAATTAAAAGATAGGTTGAAAAAAGTTGAAAAACCAAGTAAGGTATTTAGAATGATATTTGGAACTTTCTCAAGAATATCTTACTTAGATATCATACTATTTGGGAAAATTTTGCCAGGACAGGGAATCTTCTTAAAACTAAGAAAGAATTAGTTTCTCTATTTTGCCGATTAGAATATCCCATCTAAACTCTTCAGCTTTTATTCTCGCTTGTTTTTGTATTTCTTTTATTCTTCGTAAGTTTTTTTTAGCTAAAATAAATAAAATCACTTCAGATAGATTTTTTTCATCTCCGGTTTTAAACAAAAAACCGTCTTTCTTATCAGAGATTATCTCCTTTCCTGCTTTATTATCTGAAGAGATGACTATTTTACCGACAGCCATTGCTTCCACTAGGGCTTGGGGCATTGCCTCAGAAATAGATGGTAAAACAAAAATGTCAGTATTCCTCAAGGCATCAACACGCTCCCGTAGGGAGTATACTGGGGGGAAGAACCTTAGATTCCTGATTTTTAATTTGGAGGCTAAATTTTTAAGGTTACTAGTGCAAGGCTGTTCTTGGGGCCCAGTTATTTTAAGCTTTAGTTGGGGATACTCGGTTGAAACCAATTTAAAGGATTTGATAAGTGTTTCAAGATTTTTTATGTTTGCTATTCTTCCAAAAAATAAAATTGAGTCCCCATTAAATTGCGAAATTTTTGGTTTAAAAAATTCTTTTGGGATGCCATTTGGAACATAACTTATTTTTTCTTTCTTTGCTCCGAGAGCCAAGAGAAAGGGGGCCTCCCACTTAGTAATTGTGATAATCCTGTCAAACTCATTTAGTATTCTCCTAGCAATAAATTTATCATAAATTGAAACTGCCACTTTAGAAAAAAATGAACGTGTTGAGTTCCCTTCAATAAATGGGGCGTGCGTCACAAGAAAAACTTTGGCATTTATTTTTTTCGCTATTTTTAGTGCTTTAGTAGTATGCAGGTGCCTGTAACTGTGGGCAATGATGATATCCGGCCTTAACTTAATTGCTTCTGCAGTAAAGTCCCAGGACATAAAACTTTCCCCCCCTAATTTTTTAGTTGGAAATCGCTTTATTTTAACTCTTCCTAGAGTATCTTCAGGTAAAGCAAGCTCGCCAGAACCTTTTGTAATATCTGAGGAAAAAATATAAACCTCATATTTTTTAGATAAAAGCTCTGCTTCTTGTTTGACTCTTTGCCAAACACCGCAAACTCCTGCTGAATAGTTGGTTAGTTCTAAAATTCTCATTTATGATTCTCCTTTTAATAATGCATCTATCGCTTTTTTAACTTTTTCTGTAGGTATTTTTCTGACTTTTTTGTTAAAGATAAGGGTATAGTTATGGGGGTGCTGCCAGGGATGCCATGTTTCAGGATAAGTGCAAAATAATGCAACTGTTTTAGTTTTAGATGCGGCTGCGAAATGGATAGCTGAAGTATCTATGCTGACTAGAATTTTAGACTTTGAAATAAGGGAAGCATATTCATTAATTTTTAACTTCCCGGTGAAGTCATAAACTTTTTCAGTTTTGTCTAAATTACTAATTATATTTTTAGCAATAAGTGAATCTTCGCTTGAACCGCCGATTATTACTGGGAGGGCATGTTTTTTGTTAAGATGATTTACAATTTCCGCAAACTTTTTCTCGTCCCATAAATAATTTTTCCCTGCCAAGGAACGCTTGCCCGGATGAATTATTGCAAAATTCCTAATTTTGTTTTTCCTGAGGAGCGAGTCAACTTTCAGCCCATCTTTTTTAGAAGGAAAAGTCTCCATTAAAATATCTTTGGAGGTAACCTTCAAGTACTTAGCAGGAAAAAGATTCTCTTTAACTTTGTGAACTTCACGTAAAGAAGGAAAGATACACCTAGTTAAAAAGAAGGAGTTAATATTAGCATAAGCGGTCTGAGCGTAACCAATTCTGTAAGTAATCTTAGCTTTGAGAAGTGTTATAAACATTTTAAGTGAGCAGGGGTAGATCGTAATTGCTAATTGATATTTTTGATGAATCTTCTTTTCAAAAGCGGGATAGTTCTCAAAAACTAGTATTTTGTTAATATGAGGATTATTTTGAAGGATAGTCTCCATTCCGGACCTTACAGCGACATCGATTTTATAACTTTTGGAGAGGCACTTGATTAGGGGGGTTGTCGCGAGTAAGTCACCTATAAAACCAAGATTAACAATTAGAATAGACTTGATTGGACTTTTAGAAATTTTTTTGAACTTAAATGGAGAGAATATAAGCCATACTAAGTAGTTAATTAATTGGAAAGTCTTTCTTCTTATTTTTTTAAGTGTCTCGGGGGACATATATGTTCGAATGTGATAAGGTTTATATAGGTTTTTAGTATCTGCCTTTTATAAATGGTAGAAAGATTCTATAATCTAGATCCGAGAAAAATAAAGATAGTTAACTTGATTCCTATTGGGCGATCCAGCTCTATATTTTTACAAGGCTTATTGGATTGGCATCCAGAAATAATCACAATTTTAGGAAATTTCTATCCTGAGAAAAGTGACTTGCAGAGTAGACGGTTTGAGGTTATTGCCAAGAAGATATATGGGAAGATAAATGCGATGACTAAACATTATAATACTACCTATGATTTGGGAAGAAACTTTCCTGAGGGGAAATTTGCCGGTTACTTGAAAGAGTATACAGATGTCTTTGGAATGAGTATCGGGTCTTTGTTTATTGGGGCACACTATGCATATGCTAGGCATTATAAAAGGGATATTTCCAAGATAAAGTATATTCTTGCCCATGCGCATGGGGCGACTTTATTTCACCAAATTGTAAAAGACTTTCCCAAGCAGAAACTGATTTTTACAATAAGAGATCCTAGAGCTAATTACCTTTCATATAAAAAAATTGGAATATTGGTTCACGGAACACTATATCAATATGAAAATTATCTTTTGTATAGAAAACTAAAAAAAATAGGATATCCAATAATTATAATTAGGCATGAGGATATGCATACAAAATATGAAGAGGTTAAAAAGGGACTAATTGAATTTTTAGGTATTAAAAAGTCCAAGAGTTTAGATTCCTGTAGTTTTTTTAATCTGGCTTATGATGGTAGTGAGAGTAAAATAAGCTCAAGTCAAAATCTTTCTGATACGCGGCCTAATAAAAAGTTCGTGAATGAGAAGTGGAAATCAGATTTGTCTACCTCAGAATTAAACCTAATTCAGTTTATTTTTCGTAAAATGATGGAGGAATTTAAGTATCGGAAGTATTATTCAGGGGGGGAAATAGTAATAAAATTTCTTAATACTGATGTTAGGAGCTTATCGAGAAGCAATTTAGAATCTAAAAAAGGAATAAAAAAATTTCTGCTCACTTTTGCAAGGTTTATTTATCAAATTCCCATACTTGGAATAATATTAATTGATATTAGTTTATTGCTGTACTACTTTTTTATGATCATTCTAGCAATTCTAAAAGTTATTGTGAAAAAAGTTTAGAGATAAGCTTTTCATTAATATAATCTTCACATCCTGCTCTTTCAGGATGCCACATTACACCTAAGATGTCTAGGGTGGGGTGATAAACTCCCTCTATATATCCGTCGGAAGTTGTTGCAAAGCTTCTAAGCTCTCTTGAAAGTACTTCTGTAGAAACGCAATGATTATGAAAAGAGTTTACTGTAAAATTTTCATTGCCTAAAAATGTCTGAAATCCGGAATCGGCTATTTCTATAGGATGTGTTTTAGCGACATGATCTTCTTTACCAGCTCCTTGCAGGAGTTTTCCCCCAAAATAAACATTAAGAAATTGCATTCCTCTGCACTGGCACAGAACAGGTAACTTATGTTTAATTGCAAAATCTAGAATTTTCTTCTCTGTTGAATCGCGAAAATCTGAATGGTCAGAAGATTCAGATCTCAGACCATGGTATAAAGTGGGATTTACATCATTGCCTCCAGAGAGGATAAACCCGGAAACATCCAGTTCCTTAAGATATTCTTCTACATCTTGAAGAGTATTTGGTACAGGAATGAGGATCAATCCGTATTTAGAGTAATATTTTGCATAGTCTTGTTCTAAAGCATCTTTATCAGCCCCTTTATCGGCGCGGACTACTCTTTGAGAGATAGCAATTTTTTTTGTTGTGTTTTGTATCTCATCTAACTTAACAAATCTTTTTAAGATACCTTGTTGCAGCCATTTTGTATAGTTTTCATAGTCCTCATTTGTATCAAACTCCAGCCAGCCGCGCTTAATCAAAATTGGTGAAACTTTGTAACCCTCATTAACCAAGGCTTGAAGTATGCAGGTCATATAAGCTTTTTTAAATGACTTGGATCTTAACCAGGGGGAGTCTTTATCCCAAAATTTTTCTCTATTCTTATGATAAACTTTTTTTAGGGCTTCTGCTCCAGATTTTGAGAATTTGATTAGGCCCACATAACGCACTTTAGCTTGGCTTCTTGAGCAAGAAGTGTTCCCAAGGTCTACAACCTCTCCATCTCTATCAATGATAAGACTTTCCATATCTTCTTCTGGGTTTGGCATCCTAGCACTCCAATAGTCCCAGTAGTCTTCATCGATTGTAACACCAATATCTACTTTTGAGGCTAGTACTTTATCAAGAACTTTTTTTTCGTAGAGGATATCAGAGTAACAAACTAAAATATCATCATTAAACTCAGGCTCGGCTTGCATTAAGGAAGCTACCATGTTAGTTTCTTCATAAAGAGGGTTATGGTAGTATTTTACTCCAGAAATCTGGATTTTCTCTTTCATATATCCTGTAACAATGATAATGTCCTTTATGCCCGCTTCACGAAGAAGCTCGACCTGCCGTTCAATTAGAGGCTGGCCATTAAAGTTTAGCATGCCTTTTGGGAGATTTTCTGTGTATTTGTTTAATCGAGTTCCCTTACCTGCTGCAAGAATTATTGCTTTCATATTAACTTATCCCTGTAATTTGCTGAGTAGCACAATTTAATTCAATTTTTTTAAAATTACGAACATAATCGAAAATTGTAGAGCCACAACCAATGGCTGCTGGAAGGTTGAATTCTGCGCATCTAATTGACATGTGAGAGGCCACACCCCCATATTTTGTTAATAATCCTTTGATGTTATGGCCAAACACCCAGTCATAACCAGGATCGGCGTTGGTAATTAGAACAATCTTACCTTTAATTTCATTTGGATCGGAATTTGAATCTAAAAAGATGGTTTCTCCCGATACCGACCTATTTGTAATAAAATTGGGCTTATTATCAAACAAATGAAAGTATTCCGCAGATCTTTCCATATAAATTATAGGGGGAAGACGTATGGATTTTGTAACCTTATACAACTCTTTGTTTTTCTCAACTTTAGTCCTTAAGTCTTCAATTTCACTAATGGATTTGGATTTGTGTGAAAATGAGACAACATCACTAATTTCAAGGTAAGTTAAATCTTCTTTTGGGAAGTTATACTTCTTTAAGTAATCATAACAGTAATCTAAAATCAGGCTAAGATTTTTAGTAAATTCAAACTTTGAATCTTCTCGAGCAACAAGTGCTTTTTTTGCGAAGCTTAAAAAAGTATCTGCATCAAATGCGAAACCAGCTTCTTTCAAAGCGTTAGATATTTTTTCTTTCTTCTCATAAGAAAATTCAAAGGATGTGGAAGTGTGGTCTGTATGTTCAGGGCTATCTGTAATGAAGTAATCTGAAAAAGACTCCCTATATGTTCCAGAGCATAAATCATAAGTTCCTGGGCGAAGATGGCCAAATTCATCTAAAAACTGTTCTTTACTAATTTCTCCTTTTTTTAGTTTTGAGAGTTTTTCTAAAAACTGGGTGGCAATGGAATTAATAGATTTAAAGAAGCTTTCTTTTTCATCTTCTGTTATAACCTCGTTTTCAACTAAAGAGCGAAGAATAATGTTGCCAACAAATGCAAATCTTGCAAGTTTTGAGAATGGCAGGGTCCCATAATACTTGCAGTCGTGAATTAACTGGGAGATTTTTACATCTTCAGGAATATCTGACTTTATTATTTTGTCCCTCTTAGAGTTAAGTGACTGAGCAAGACCCATTTCATAGTTAATCGAGGTATATTTTTCATTTACTATATTATTAGTTAGGTCCAAAAGAGCGCTTTTTATTTCCTTAATCTGGAGTAAAGAAAAATTATTTTGTTTTAATTCAGCTTCTTCTTTTTCAAATCCAACTTTGTAGCAAGTTAAAGCTATCTTAAACTCAATTTTATCATGCATCTCGGGATTATTGATAAGTTTATCTATGTAAAAATTTACTAGCTTCTCGGAGGTTGTTTCTGAAATTGAGGCAGGAACAAAAGTATTGAAACTTAACCTCACATCTACATAACCTTTGCCCCCTAAGGAAACCACCCCGGGGTGATATCCAACGTCTTTGTAACCTACTTCTTTACGGCTTAGGGGCCAAATGTAGTCTGTTATAAGTTCCTTGTAGAGCGATAGGGCCAGGGGTTTTGGGGATTCTCCAACTATTTCAGCGGGATTCCAGTCAGGCATTACTCCAAATAGGGCCTTATAACCGTGAAGATTTGGGAAACGTTTTTCATTGGATTTAATAAATTCTTTAACAGTTGCAATAGTTTTTGATATGTTTTCATCAAGTTTTGCATCTTTTTTAATTGTTGTTAGGGGGCGGACTTGTAGAAGGTGAACTCCTTCTTGATTTATGGCGAATTCTACATCTAAAGCATCAAACCCAGTTATTTTCTCCAGTTCCACTCCCAGGTTTAGTAAATCCTGCAGGTGGGGACTAGAAGGAAGACGTCCTGACTGCTTGAAGTAGATAAATGTTCGGAGGTTAGAGGATTTTCCAGAGGTTACAGATTCAGTATTGGAAGACTCCTCGTAGTTAATTATAAAATAAGGGGCAGAAGTATTATTGCAACGAGTGAACATTACGCCTGACATAATCACATCATTTATGTGGGGCTGAACAAAAATCTGGTTTAAAGGATTATTGTTATTCTTTAGAAAACTATTTTTTACAGATTCAACAGCCTGCATAATTGATTCTGAGGTTTTATCAACATTTAAAACACTTTCATATACTCCTGCAAGTGATTCTGAAGCTGAGTCTTCCCCTATTGCAGAGCTCCTGAAGACAAGTTTATCAGAAGAAAAAAAGGATTGTATTTGCGAAATTATATATTCTGGGTTTGATTGCCAGTCAGTCACTGAAAAAGAAAGATGGTCTGGAATTTTTGCATTTGTAACTAAAGGCTTAAGTTTTTTTAAAGTTTCAGCTTTTGTTCCAAATTCAAAAGTGTTCATTTGCTACCTTTTTGTTTATTTCTTCTTGGCGATCCAGATCCTAGTTGAGTAAACTAGCTCTAGATTTTCTAGTCCCTTAAACTCTTCCCTTATATCTCGGACTATTTTATCAAAAATGTCCTTGCCTTCTGGGGTGTCAAAGTCCCAGAACTTGTTTTTTACAGATCTCCAAGCATCAATGTATGTTTGGATCGGAGTGATGATTATTTCGGGCTGTTCGATTTTCTGAACCTCAGTAAACAACCCACTTTCAGTGATTAACGTAGTTTGGTCTTCTCTTCTAGTGCCATGGGAGTAATCTGGATAGTACCTTTTGATAATTTCCTCAACTTTTTTTTGTGTAGGAATAGTTAAATCTCGGTTATTCCACATGCAAACAAAATATCCTCCAGGTTTTAATATTCTGTAGGATTCCTTTAGTGCTTGAGCTCTATCTGTTGTATTAAATGAGGAACCAAAGGCAGCTACATCGACAGACTCATCTGGCAGGCCTGTATCTTCACCTGTACCAACAGTCCAGATTACATTTGAAGCACCCTTCGTAATTTGCATCCCTATGTCTCGCATTGCTTTATTAGGTTCAATTGCAATTAGTTTCCCAACCCTGTCTTTTAATAAAACAGAAAGGTTGCCTGTTCCGGCACCAATGTCTGCAACAGTATAATTATCTCTCTTAGTTTTAATTAATTCACACATCTTATTAATGCCTAAAATAGAATAATTGGGGCGGGAAGCGTAAGAGGCAGCTTGTTCTGAGTAGTCCCATTCTGGTGTATTTATAGATTTTTCAAAAACAGACTCTGGAATTCTTTGTTCAGCATCTTTGATTAGTTGTAGGATTTTCTGTATGTTCAGTTTAAAATCCTGCTCAGTATTATTCTTAAGTATCAGAGAGGGGCATTGAGGGTATTCTGGAGAGTGGTGAACGCCCATTAAACCATCCTTTTCGTGCAGTTTATCATTATATAGCTCCGGCTTTCTTTGTTCCAGTACTCTCCTATCTGTGTCTACAAGAATTTCAAAGTAATACTTGTTATTCTCCTTGTTGTAATTATGAATGTCGCGTATGAGGGAGATTGTACTTACAATCACATTCATTCCTTGTGATGTAAGAAAAGAAGCAAGTCTAGCATAAACTCCTGCTGTCCTATACCTGCTTGCTAAATCGTGCACCTTGTCTTCACTAAGAATTTTCCTCATCCAGTCACCATCGAGATGAACTGTATTTGGAAACTCTTTTTTTAGCTCATTGTAAACCTGTTTAGCTATTTCTGTTTTCCCAGAAGCTGCTAAACCTGTAATCCAAATCAGTTTACCTTCCATTTTTTAAAAAAGAGTCTAGTTTATTAAAAAATTCAGCATTATCAGAGTTGATTGCTATGATGCCTTTCCTAAATCTATAATCTTTTATTGCATAATTAAGGGGATTATTTCTAGAATCAACAACAAGGCCGCCTGCTTCTTGTAGTATTGCGTGCCCAGGACAAATGTCCCACTTGTTGAGTCCATCGAGATTTGGGTAGACATCAAGTTCTCCAGAAGAGATCTTGGCTAGCTTTAATCCGGCGCTCCCAAGCTGAATCAGGGGCAGAGACAAAAAATTAATAAAGTCTTTTTCAATTGGCTTCAGGTGGTTTTTACTTACCACCACTTTTAGATCAGACAGGTCCTTTCTAAAAGAAACTGTTAGTTTATGCGTTCCAGAGGGTGTTTCAAGGAAAGCTCCTTTTCCTTTTTCTGCAAAATAAATTTCATCTTTGACAGGAGCATAAACTACTCCTAAGTAAGGCTGATTGTTTCTAACAAGTGCAATCATTACAACAAACTGATCATCTTTCTTAAGAAAATTTCTAGTGCCGTCTAATGGATCAACTAACCAGTAGGCCTCCTCTTCTACAATAAGGTCGTGATTTTCTTCTTCTGAAATAATTTTGAGGGGGAATAATTTTTTTAGTTCTGAGACTATTACCTTATTGGAGTCAACGTCTGCTTGAGTTAGTTCAGTTTTGCCAAAATCATCTTTACGTGTAAAATCAGGAGAACCATAGTACTTCATAACTTCCTTGCCAGCAAGCCTAGCTATACGCTTTGCTTCAACCAGCTCTTTTGAAAATCCAACCATTTTTATGTAAAAGTAAGGCGTTTTGTAGCTTTTAAGTATTATTAGTATAGAAGATAATAATGTTTTTATATCAGTTATGAAGACTAAGTATATGAAGATCCTGGTAGTAGCGAATAACAGACATTTTGATTATAAAAAGCTGCCAATTGGAATGGTTGCGCTGCCTCATTTTTTTAAAGTGAGGGGGCATGAGGTTAAATGTTTGGGCAGAGACGATTTCTTGAAAGTTTACTCAGCATACAAAGAATTTGGTCCAGATATAGTTTTTAGCTCGTGGATTCCTGGAGGATTTGTTGCTGCATTTTTAAGGAAGTTTAGGCTGATTAAATGTCCTGTTATCCATGCATGGGATGATTATTATGAAGAAATGATGATGAACTATCCGCATATACTGATTGGGTTTATGGAGGGATTTACAATTAAGAACTCAGATTACATAACCACTCCTACAGGATATAATGCTATTAGAGCAAAAAAAATGGGTAAGAAATTCTTTTATGTGCCACAAGGATATACGGGAGGAAGTAAAAAATCAAAAATCAATTTAAAAAAAATTAAAACTAAAAAGGAAAATTTGATTCTAGTATACCTAGGAGATCAAGAAAAGTTTAAGCGAGTTGATAAAATTGTTAGGGGCGTAGCAGACCAGGATTGCGATTTGTTTTTGCTTGGAGACATAAATCCAGAATTACAAAAAATAGGTGGGAAGAATGTGCATTTTCTAGGGAGAGTGGATAGTGAAGAAGTTTATAGTCTGTTAAAGCAGGCGGATATACTTGTGAACTCCGCAGATACTGATGCTAATTTCAAGTTTTTTGATTATATGCGTGCAAAAAAGCCGATACTAGCATATGATGGAAGACCGAGGACCTTATTAGAAAGGTATCGCAATACTTATTTTACAAAGGATTTTAAAGAAGGGGTGGCTAAAATGATAAATGACAAGGGATTGAGAGAAAGGTTGGAAAAAAACGCAAAAAAAGTAAGGGTTTACAGTTGGGAGGAAGTTACCGATATGTATTTAGATGCCTTTAGGAAAGTTCTGAAGAAGAGAGATTAAGCTGAATAAAGCAAATAAAGGAAATTGTTATATTATATCTCAACTATCTTTAAAAAGGGCTGATGCAGTTTTAGTACATGGTAAAGGAAGCTTTGGCTTTGGTGGGGGCAGGATACTGGGGGAGCAATTATATTAAGACTTTGAGGGATACAAAGGAAGCAGACTTGAGGTGGGTTTGTGATAGTAGAAATCCAAAAATAGCAATTCCTTCTGGAACTCGTTTTACTCAAAATTATCGGGAAGTGTTGGACGATTCTGAAGTTAGGGGAGTTGTGATTGCCACGCCTACTAATACCCATTATGAACTTGCGAAAGAGGCTTTGGAAGCTGGAAAGCATGTCCTTGTGGAGAAACCAATGACACATAATGTTGAGAGAGCTATAGGACTAGTAGATATTGCTGAAAAAAGTGGGAAACAATTATTGGTGGGGCATACTTTTCTTTATAATCCTGCTGTTCAACAATTGAAAAGTTATATTGATGATGGAGAACTGGGCAGAATTTTAAGTATGAGTGCTAGAAGATTAAGTCTTGGGCCGATTAGAGATAAAGATAATGTTTTATGGGATTTGGCACCTCATGACATCTCAATGTTTCTTTATCTAACGGATGATAAAGTAAAAAGTGTTAATGCTACTGGAGCATCACTTGAAGTGCCAAAACAAGGATTAGAAGATATTATCACCTTAAGTCTGAACTTTGATAAGGGAGTTTATGCAACACTAACAGCAAGTTGGATGTATCCTCTAAAAATGAGGGATCTTGTAGTAGTTGGAGATAAAAAGATGGCAATATTTGATGATATTGCACTAAACAAGCTGGCTATTTATGATAAGGGTGTGGAGGAAATTGGGGATGTAAACTTGCAAGACTATTCTATAACATGTAGGGAGGGGGAAATTCGTATGCCTAAGGTTATAGGCACAAGTCCATTAGAAGTGGAATGTAGTCATTTTATCAAGTGCATTAGAGAAGGAATTAAGCCATTAAGTGACGGAAAGATTGGACTAGAAGTGGTGAGAGTTTTGAGTGCGGCGCAACAATCTTTAAAAAATAATGGAGAGGCTGTATTTTTATGATGAGGACTATTGTCGCAGGAAATAATAAGCTGGCAGCAGATATATTAGAGTGGTTGATTGAAAATTATAGAGAAGATGTGGTGGGGATTGTGGCAGAGGGTAAAGACATGACTGACAGTGATGTTTTATGGGAAAGACCTTTTCTTCCTGTTGCTAGCAAGATTTCTAAGATATTTGATATACCTTTGTTTGCGGGGGACATAAATAAGCATGCTCCTGAATTAGAGAAATTAAACCCTGATTTAATTTCTCCTAATAGGTGGAAAGGCCTTGTAAAACCAATAATCTTAGATATGCCTGTTTATGGATGTAGTAATCTGCATTATGGGGGTCTGCCGAAATATGGAGGGATGTGTCCGAGTTTTTGGGCAATAATGAATGGAGAGGAAAAAGTAGGAGTAACACTTCACTGGATGGAACCTGGTTTTGATGAGGGAGAAATAATTGATCAGAGGTTTTTTGATATTACAAGTGGAGAAAGGGTGCTAGAGTTACCAGATAAAGAAATAGTTGTAAGAGGGTGGACAGACTTTGAAATTTATAATCACTCAAATAAGCTGGCAGCAGAAATGTATCAGAAAAATTATCCTCAAATGAGATTGGGAAGAGAGGGGGGAAGAAAACAGGATTTAGGTCAGAGGTTATATTTTGATAGTAAGGAAACTGATAAAAAAAAGGGGGAAGTAATTGAAAGCTTGCAAAGGCTGGAAAGTTTATCAGAAGAAGAGATTGGAATAAGAGTAAGGGCCATGACTTTTCCGTATTTTGGCGCTCTTAAAGGAAAATATAAGGGGATGGAGGTGGAATTAAAATTGGAGGGGAAATGAAAGTTCCGTTTGTTGATTTAAGTAGGGCTCATAGCCAGATTATGCCAGAGATTGAAGCAGCAATAAAAATTGTAATTAAGGAGGATGCTTATATACTCGGGAGGCATGTTGATGAGTTTGAAAGAAATTTTGCAGAATATTGTCAAGCAGAATATGCTGCCGGGGTTTCCACAGGGTTAGATGCTTTAGAATTAATTCTTAGGGCCTGGGGTGTAAAGGAAGGGGATGAGGTTATTACAGCTCCGAATAGTTTCATTGCTTCTGCTTCTGCAATTCAGTTTACTGGAGCCAATCCGGTATTTGTTGACTGTGGGGGAGATTATTTGATAGATGTGAATAAGATTGAAGCGGCAATAACCCCCAGAACGAGGGCAATTATGCCAGTTCATTTATATGGTCAGCCAGCAGATATGGATGAGGTTATGGAGATTGCAGGAAAGTATAATTTGAAAGTAGTAGAAGATGCTTGTGAGTCACATGGGGCAGAATACAAATCAAGAAAAGTGGGGAGTATAGGAGATGCAGCTGCTTTTTCATTTTTTCCTTCTAAAAATTTGGGGGCCTTAGGGGATGCTGGGATTGTAGTGTCAAATGACAGAGAATTGGTAGAAGAAATTAAAATTTTTAGGCATTATGGGCAATCTGAAAAATATCATCATGATAGGCTGGGTTTTAATAAAAGAATGGATGGGCTGCAGGCTGCTGTCTTAAATGTAAAGCTGAAACATCTTGACCAGTGGAATTTGCAAAGGCAGGAAGCAGCAGAATTTTATGATAAATCTTTAAAGGGGGTGGTTGAGACTCCCTTAAAGCATGTAGATAGGAGCCATGTTTACCATCTTTATGTTATCAGAACAGGGGAGAGAGAAGGGTTGCAAAGAAAGTTGATAGACGATGGAATTGGGAATGGTATGCACTTTCCAATACCGATTCATCATCAGGCAACCTTTGCAGACTATAAGGCGGAAAGACATACAAATACTGAGAAATATGCTGGGGAAATATTAAGTCTGCCAATGTTTCCTGGAATTACAAGGGAAGAACAGGTTAAAGTTGTTGACTCTATTAAAGATTTTTACAATTAGTTTCTTAGTGGAGGATCAATAATCTGATACATTATTCTAAGGTAATGAAAAGCAGGAAATTTTGCCATTGCTTCTAAACTATTAAAATCAAATTTAGCTTGTTTCATGTAGGTTGCACCGGTTTTTATATGTCTATCACTCCAAGAGGCGATAATTTCTGGGCGCAAACCCTGGAAGATAGTTATATCTAATGGTCTACCGTTAATGCACAAGGAATAATCGCTTACTAAAGAAAGTAACCCCATTTGACTTAAATCTACAAAACTAAGAACATCTCCATTGGAACGGGCTAAAACTCTTTTCTTTTCAAGTGCTTCTAGCATGTCCTCTGTGTTGACTTTATAAACTTCTACTCTGGCTGGATCCATAATAGATTTTAAAAAATTAGCTTTATATATTTTTATATAGTGTTAAGAATGAGATTTCCGCTAGAGGCGTTTATTTAGAAACTTCCATTAAAACCTCAATTTCTTCGACAGGGAATATCCAGCAAAAAAACCTTTCATATATGAGTGGAAAAGCATTTGGTAAAAATGAAAGAATCGGATTAAGAATTTTGGCAGCGGCAGTAATTGCTTTACTTTCATAGCCAAAGCTTTTTCTAAAAAAATGAAGTTTTTTCTTTAGAACTCTGAACTCGTCAGAATTATCAAAAGTGTAGTAACTCATATGGGTCATGTGATCTGGGGTCTTATAAGTGATGCTGCAAGAAAAATAAGGAACCCAAATCTTAATCTTTGCTTTATTTTTGCATATTCGATGTATTTCTTGGATAACATACGCAAATTTTTTAGGTTGGATATGTTCTAGAACGTGCTTTATATAGACTTTCTCAATTGAGTTGTCCTCAAGGGGGATTCCGTTTTCTACGTCACAGAGGATATCAGGCTTCCACTTAGGATCAACATCAATATTGATCCAACCTTCTCTATACCAAAAACCGGAGCCTAAATTCAAGTAAGGGTATTTGGGTTTAACCGTGTTCATTTTAAGTCTTAAGTATCTTATTTATATAGTTTATAACTTCTTCGGCAGTAATTGCTTTCATGCAGAGGTTATTAGACTCGGGGCAGGGCCCTTTACGCCTGCATTTTACACACTTTTCTGGATGGAAGAGATTAACCTGCTTCTCTTTAAAGCCGTATGCTCCAATTATCTCTGGAAAAGACGGGCCAAATAAATCAATAACTTTTGTGCCCGTAAAAGTGGCTATATGTGCCACACTGGTATCTATTGAAATAAGCAAATCAGACTGAGAAACTAAAGATACAAGTTCCTCGACATTCATTTTTCCGGAAAAGTTAAAAACATTTTTCTTTTGATTAGGGGGAATGACTTTATCTGCAATAAATTTCTCCTCGGCAGTTCCAGTTAGTATTATCTTATAGTTATAAGTTTCAGTAAGATAGCCAACAAGTTTCTCAAATCTTTCAAGTGGCCAAGAGTAAGCTGGGATTTTTCCACTTTTAAAAATATTGGAAAAATTCTTTCCAGAGGGGTGGATTACTATGAACTTTTTAATCTTTCTTTTTTTAAGAAGAGAGTCAACCTTTTTATTTTTTAATTTTCTTGGACAATAGAAATTATTATCGACTTTTAATCTGGATTTCCTACAGATGCAAACTTCCTCTTCGAGTTTATGTCTTTTTTTTGGGAATATTTTTCTGTTAAATAGTATCCCGCGGTAAGTTAAAGAGGTTCTAATCCCTGTGTACTCATTTCCCACTTTAAATCCCAGATTCTTCCAGTATCTTTTCATTTCACTTGGGAAAGGAGTAAAAAATAAAGTTAAGTCGAATTTTTCATTTTTGACTTGTTCTTTAGGAATAATACTAATATTGAGGAGCTTTTCAGCAAACTTCATTTCCCTGTAAAACTGGGGAGAAATTATAAAGCAAATATTAAGATGGGGGTTGTTGCGCTTCAAATTTTCAATAACCCTCAAAGAGCAGAATATATCTCCGAGCGCGCCCTCATTAAAAATTAGAACCTTGCTTACAGACTCAGGATACTTTGCAAACTTATAAGGGGAAAAGACAAACCATGAGAGATACTCTATGAGGTAGGAACATCTTCTGGCAAGTTGGTGAACCTGACTTGTCTTTTTTCTTAAAAAAAAACCTAGTTTCATTTTTTAACCCTTAGCTCAATAATTATGTCTACCGCTGTGAGCATATAAGCTAAGTGCCTTTCATAAAACACAGGGATTAAATTAGTTATAGGTTGCATAAACTTCTTTAGTCTACCAAAAACTATTTTCTGGTTTATAACCTTAAAGAGATTAGAAGTGTTATACCTAGTAAAAGTTTCGGTGTTAAATCCTCGTTTGTGTTGAAGGTCTCCCCAAACATTATTACTAGAAAAGTGGGGCACCCTTAGAAAAATCTGAGCGTTGGGTTTCGAGATGCGATGGATTTCTTTGATAACTAAAAAAGGATTATCAAGATGTTCCAAAATATTTCTCAGGATAATAACCTTAAACTGATTTTCCTTAAAAGGATAAGGAATTTTATTTAAATCTCTGACTAAGTCTACACCTGGGCTTTTTATAAAATCCACGTTAAGATATCCCGCTTTAATATCTGTTCCGCAGCCTAGATTAAGCTTTGTGGCTGTTTTTGCATTCATTTTTTTAAGATTGACTTTAATAAGTCTAAGTCAGATTTTTTAAACCCTTTGATTAAAAGCATTAAAGTGAAATATACTATTACACCTAAAACCACTTCACCAATTCCTAAAATTAGAGTTAAATCCTGAATAAGGGTATTGGCATAAATAATCGCTGCTGCCATTACAATACTGGCAATTAAAGGTTTAATGAAAGGTTTAAAGGAGATCACTACTTTTAGTTGTTTTTTAGCAAAGACTGAGGCTGCAATAAGGTAGAATATCCAAGTTAAAAGAGTGGCAATCGCAGCACCCGCAGTGGCCCACAAAGGGGAAATTGAAAGGAGAACTTTAATAAAAACAAAATTGAGCAAAATGTTAAGTATGCTAGTTAGAATAATAAGCTCAGCTAAAGTCTTAGGTTTTTCTTTTGCTGTAAATAGTGGCAAGATAGATCCCATTGCAATCATGGGGATCATTAGAAAAGATAAAAAGTAAAGGGGAAGTGTGGCATTTAGGTATTGATCCCCGTAGAGCAAGGCTAAAAAGTAATTTCCTAAAACTGCTAGGCCAAATGCAGCTGGAATTGTAAGGATTAGGAGATACCTCAGTATTTCGTTAAATAAAACTTCTATCTTGTACTTCTTAATTTTAGTAAAAATAGGTAGTAAGATGACATTTGGAAAAGCTAGCAGCCCGGCAATTCCAGCTATGAGTGAAAAAGCGGCCCTGTAAAACCCCACATATTCTGGAAGAAGAAAAAAACCAAGCATTACAGAATCAATGTAAGAGAAAAATACCCCGGAAATACTGGCGAAGACCAAATAACCAATAAACCGTTTAATTCTTCTTTTGTCTACTTTTTCTTTAGATTTGAAAAAAAGAGTTGGGAGCAGCTTTTTAATAAAAAATGTGGAGTATAAGATAAGGATCAAGGAGATAAGTATAAAAGTTACAAAAATTCCTACAACATGGTAGTTAGAAGCAACAAAGAAGAAGACTGAGATTACCAAGAGGATTCTTAAAGACTGATTTAAAAATTCTTTAGCAGTTAAGTACTTTACTTTCTCGATAGAGTAAAATACTTGAGAATAAAAACCCTCAAAAGATAAAACAAATATATAAAAAGCGGCCACAATCATCGGGAGGAAGAGTCTTGTGTTCTTGAAAAAATACATCGAGATAGGATAAGCTAGGATAAGAAACAGGATTGAAGTAATAAGTGAAAGGAAGAGTTTGACTTTTAAAAGATAGCGATGATAAGCTGCAATTTTTTTCCTATCCTGAACAAGAGCTTCTGCAGTATATCTTTGGAAAGTGGTATTTATTCCCAAGTCGGAAAATGTGTAAAAAATCATGGCTATGGATAGAACCAAGGAGTAAATTCCATAACCATCTGGATTAAGAATTCTTACAATTATAATTGTGAATATTAAAGTGCCAATCCTATTGAATATTGAGGAGGATAGACTCCAAAAAGAGTTCTTTGTAAATTTTTCGCGTGTAGATTCGTTTTTCATTTTATAAATAGTTCTTATTTTTATGTTTAAATATCCACCTAAAAAAGAAATATTCGCGCTTGTGAAAATATCCTCTGATTGTCCCATCTATCATGTCTACTAGGGAGTGAAATAAAAATCCTGTTAAAATTAATAAGGCATAAATATTAAAAACTGAAAATATAGCGAGAAGTATTAAAAATTCGGCTGTGTGAAACAGGCAGAGCGGTAGCTTTATTCCCTTAGTGTTTTTAAGTCTTTTAAATCTCACCCAGTACTTGATTGCGCTGTTAAGGCTTAAATCCTTTTTCCTCCAAACATATGTTAGATAGTGGTCTACGTCAATTAAAACAGAAGCTAAGGATATTACTAAAGCATAAAATGGGCTGATAAATGGAAGCAACACTAAAAAAAGCAGTACAGCAAGAAGAATATGATACTTGGTGAACATTTTACAATAGACTCATTATCCCTTTAAATAATAAGTAGATTATCACGAGTATTCCTAGAAATTTGGGCATATGGAAATGAAGCGCTGCAAAAAGAATAAGGCTTGCAATTACATCAGCTATGCTTAAGACATCTAGGTTAATTAAGAATACAGCTCCTTTTATTAATAAGTAAAAAGCTGCTAAAAAAACTAAACCTTCGGCTATGCCGAAAAAGATAAACAGCCAAACAAGTAAGGCTGTAATTAAGTCCAACACCCCTAGTATTTTTACTATCATTTTCCCTTACATGCCTTAGAATATAAATGTTTAAAAAGCTTGGGGGTGAGAGGGAGTTATGACCAGGCATTTGAGAGAATATCCTTCGTGTAATAATTGTGAAACAATATACTTCCCTTTTAATGAGGATCATCTTACCTGTCCAAAATGTGGCGAAAAATCTGATTTCGTAGACATTAGGATTATTCCAGAAATAGTGGGGGCTGCAAGGGAAAATATGGCTTGGCCTTATTTTATGCCTACGACTACTACTGATTTATATGTTGGAGTGGCAATGTCCTTATTAAGTATAATGGGAAATGTTAAAATGAGGGATTGTGGGGAAAGAGAGATGGTCATAGATACTCTTTGTGATTTAACGGCAAGTTTAGTAGCGCAAGAGGTGGAAGCTATGGCCCCTTATAGTAAGGCACTTGTAAGAGAGATTACAAATGAGATTTTTAGGACTATCTAAGATTACTTTTCTATTCTTTTGATTATATCTGCAAAGGCTGGGCGTGTAATCAAGACACCAATTGTAATTCCAACTATGGTTGTGAATGCAAATCCACGCAACATTCCTGCACCTGCCCAGTATAGCGGAAGCAAAGAAGCAAGAGCTGTAAAGTAAGCGCCTATGATTATGAATAAAGCTCTTTTAAGTCTTTCAACAACTCCGTATTTCTGTCGGCCTAGGCGAGACTCATCTAAAATAATAATCTGCTGGTCTACACCTGTACCAATAGTGATTAGTATTCCGGCGATTGATGGAAGGTCTAAGTTCCAGGATACAAAAGCTGCGAAACCTAGCAAAATAGCTACTTCTGAAAAGCTAGTGAATAATAAAGCTAAGGAAGATTTTATGTTGCGGTATCGTACAAACACGATTATTGCGACGGCACAAAGTGAAGCAAGACCTGCAAAAAATAAGTAGTGAATAAATTTAGATCCTAAAAGCGGAGAAATTGTGTCTAGCTTGACAATCTCGAGTTTGTATGGGAGGCTTCCAGTAATTAGTACGGTCTGTAAATGGTTCATGTCTGATAGTGCTGCATTAAAAGCTTCTTCCCTAGTGACTCCTGAGCCACTACCCTGAATAGAGATGCGTGTAGTGGTCTGGCCTTTCAAATCCTCTGAAATTAAAAGAGAGTCTACTAGACTATCATCAATATAAAGGTCAAGTTTTTTATCAAGATATCTTCCGAATTCAGTAACATTAGTGCCAAGGTTTTCGGTAATATCTGCGTGTCTTTGTGCAGCTTCTTCACTTAAATAAATTGTAAACCTAAACCTGCAAAATTCTCCGCCCTGGCCATCTTGATTACAAGATTCAATACCTGCGCAAGTGGCGTCGTTTCTACAAACAGAAGTTATATCTTCATTGCCCCCTATAAACACCGTATCATTTCCTATTTTAGCTTCAAACTTACCTTGTTTTGCAATTAATTCCTGAAGGTCAGTAGGGGTTGCACCTGCAACTTCAATTAACATAAATCGGTTGCCTTCTAAATCAGAAACTTGACGGATGACAACATCACTTAAACCAAAAACGTTAAGTCTGTTGCTTGTAACTGCAATTAAATCTGACATTTGGGAGGCAGAAAGGTCCACTTCTGGCTTGACTAGCGCACGAGCACCACCTTGTAAATCAAGACCTGTTTTAATTTTTGATTTTGGGAGTATTCCAAGAGTTAATTTTGGGGGCGCGTCAGTAAAAAGAATAAATGTTCCTTGGTCTGTATCAATTTGAATTTTGGTCTTATTATTTATATCTTGAAAGATTTCTTCAATTGCTGCGGTGTAATCTTCAATTGTAACTATGGGCTGGTTATTAACTGACTTAAGTTCCATTCCAGAACGAAGACCCTCTTCAAAAGCTGTTGAGTTTTTATCTACTGATTTTATCACTACCCCTGTTTTGAAAGTTGGGGAGATGGCTAGTAAGGATAAAGCTAAAGCTATGATGAGTATCCAAAGCCTGATTGATATTTTTGCCATTTTATAGTCTTTTGATTTCAGCGTACCATTTTAATATGCCTAGATTTCCTATGTAAGTTATAAAAATGTCTACTACTAATCCAATAGAGATTATCATGAATATTTGAGTAAGAATTTCTGAAAGGGAGTATACAATGGCTAGGGAAACAAGAACTGCTACCAATGAAGTGAAAGTCATGGTGATACCTGTTTTAAAGCCAGATAGGAGTCTTTCATTTACACTACCTTCGCGTGTTCTTAATACGCGCGTTGTAAGGAGGATATCAGAGTCTACACTATATCCTATTAACATTAGAAATGCCACAATACCTGCTGCAGAGAGCTTTATTCCTAAAATGTCCACGATAACTAGAGAGATGACAATATCAGAAAATGCGGCAAAGATTACAGCAAGACTTGGGATGAATGTCCTAAAGATAATAAAGACAACTAAGGACATTAGGACGAATGCGATAATTATGGCCAGCCTTAACTGTTTGTAAAAAGAAGCGGAAAGAGTTGAACCTGTAAATTCTATGCTTGAGTTTTCTTCAGTAAGGTCAAATCCTAGATAGTCTTGGAGTATTGTTTTAGTTTCATTTGAATCAAGAGATGTTTCAACAATAAAGGCAAGTTGCCTGCCAGTACGAAGGTCTGATATTCTCCTAATTGTAAGGTCTGGTAATTTTGGTGAGAGGTCTAGTTCTAGCTGGTTTACATCAGTTTCTGATTGTACAGTAATGCTTGTGCCTCCAGTAAGAGAGATGTCTTTTATTAGAATGTCTCCTGTTTGCTGATAAAATACAAAAAGAAAGATTAAGGCTAGGACTAGAACAAAGATTGGTAGGATCATTAGTTTCTTGTAATGCTTGTCGTGCCAGTTTTTTCCCTGTTCTTGAGTCATATTAAAACTATCTAAACTAGGTTTTTAAAATTATCCTAGTAAGGTTTATAAATGCTAATTTAGTAAGATAATGATTAAAAACATGGGACTGTTCGACTATAAAGTCTTGTCCAAGCTAGAGGAAAAAAAGAGTGGTGAAAAACCTGTAGATTTGAGATCATACATGGAGGCTTTTAAAGATTATTTGGGCCAGAAGATGTATGAAGCAAGCCAGCAGGTTTTGGAAAGACCCTCGGTAAGGTCTCTCTTGAGTATCCTCGGAGATATTGGGGAGGAAGATATTTTTCCTGAAATGCCCAATATATGTGCAAGCTGCTCTTAAAAATTTTAAGAGAATTTTTTCTGGAAATTTACCTAGCCGTGGTTGGATTAAAATTAAAGTTCAATGCGCCGGTCTGCTCCCAACTTCGCTCATAATTAGTTTATCAGAATAGTTTCGCGAAATTGCTCGTGAGTCACACCGACACTGCATAAAGCGACTTTCCAAAATCCCCGCCAGGGATTTCGCAAGCTCAATCCCAGAATGCGCCGGCCGCCGACATTGCCTGTATGGCATCTTAAAGCGATGTCAGTTTTTAGCGCTTTCTTACTATCGCATAATTCCATGAGTTTATAAGTTTTATCTCAAGTGAATTTTCTTAGAAATCCATGCATCTTATTGCATGCATTGCATCTCGACAAGATATATAAATCAGTTATATAGACTAACACAACGATGGTAAAGATAGACCCTTATAAAACAAAAGAGAGATATTTAGCTTGGAAAGAAAAAACAAAAGATGAAATTCCAGAAATAAATAAGCTTAATTCTGATATTATAAAAGAATATTTACAAGACATGGAAAACGGAATTAATGTTTCTAATTTAGTTAAAAAAGGTTCTAGAAGTTTCATCAGGCTGAATGTTTTAAGACAGAGGATTGTTTTTATTGCTAAAGAATTTGAAAAAAGATTTGGGTTGAAAGTTATGACTGGGGTTAGTGA
>JBDRJD010000015.1:0-45242 GCA_043815245.1 archaeon
TTTAGTAAACATTTCTGCAAATGATGATAATTTAGACAGTGTATGGTGGTATAATGGAAGTAATAATTTAACTTATGCTTCTGAGCTAATTTATACTTTTCAACAAGGAAGCAATACAATTTTCGCATATGCAAATGACACTTTTGGTAATTTGAATCAGACAAGTATTACTTTTTCTGTGGATTTTATACCTCCTTTAATTGAAATAGTTTATCCTGCAAATTTTTCTTATAGTAGAGATATTACTGAGCTGAATTATACAGTGGATTCAACTGCGGAAAGTTGTTGGTATTCTCTTAATGATGGAGTTAATATTACTATGATTTGTGGGGAGAATCTTACTAGTTTAATGAGTAGTGAGGGAAGCAATACTTGGAGAATATATTCAAATGATTCTACTGGGAATGTTAATATAAGCAGTGTTACTTTTTTAAAAGATACTATTTCTCCCACAGTAGTTATTGAAATTCCTGAATCTTTAATATATGGATATAATGATAGTTTGGGATTAAATTATTCTATATTTGAGGATAATAGTATAGATGCTTGCTGGTATAATTTAGATAATGAAGATAATATAACTTTAACAAACTGCCAGAATGCTACTTTTAATGTAAGTGATGGAAGCCATATCCTTTATTTATACTCTAATGATACGCTTGGTAATGAAGGTTTTGATTCAGTATCTTTTTCTGTGGTTACAACTGCTCCAGCATTAAATATAATTGCTCCAAAAAATAATTCTTATATTAATCTAGAAGAGATTTATTTTAATTATTCTGTAACTTCTGGGTTGGCTTTAGATACTTGTGAATTATGGGGGAATTTTATTGGGCTATGGGAGAAAAATCAGTCTGATGATAGTATTGAATATGGATATAATTTTTTTATTTTAAATTTGTCTGATGGAAATTATGATGGAGGAGTTATTTGCAATGATTCTCAAAATAGAATTAGTGGGGTAAATTCAACTTTTACTGTTGATACCCTCAATCCTTTAGTCACTTTAACTCAACCAGTTGGAACTAAAACATCAAGAACTAGTATTCCAATAGCTTTTACTTTAACTGAATTAAATACAAATACTTGTTGGTATAATGTTTATAGAGGTTTGACTTTAGAAATTTCAAATACTACGGTTAATTGTTCCCAGACAAGTAGCTTTGATGTAACTGTTGATGCAAGCTTTATATTAAATTTTTATGCAAATGATTCTGCGGGCAACATAAATTATACTCATTCAAGTTTTACCGTTAGTACGGTGCTTGCAGATGATGATGATGATAGTGGTGGGGGGAGTGGTGGTGGAGGTGGTGGAGGGGGGATTGCACCTGTTGTTGAAGATGTTAAAATAAAGATAAGTGCAAGACTAATTTCAGACTTGACAATGAGAGCAGGTGAACAGAAAACCATGACTGTGGATATTACTAATGAAGATAACACTTTCTTTAATGATTGTAAGCTAGTGGCAGATAAACTGAGCTGGATTTCTTCGGTAGCAACTGAAGATATTGCTCAGGGCCAGGAAATCAGCTTTCCTTTTACTCTGAAGATACCAAATTCAGCAGATACAGGAAAGAAGGATTTGGGATTAAAACTGAAATGTAAGGAAGGGGAGGCAGATATTTCTTTTGTAGTGGATGTAATTGAAAGTTCTTTAGTTGTGGAGATAAAAAGCATTGAGGAAGATAGTGGCATTATCAATGTAGATTATATTATTAAGGAGAATTCTGGAGTAGACCAAGAGGTCAATATTAGATTATGGCTAACTGATACTGAAGGCCTTACTTTAACTGAAGGTACTGATATTGCCAGTTTAAAAGCAGGTGAAGAAATCGAAAAAGAAGTTATATTTGAGATTCCACCAGAGTCTGTTGGAGAGTTCATAATCAATATTGAAGTTACTTCTGGAGATACGGTTAATCTTGTAACTGACTCTATAATCCTTGGGGGAGGATTGGGGCTCGCTGGTAGGGCAATTTTTGGAGGCGGAAATTCTTCAATCATCTCAATTGTCCTAATAGTGGTGCTTGGAGTGATATTTGCTTTCTTTATAGTAAAGAGAATAATAAAGAATTCTGCTAAAGAAGATAGATCGGGATATGTAAAAGTTAAATTGGGAAAGAACAAACGGAAACATTAAAATTCTTTAAGTACATCATCAACTACTTTTTTAGGCCACTTTTTATCAATTAGCTGCTTTCTTATTTCTGATTTAGTCATTCCTGCAGCTATTGCTTCTTCTACATAAGGGCGTGCCATTTTTATATACTTATCATCTACTTTGGCTGCAGGCATACTAGATAATAACTCTTTATATTTTTCCTGTTTTGCTGGCTTCAAGGAAGGCATTTTAACTGTTTTTTTTACATCGGTTTTAGCTTCTACATCAACTGATTCTCTTATTGGTTTGGGTTTTTCAAATTCTTCCTCTTTCTTTTCAGTTTTTTGTTTTTCCTGTTTTTTAGGTGTATCCTCTCTTCCTTTAATTACATATTCTGTTTTTGTTTTTTGTTTTATTTTTCTTCTTGCAATTATAACCGTTATTAGTATGACTATTGTGATTATCAGAGCGATCGCGTTCTTTATTAATTCATATTTACAATCGTTAAAACAGGTAAAGATGCTCTCTCCAAGAGATTTGTCGCATCTTCTATTTCCACAGTATTCTAACAAGAGCTCTTTAGGAGTTTTTTGACAAACTTCATCTCCAGAGCATATCTCACAGTATTTTGTTGTTTCTATCCACTGGCCTGCATCATTACAATACTTATGAGAGGTGAGATTACAGCTTCCTGGCTGGCAAACAAGACCTATTGGAAGGGTCTGGTTTTCAGCAGATCTGTTTTGATCACTTACGTTACCTTTTGGAGGATAGCCTCCTCCTCCACCCCCACCCCCGCCCCCTGAATCATCACCTGAATCATCTGCGTCATCGTCTGGGATCCCCCCAACATTCACTACAAAAGTGACTTGCTCTTGATCATTTATGTTATTATCTGAGTTATTACACCAAAATCTTGCTGTATACTGTCCGTTTCCCATACTTGAGATATAGCCAAAGCTTTGATTGTTGACTCTTTCCATAGATATATTGTTAGCCCAACTGTCTATGGAGAAAAAACAAAAGCTAATGTTTTCATTACTTGTAACATTAAAATCTATTGTAGATACAGTATAGGTTATATTCAGAGGTGAAACAATTACTATAGACATTCCCGCAATTCTTAAGCTTACGTCATAGTTTGATTGTGAACTAATGAGGGTCATATTTACAAATAAAGAAATAATCACTAACAAACCTAAAATGATGAAACCTCTTTTCATATTTGATAATTTCCTTTAAAGAAAAGAGAAAAAACAATTATTTAAACTTAATTACTTTTTTTAAGTGGTTTCTGATCTTTTTTCAATGCTTTTAGAATTAGCCAGATTATTACTAGTACTACAACTATTACTATTATCCAGGTAATTATTGTTCCTAAGTTGCTTTCTCCAGTTTCTTCCATTGGAGTAGCTTCTACTACTTCTACATCAAACTTTACTGGGTAGACTTTGTTTAAACTTACCATGCCTTCATCTCCTGACACTTCTGTAAATGATAACTCTACTCGATACATGGTTCCTACTGCTGTTCCTTCTGGAATTTCTATATTAATTGTGTAGACTTGGTCATTTGTGTTTCCTGGTATTGTTACTGTTGCTTCTGAAGGAAACTCTGCAATTCCTTCTCCATCGCTTCCTAGAGTTACTTCTAGGTTTACTGGAGAGGCACCTGTGTTTTGAAGTGATAAATCCACTGTTCCACTTGCTCCTGCAGCAATCTGATAAGGCTGGCCTTCCCAATAGATTTGACCTACACCTACTACTGCAATTGCTATATTAGCTAGTAAAATCCCTAAAATCAAAGATAAAATTATTTTTTTCATTTTATTAGTTTGGTTGTACTTCCCACTGAATTCCTGTTTCAGTGGTTGAATATACTTGGGGAATCAAGTTTGCAGGCACTTGGGGCATACAGTAGTATGTTCTATTCCACCCTACACTTGTTGGACTTAGGCTAAGATTCCCTCTATTTAGGTATACTCCTGTAGCAGTCCATAAGCTCCATTGAAGCTGGTTTGGAGAGGTACATACTGTTGCTGCACTTGGGCTAGCTGTAAAGTTGCTTGGCCATATATAATAGTCTCCGTTGCTTTCTCCTGTAAGATTAGATGAATTAATCTCTATGATTCCTACATCATTTCCACTGTTATTTACTGTTGTTGGATCAGTTGGTATCTGATTAACACTTCCAATTGATAATGGGGAGCCAAAAGTGACTAGTGTAGGTGAAATTTCATATGAAGTAATTATTCCATAGGTGAATAAGACAGTATCGTTTATCATCATTCCTGAGTCATCTGTTACTGAAGCGTTTATTCTCCAGGCCCCGTTTGAATCCCAATACCACATATCAACTGTACAAGAAAAATTGGCTATGAAGTCTGAGATATTATTTGGATTATCACAAAAAATATCTTGTCTTACTGCTTCTCCTACTCGAGTCATATTTGCTTCAGCTGTTGTAAAATCAATACAGTCTACTCCATCTGGGTCATAAGCATGAAAACTAAAACTTATTGGTCTAAAAGTTCCTGCAAAAGGGGACACTGTAGATGGTAAAGAAACATAAATTATTTGCCCAGGGTTTCCACAGCCAATTTCTAGCTGTACATCTGTGGCAACTTGATAACCGGTAATTTTGTTTAGGCCAATGTAAGCCCCAGCAATTACGATTATTGCTGCAATTGTTATTAAAAGTAAATTGAGCTTACCTACCCCTCTTTTTTTCATGTTAGTTTTAAGATTTTTTAGTTTTTAAATGTTTCTCTTTAGTTTTACTTACTGCTCTTGAGTAAATGGTCCAGATATTTCTTTGATCCCTATTAAGTAATCGTGCAATTTCACTGTATTTGAAGTTTTTTGATTTTAGTGATAATATCAGAGCTTCAAGAACTGTTAGATCTTTACTTTCAAGCTCTGAGATGTTTATTGTAATTTGTTTTTTGTCTACCTTTAGCTTTTCTTCCATCTTTTTTCTTGCTTTGCTGTATGCTGACCAGATTGTTCTTTCATTTCTGTCGAGGAGTTTGGATATTTCTTTGTAGCTCAGATTTAGATTTTCTTTTAGATATTTAGAGAGAACTTCTAATGCGCCAAGATCTGCTGAAAAAATATTTATGGGAATTTTTATTTCTGTCTTAGATTCTTCTAGACCGGAAATCTGTTTTATTAGTCTTTGTTTTTTCTCTAAGATAATATTTTCTAAAGTTAATAAATTGATTATCTGTTCTTTGTCTTCTATGTTTCCTTTTAACTCTTCCGTGAGAAGATCTATTGCTTTTTTTAAGTTATCTTTCTTTTTCCTCTTTCTTCTTATTGTTACTGCTACTAGGGCGATTGTAATTTCGATATTCCAGCCGTTTACTGTTGAATACTTTTGCTGGGCTAGCCCAGATGGAACTTTTCGTATACAGTAATAAATTTCTTCTCTTCCTATTTGGCCCCCTAGACTGAGGTTTCCTCTTGGCAAGTAAGTGTCTATTATATTCACTTTTTGCAAGTTTGAGAGCGTGTTATCAATCCTACATTCTTCTCCTTGGGCCCCGGTTTCGTAAGTTATAATTAATTTTGGACGGATTGATGTATTTAGGTTTTCTGAGCTTGCAAACATGTATCCATTTTGCCTTGTTGTTTCACCCCCTTTTATTAATAGTCCGCGATTTGAGGAAGGATCATCTATCCATGATTGAACCATTTTTGTTATATCATATCCGCGTGTAGCGTTTGATAGGTTTACAACCACTAAATCTTCTGCCTGGCCGATATCTGCGAGGGCTAGAGGATAGTCGTTCTGAACTGTGTCTGGTGGAACAGCTGTCCAAAGCTCTACAGCCGAAGAATTGAACCCTGCTGCTTCTTGTATTACTGGATTTTTATTTATTATTGGGTGGATAGTTGTGGTTTGATTATTAGTTTGTGTTGAGTCAGAAGTATATGCATCTACTTGGAATAGTTCTAATCTTGCACGAGTTATATTTGCACCTTGCGGAATTGCGGTAATATCTGATTTAATTAAGATTGTGTTTGAAATCTTGTGGGGGGCGATCCATGACCAGCTCCAGATACTCATTGTTTCTAGATTATTGTGGGTGGAGTTGCTTATATCTAAGTAGGTGTCGTTTAGAGTTCCTGGAAAGTCGGTAATATCTGATTCTCCAAATATTACTGTTCTTGATCTACCTGAGATGCTGAAGTTTTCTGGCATTATGTAGTCTGAAGGATTTGTCTCACCTGTAAGGTTAGTTGCATTTATTATTATTATTCCTTCAAAGTTCCCACTATTGTTTAGCATTACTGGGCCCGCAGAGGCGTTTATTTGGTCTACAATTAATGAGCCAAAATCAACTAGGCTTGTGGATAGTTCGTATGCAGTCGTGATTCCGTATAAAAATGTAGTTGAACTGTTTACAGCGCTTAGACTTTCTAGGTCTAAAGCAGTTACTTTTACTATCCAGGTTCCGTTTGAATCCCAATACCACATGTTTACTGAGCAGGAAAAGTTTGCTGTTTGTTGATTTAAATTTCCTATGTATTCGCATTGGAGGTCTTCTCTAGGGGTTTCTACGCCGAGAGTCAAGTTAGCCCGCACACTATTTGTATCAATATTGCTCACTCCGTTTTGGTCGTATACATGTGCTGAAAAACTTAAAGTTCTATAAGAGCCTGCTGAAGGCGCTACAGAGGGTATTGAGGACACATAAATTATTTCTAGGGGAATTGCAGTGTGTGATATATTTAGGTAGCGGATTTCTGTGCAGTTTATTCCTCCTGGATTTGAAGCACAAGCTTGGTAGGTGTAATTTCCATTTACTGGAGACTGACTAGTGTAAAACTCCCAGTAAGTTGAATTGAGTTTCTTCAAATTACTTTGATAATGTTGCCAGACTTCATCTGCAGAAAGAGAGCGATTGTAGATTCTTACTTCATCTATTGAACCATTCATTTCAAATGCGCCATCTTTATAAGAACCAATAGTGAGAACATCATCATCTGTACTAATAGAACCAGTAGAAGAATCACATTTTAATGAAGCACCATTTACTGAAATACAAATATCAGTAGCATTATATGTACCTATAATATGACTCCATTCATTAAGAGGTAATGCAGAACTCCATGCAACTGTAGTTTCAGATAAACCATCATTATACATGTATGGTATTCCAGTTGAACCATAAAATAAAATATACTTATCTGTTCCTTTACTTATAATTCTTGCCTGACTTGCTGGATAACTTGTTGGTTTAACCCATGCTTCTAAAGTAATTGGTCCTGTTATATCTAAACTTGGACTATCTTGAATAAAAAACGTACTATTTATTGAACTAGTACCTCCGTCAAAATTCATTCCACTATCATGTTTTCCAGTTGCATTATATGGACCGAATACAGTCCATATTCTAACATCATTACTATATAAGCTATTATCAGAAGGAATCTTAGAATTATTTAACATTAAAATCTCACTTTCTGTTAAAGCAGTGTTATCTAAGTAAATTACTTCATCTATTGTTCCATCAAAATTATATTCAGAAACACTATCTCTCGCTCCAACTTTCAAGGCATTTGTATTTGTAATTGCAGACGCCATATTGCCTCCAACATTAGAAGAATAATCATTATGTCCATCAACATAAACATTAGGAAATCCTGCTGCAGTTCTTACTGCACAAAAATGATGCCAGTTTCCATCATCTATTGTTGTTGTAGCACCATAAGTTCTTGAGTTTCCAGCACCTTCATCTATTTGAAAATATAATTGACCACTATTCCATAGCCATACAGCCCATCCATCGTAACTTGTAGCATCTTGTTTTGAAACAATAACTTGTTGTGTATTTGCTAAATCTGTTTGAAACCATCCACACACACTAAATGGCTCATTTGCTCCAGGTTCAAAGTCATCATCATCATTACGAATTAAATCATCTCCATTTGCCCTAACAAAATTTAAAGCATTTCCATGTTTCCCAGAAGCAGTATACTCTGCACCATTGTTTGTCAAGGTATTTCCATTTCCAGAATGGTCAAATAGATTTCCACTTTCTTCATCAAAATGCCAAAATCCTTTTAAATTTGAACCAACATCAAATCCATAAAAATCATCAAAATCTAAATGCAAAACCAAACTATCATCATAAAAACTATAATTTGTTCCGTTCCAGTTCCAAGTTATATTACTAATATTTTTCCCAGTGATTGTTACGTTTATTTCTGTGCTCAAGTCACTAGTTTCGTAGTGTTTTGGAGGGGTTGGGGGGGTGAAGTTTATTTGAGGGGGTGTAAATGGGACATAAGTTGAGTTTAGGTAGCGAACTTCTGTGCAGTTGATGCCAGCTGAATTTGAAGCGCAAGTTTGATAGGTGTAGTTACCTCTTGCAAGATTTTGTTTAGAGTAAAACTCCCAGTAAGTTGAATTAAATTTTTTTAAATTACTTTGGTAGTGCTGCCAGACTTCATCTTCTGTTAGGCTTCTATTGTAGATTCTTACTTCATCTACTAATCCTGTAAACTCTCCTTGTATTCCACTCTGATAATATGCTCCTATGTACAAATCTGCAGGATAATTATCAAAAGCACCCCCAACTGGAGATGAAGCATTTTTAATTCCATCAATGTAGATAATTAAATTAGTTCCGTCGTTTACACCTACAACGTGATGCCATTGATTGTCTGTTACTGTTTTTGTACTTGCAATTCCAACATAACTTGCTTTGAAGACTCCAAAATTAATCTCATTAACAAATCCGATTTGTAATAAATAAGCTCTATAACTTGGGGTGGGGTAGCTATCTTTGCTGATTATTCTCATTGGCGTTCCGAGCCTACCTGTTTTTATCCATGCTGATAAAGCCATTTTATTTGTTAATCCTAAACTTGCATCATTACCACAATTGAGGTAATCAAGTGTTCCATCTAATTCTAGATTTGAGCCATATTTTCCAGAAGAGTTCCATTTTGCATTGTCTTGGAATGTGCAGTCGTTTCCGTATTCACTTGAATCTACTGCTAATGAATCTCCTTCCCCTATTGCAGTGTTATTATCTAGGTTTAGGTATAGGACTAAGTCTTTGTCGAAAAAAGAGTAGTTAGTTGAATTCCAACTCCAGTTAATGCTTTTTATTGACTCTCCGTAGATAGTTACGTTTATTTCTGTGTTATTATCTTGTATTTTAGTGGTGTCTTCGAGTGTAGGCCAGACGAATTTTAATTTCGGGGCATCAATTGATTCTATTCCGTTTTCTAACTGGATGTTGAAAAATTTGTTGTCTGTGAGGTTTATTGTGGCATTGGTATAATTTTCATAATTTGGCATTGAAACATTTAGTGTGAACAGTGAGTAGTTTAGCCTGATTGTTCTGTTTTCTAAGTAGCTTAAGATTGCTTTTTTAGGAATTGTTCCTTCACCGTCTGTAAGCTCTGTGAAAATTAACTTTCCATCTTTGTTCCAGAGTGTTATGTTTGCATTTTCTAAGGTGTCTTGAGTTGAGTTTGTTATATTAAACTGCATGTAGTGGTGGGTGTACATTGTTCCAAATATGGAGCCTGGCCCCCAGTAGGTTTTATTGAGGGAGGTTACGTTGGTGAAGTTAAAGGTGCCTGCTGTTGTATCTTGTTCTACATGTAATGCGTCTCCTCCTTGAGTGGTGTTGAAAATACTATCTGATATTGAAAAGGAAGGGGATCCAGAGTCTATAACCACAGCTCCACCCTGCGTATATTGGATATTTATTTCTGAAAAAGTATTAGAGCTGGTTGAAGAGTAAAAATTTATAGCGGTGCTAGGCGAGGTTACGATTATGTTGTTTCGTGTAAAGTTATTATTGTTGGTTATTCCTAAGGAGATTCCTTCACTGATAGAGTTAGTGACTGTAATATTATTGTCTTGTATCTTGTTTAAATTCCCTCCCCAAATGTAAATTCCTGCATTGTTTTCTCCTAAAGCAGTTATGTTGTTTCTACTTACAAATGTGTTTATTGAACTTTGAAGGTTTAGTCCGTATGCATTTGTATTTAGAGTAGTAATCTTGTTATCAGTTAGGTTTGAGTACGTATCTCCTAGGAGGTAAATTGCAGAGCCTGTGTATACTTCATTTATTAGTGTGTTGTTGCTTATTATATTTGGATAAGCAGCATTTTCTGTATGGATGTTTCTTCTGTATAATTGGGGCCCATAAATTCTAATGGTGTTATTATTTACTTTACTGTTTGTTGAGTGACTCCCGATAGTTATTCCAAAACCTTTGTCTGAAGTAATATTATTGTTTTCTATAAGAGAGTTGTGTGTTTGGTGGAGCGAGAGGCCATCTGAAGAGAAGTTTGAATTTGTTATTTGTATATTATCACACCATCCGAAAATAACCTGTCCGTATTGAGTGAAGTCAATTTTATTAAATACTAAATTGTTTTTATTATAAGTGTAGTTTACTGGTAGACCTTCAACTAAATTATCAGAGGTTATTATTTGATTGAAACTATTTTGAATTTGACCATACATCCCTATACCGCTTTGTTCAGATGAATTCATACTGTTCCCCCTAATTGTGTTCTGGTTTGCGCTGTTTATGTAAATTGAAGAAGCTCTTGTTTCAATTGAGTTGTTTTCAATAATGTTTCCTGAAGATAGTGAACTCAGGTAAATGGAATTTGCGTAAGCGCCTGTCGTGTTCATTGTATTGAAGCTTATGTTATTATTGAAGCAGGAAGTGATCCCAAAATGTATGTTATTGCTTTGTGAGCTTATTGTGGATATGGAGTTGTTGTAGATTACACTATTATCTGTGTTGCTGAGATATATTCCGTGTTTAGCGGATCCAGCTGTTTTTTCATTTATATTGCAGTTTTTTACTGTTGCAAAGTTGTGGTCTGTGAGGTTTACCCCATAACCATGGATTCCGAGTGTTGCGTAATTTATACTGTGCCCTTGACAGTCTAGTGTGATGCCGTCTTCTAGAATGTTAAAGCAGTTTCCACCTGAGGATACGTCTTGTGTAAGTGCATAATAATATCCTGCTTGATCAAGTTCCTGGCAGGAAGATATTTCTGCGTCCGGAGTTATTCCTTGTGTGAATGTAATGTTCAAATGGCGGACTTCTGTGCTGTCAGTTCCTGCAAAGTTTGAAGCGCAGGCTTGATAGGTGTAGTTTCCGGTTTTTATAGCTTGATTGGCATAAAACTCCCAGTAAGTACTGGTTATCTTTTTCAAGTTGCCTTGATAAAGCTGCTTAATTTCCGTCTCTGTTAAAGAGCGATTGTAGATTCTGATTTCGTCAATTGATGCGTTTGAGTACATAGCAAGAGGGTTATGCCCTATGAAGGCATAATTATTTGATTTATCGGGATAACCTTGGGCCTGCCCCCCCATTCCTGCGTATTCTCCGTCAAAGTAGAAATATGCCCTAGGATAGTCATACATTACTGCAACATGATGCCACTGATTGTCCTGAATTGTTCGGTTAGCAAAAACAGTGCGGGGAGTACCGCTTCCACTGCTATAAAATGAGAGATTGGGACTTAATGCAGAACCTGCAATAAAGTTAATTCCGTAGTAAGGTGCTGGGGAATTTATATGGGAGTATACCACTGCTGGAGTGGTTCCTAGAGCTTTTCTTCTTACCCATGCAACTATTGTAAAATTATCAATTAAATCTAAACTATTGGAGTCATCAATTCTTACGATACTCTGAGGTCCAGCTCCGAAAATATTAGCTTCCATATCTGCTGCAAGACCATACTTACCTGGAACTAATTTACTATTATTGATTAATGTTCCATTATTCCCAAACCTACTTGAATCTATAGCATAGGTTTTATTGTCTCCAATAGCTGTAATGTTGTCAAAGTTCAGAAACAAAACTAAGTCTTTGTCATAAAATGAATAATTAGTCCCATTCCACGAGAAGTTTACATTGGAAATTGACTCCCCGTAGATAGTTACGTTTATTTCTGCGCTCATTCCTATAGCTTCTGTATAATCTGGGGGGGTGGGGTAGGTGAAGTTTAATTGTGGAAGAGAAAGGCCGGATTGCATTTCAATGTTTAATAGCAAGTTATTTGAAATGTTCACGCTTGAGTTTATGTAATTTGAATAACCTGATTCAGTTATGCTGAGAGTATGTAAGTTGGATTTAAAAGAGTCTGTGGAGTTTTCAGAATAGTCTAGAACTGTTTTTCTTGGAATTCTTCCGTCTGAATTAGTAGGCTCTGAAACTACTTGGTTTGCATTTATATCCTCAAGAATGACCTGCGCGTTTTCAACTGATTCTTTTGTAGTATTGCTCACATTTACATCAAAATACCAATGGACATTAATAATTCCTATGGCATTGGTCATATGGGCCAATTCTGAAAAAGTTACATTTGTGAAGTTAAACTCTCCCGCACAGCTTGTATCCACATAAATATCTGCAGTTCCAGCGTAACTAGCATTAAATGAACTGTCTGTAAATGTATTATTTTCTGCGTTTCCCAAATAGAGCGCGTATGATGTATCGCCGCTTGTATTCACTATTGCGTTTTTGAATGTGTTGTTTTTAGGATCTGGGCTTGATCTAAAAAATATTCCTCGCGCAAAAGGGCCTGAAGTGGAAATAATAGTATCTATAAATATATTATTATCTGTTCCAGATTCTATTCTTAGACCGTACCCATCGCTTCCCGAGGTTATAATCTGATTATTGACGAACAAGGTATTTTTAGTCTTGATGAACATGCCAGAGCTTGTTGAACCTAGTGTTTTTATTTTATTGTTTGATATGTTTGAACCATAGCCGGAAAGATCCATCCCATCACAGCTATCTACTCCAGTAAGTATAATATTTCCTGTTAGGGTATTATTATCTGAATCTACCTTTATTGCGTTAGTAGTTCCTTGATTTGTTATACTGTTGTTTTCTATGAGATTATTATGGCTGTTTGCGGCCAGGTATATTGATGTGGCTGATCCTAGAGTAGTGATTTTGTTTCCAATCAAATTATTATACTTTCCGCTTGACATGATATTTGAGCTAGAGGTCCCGATAGTGATTATAGTGTTATTGATAATTGTTGCATTTTCTGACTCTCTAAGCCATACACCATTTTTACTGGTCTGCGTTATTGTGCCCTCTGTAATATGGCAGTTTTTCACTGTAATTTTTTCAGTATCTTTGGTGTAAATTCCGCTTCCCCGTATGCCTCCATAAGAGTAGTTGATCCAGTATCCTTGACAGTCTAGAGTTATGTTATTGGCTGTTATGTTGATGCAGGTTTCTGCTGAAGATATGTTTTGAGTTAGTACATAAGTAGTGTTTGATATGTTCAGGTTTGTGCATGCGCTTATCTCTTGACCTACAGATAAGCTGCGAACTTCTGTGCATTCGACGCTTGAAGAGTCGTAGAAGGAACAACCTTGGTAGGTGTAGGTTTTTCCTATTGTTAGATTTGACTGATTTGAATAGAAGTATAAGAGAGTGGAGTTGAATCTTTTCAAGTTGCTTGAATATTGTTGCCAGACCTCATCTGCAGAAAGAGAGCGATTGTAGATTCTTACTTCATCTATCTTGCCATCAAACCAAAAAGTTCCTTGTAGGAGTCCAATGTAAATATCATCTCGAGTTGAATAAAATGTTGTGAAGGGAGTAGATCCTGAGCGGTCTTGTATTCCATCTAGGTAGACATACATCATTTGAGTATTTCCATTGAATGTTCCTACAATATGATGCCATTCAGTATCATTAACTTGAGTTGCTCCACTAAGTATTCTTTCTGTAGTTCCGTCTCCACTGTTTGAAATTTTAAAATGGCTAAAATTTCCCTGAGTTGTATCTCTTAATACAAGTGCAAAAGAATCTCTTGTATCTAACCATCTACTTACTATCCATCCTCCTCCACCTGCCTGGTCTTTTTTTATCCAGGCTGAAACTGTAATCTCGCTATTAAATGTCCAGTCATTGCTTACGTCAACCCTTAGGAAGTCTGCAGTTCCATCAAAGTCTAATGCTCCATCATACTTTCCTGTGGTCCAGCTTGGTGCTGCACTGCCTGCGCCAAAAGTTGCGTTATTCCCATACTTTGAAACATCAACTGCATAACTTGAATTTTCTCCTATTTCTGCATTATTATCTAGGTTTAACATTAAATATAGGCTAGAGTCATAGAAAGAGTAGTTAGTTGAGTTCCAATTCCATTTGAATCCTTCGAGATTATTTGAAGCGTAGTCGTCAATACTTATGTTTATTATTGTAGAAGCAGGATGGATTATTACTGTTTGTGTAGGGGGTGTGGGTGGCACAAAAGTTATGAATCCTGTAAAAATTGGTAAGAGGTAGACTAGTCCCAGGATTACAACTAGGAAAACAAAAATATAAGAGAGTTTAGTAAAGTTTTGGGATTTTTTTATTGATTTTTCAAGCTTTAGAATTTTATTTTTTGATTCAGAAAGGAAGTCGTCGTAGTGTTCAATCCAGTCTGGAAGAGATTTTCCTTCGAGTTCTTTTGAAAGGTGGGATTCATATTCTGTGTAGAGTAGGTCCCCTTTAAGATGCTTATCTTTTAGTTTGTTTATATGCTTTAGAAGGTATTTTTTGTTTTTTTCGCATTCTACTACTTCCCTACTTATCTGAGCTATTTCTTTAGCTACTTTATCCCTCTTTTTAACTCTCCCCATACTTATCATATATGTAAAATAGCATTTATAAATCTTATCATATATGTATTTTTACTTATCTTTTATGTTTATTTAATCTATAAAGGAAGTTATATTGAATGCATATACTTGTAAGTCTAAAGTATTATTATACTTATCATATATGTATCTATCTCCTCGGGCATATTATTTATTAAGATTAATACTTACTATGTATGTACACAAGGCACCTAACGGTTTCTTCTGTAAAATCTTCCCTTACTGGCATCTAAAGGCAAGTTTTAAAATGTCCTTTTATTTCCTTTTCTCAAGACTCCGTAACTCAGTTTGGATAGAGTGCTAGCCTTCTATCAATAAGCCTTCCTAAAACAAGGAAGAACGGAAGAGAGCTAGAAGTCGCAGGTTCAAGTCCTGCCGGAGTCACTTTAATTAATACAAGATGATAATTTTATGGCAGTTTGATGGGTGTCCATTTTGTAAGAAGGTAATGGAAAAGCTTACTGAGCTAAGTATTGATTTTGTTTCTATTACTGCGCCCGTAACTAATGAAAGTAAGAGGGAGTTTTTGAAGAAGATTGGAGGAAAGGATCAGACACCTTTTATTATTGACACAGATGAGCTAGTCATGATGTATGAATCGGACGAGATTATTGAGTTTCTCGAGAAGAACTATGGGAAATAATAAGGTTTAAAACTGCCGAAAACTAATGGGAGATATGCGCGGGTGGCACAGCGGCTACTGCGTCTGCCTGCAGAGCAGATTTTCCCGGGTTCGAGTCCCGGCCCGCGCTTGCACCTTAAAATGGAATTTAAAAAAGCTAAAATCTGTCAGAGTTGCGGAATGCCCATGAAAGAGACAGAGGATTTTGGTAGTGAAGAGGATGGAAGTAAGGGTGAAGAATATTGTAGATACTGTTATCAGCAAGGAAAATTTACTTCTGAAATATCTAAAGATGAGTGGATTGAGCGAATGATTAAACTGGCAGTTGAAAAGATGGGAATGAAACAAGATGAAGCAAGGAAAATGGCTGAGCATGTTATTCCTGGACTTAAGAGATGGAAGGATAGCTAATTCTTTATTTGTTGTTACTTTAGAATAATGACAAATAGTAAGGTTTATAAGGGGCGAATATGTATAGCCAATGTATAAGTAAAATGGCTAAGGGAAAATACCGGATTACAAAAAAGATTGCTAAGCACGGCAATCAAGCAATAATTGTTGTACCTAAAGTTCTCGAAGATAAATTAGCTCCTGGCACTGTAGTTGAAATTACCCTAGAAGTGCTAGAGGGGGAGAAAGATGAGTAAAGATTTACTTAAAATATTGGGATATACCCCTACTGGAAGGGAGTTGGGTAGGGGGGCGTGGTCTGACGAGGGAGTGCAAGAATATACTGATTCATTTGGAGCAAATTATGCGGCAAAGAAGATTTCGCCTACCCAGATAGCAGAAGCTCAGGAGATTTATAGAAATCTTAATTTGAAGGGAGAATTAAAGAAAGAGTCATTGGACTTAGAAGCAGCTGCACATAACTTAATGCCAAGATTTATCATAGGAGAGTATATTTTGATGCCAGTTGAAGAGACTTTTCTCTGTGATATAATTAATGATCTAAGTCAGAGAGAAAAGATATTCATTATTCAGGGAATTTACAATGCCGGAGAATACTTGGAAAGTAAGGGGAGAATCCATGGAGATTGGAAGCCAGAAAATATTGCAGTAAGAAATAGAACAGAAGCAAGAGTTACTGATCTTGGAACTTCTACTTATTTTGCACCTGGAAGGAGGAGTGAAAATCCAAGAGATAATCTGGGCGAGATTGAAACAAGAGCTTATGAGTGTTTTAAGGAACTTAGTCATCTTGATACTAGAAGTGAGGTTTATGCAAAAGGAGCTTTAGTTGGAAGGCTTTTAACAGGAAGTTATCCGAGGAAAGGCATGGAGGAGGGGCTTGTTATCAATCAAAGTGAAGTGAGTGCAGACACGATGTTAGAAGAGTATGTTAAGGAGGCTCCATTTGCGTTTAGGAAGTTTTTAACAAAAAGTCTTAGGTTTGATCCTAAAAAAAGATACTTAAATTCCACAGATGCTAAAAGGGATTTAAAGAAGGCTATTAAACTGTATGAAAGAACTAGAGTTGGGCCAGTGATAAAAGCAGGAGCAGCGGCCGCGAGTATAATTGCTATGGTGGGTTGCGGAGTAGCTAGTTCTTATTTAACTGGGCAGAAATTAAGGCAAAAAATAGAAGAAGGTAGGGTAAGTGGCATGATAACTATCTTTGTAAATAGTTCATCTGTTCAAGATACTCGTGAGTCTTTTGAGGCTAGAGGAATTTATGATGGTTATGACTTTGTGTTTAACCAAAGTAAGATGGGGTATGATGATGATGAGGTTTTAACTTTAGCTGCAATGTTAGACTCAAAAGGAACTATGGAAGCACTTTATGCTGCAGGAATTGATCCAAGAGATGCAGAATCTCGTGCAAGTGCAAGTTATGGGGATTTGAAAGAGCAATTGGGAAAATTTCACCCTTATAGTGGAATCTTGTTAGATTACTCTTTGGGGGGAGGAGGTTCTTGTGCAGTTGCGAGAGTAAATAGGGGGGTAAATGCTAGTAAAGCAAGAGCAGAGTGGGATAGGCAAGCTGAAGATTTTATGGAAGAGAAGGGACATGCAAGGGAACTCAGAGAAAGAGCAGAAAAGTTAAGGCAAGAGAGAATAGAGGCTAATGAAATGTGGGCTGCTTTTGGATCTAGTAGTGAATAATAGAAGACAAAATCGGAGAGGCACCTATTTGCATTAATCTGAATAGCTCCCGAATATAAGAGTAAACTACAGAGTTTTTTCCTTTTGATTTTTCAATTGAAGCTAAACAAGAACCAAACTGGTATTTTTCCTTTAAGTTATTGATTTTATGAATTGCTTTGATATTTTTATTAAAATAAGCATCTGAGTAGAATTCAAAGTAATTTTTTAGTTCATCTAGGTAACTTATTGTTTTTTTGTCTATCTTAATTTTATTATCTGCTGCATATTTATATAAGTAATAATAAGCGTGTTGTATGTGCATTAAAAAAGTTAGTAACTCCCATTCCAGAGTAATGTTTGCTTCGTGCTTTTCTTTTACTAATAATCTTCTACAAAATAATATAAATTTGTCTGAGTGGTTTCTTAGTTCTTGGATTTCTTTAGGATCATACTTACTCTTACTGAACTCTTCTTGGATTGCGTCTTGAGTTTCTGTTATTAACAAGAAGACTTTTCTAAGAATTGTTTCGTATTTTCCTTCTGAAGGTTCTGAAATATTTTCAATTTTACAATAATCTTTTTTTATTTCTGTAATTTCAAATCCTAAAAGGAGGTCATTTACAATCTGCTTTACTTTCTTTAAATCAGAAGCAGAAATGCCCTGTATTTTTATTCTATTAAACCCCTTTCTATATACATGTGTGAGTAAGGGATAGATATCCTGTCTGTTTTCATCGTTGAGAGTTAGAGTGATTTCCTGTTTTTCTTTGACTTCTGCACCAATTATTAAGGCAGTGTCAGTTTCTGTGACTTTTACTACGTCTCCTTCTTTAAGGTTCTTTTTATTTACCCATTTTTTAGGCAGATAAATAGTGAATCCGCCTCCACCTTGCCTGATTAGCTTTCGCTCGCCCATACTAAAATCAGAGTTTGCTCCTATTTAAGCTTTATGGTGATTGATATCACTGATATCAATAATATCAGTTAGATATTAATACCGAATTTTGTAACTATTGGGCAAGGAGAACAAATCGGGAGTTAATGACTTTCGAAAAATAAACTAAAACAACGAAAATCAAGAAACTGATTTTCGAGCTTTAAAAAAATTTTAAAATGCAAAGAAAAACACTTAACATTTTGATCGGAATAGTGATTGTAGTTGTAGTTGTGAACTTAATCCTATTGCTTGCTGCTTTGTCACCTACTGGAAAAGTAGTTTCAGAAAGCGGTGGAGAGGTAGTGATTGGAGCAATTATGCCTTTGACGGGGGATATCTCTACAATTGGTCAGAATACTAGAGAAGGTATTGAATTAGCTGTTAAAGAAGTTAATGATGCCGGCGGAATCAATGGCAAGAAACTTAGAGTTATCTATGAAGACGGCCAATGTGGCCCTAAGGAAGCCTCTAATGCAGCTAATAAGTTGGTTAATGTGAATAAAGTGCCAGTAATTATTGGAGGGCTTTGTTCTTCAGAGACTTTAGCGGTTGCACCAATAGCAGAATCTTCTGGAACTGTTGCTTTTTCAATGTGTTCCTCTAATCCGGGAATAACTGACGCTGGAGACTATGTATTTAGAAGCTACCCTTCTGACAATTTCCAAGGAAAGTATGCAGCTCAGTATGCATATAATGAACTTGGAGCAAGAGATGTTGCTATTATGTCTTGTTTAAGTGACTGGTGCTTTGGTATTCAGGAAGTATTTACAGATGAGTTTGAGAACTTAGGTGGAAAAGTTGTAGAAGTTGAAGAATTTGAAATGACTGCAACTGATCTGAGAACTCAGCTTACAAAGATCAAGCAAAAGGATCCTGATATGATTTACTTCTTGTCTTATACTGACGCTGGTATAAACGGACTTAAGCAGATCAAGGAACTGGGCATTAATGTACCTGTTTTAGGCGGGGATGCTTGGAATGATCCGAAGTTAGCAACTGATTCGGGAAGCGCAGCTGAAGGTATAATGTGGGCAGAAGTTTACACACCTTTGACTAGTAGCTTTAAGGCTGATCTAAAGGCAAGAACTGGAAGTGACGAGATCACACTTTGTACACCTCAAGGTTACGACAATGTACACATTATTGCAGAGATTATGAGGCGAGTAGGAACAGATCCAGACGCTATTAGAGATGCACTTTACAGTGTTGAAGGATATCCAGGGGTATCTGGAGTAATCACTATAGACGGTAACGGAGATTTAGCAAGTGCTAACTACGTAATTAAAACTATTAAGAATGGGAAAGCGGTTGCTATCAACTAGCTTTTCTTTTTTCTTTTTTTTATGATTAAGGGAAATTAAAATGGATTTCAATGATTATCTGGGAAATAGATCTCCTCGTGAAAGAGTGGATCATTGTGTATATGATTGTATAGTAGAGATAAATAGTTTAATTCCCCCTGAATACAATTGGACACTGATCCCTGAAATTGTTCATTATGTAAAAACTGCTAGAACTGTTCAGAGAATGAGAAGACAGGTATTTGACCATTTATCAATGGATATAGAATTTTATGGACACTTTATTGGAGATGAAGCAGAAGAGCTTAGAAAACTACAAGAGATGGATGGCGAGGAAGAAAGCAGAACATTTACAGATGCTCTAGCAACAGCATTAGAAGAAATTCAACAAGAATTATATTATGTAGCAGAAGAGTTTTGAAATTAAAATGAGTCATAAAATAATAAATCAAGTTAAGATAACAGATATTCCTAAAGATTGGGAACAAACTGTAGAAGCAATTAATGCGATAGCAGGATACGAGGAAAGATGGAAACAAATTGTAGAGGAAGCAGAAAGAAAAGTTCTTTCTAAGGAATTTGAAATTTTAAAAGAACTAGACAATCCAACAACCTACATGTCTAATTGGGGGACATTTGGGGGTGGAGATTGTGGAGTGTTTCCCGGAATACAAGACCTTGTAGCCTTTGATGAAACTCATGCGCAGTTTGTTGAGCATAGGTATGAAGTTTCTATGATGAGCAGAGTTGGAACTGCAAGAAGAGAGCATTTTTTCTTTGAAAATGGAATTTTTCAACCTGAAAAGAGTTTTTTATATAGTGCAAATAGAATTCCTGGGTGGGTTATAGATAAAGATCACCAGACATTTGTTAATCCAGATGAGCATGCAGGGTATATTTCTGAAAGTAAGGAATATGTGGGAAGACGTTTAAGGAAATTGCAAGATCAGTATTCTGATTTAGACTTAAGCAGGGTGTTTAGAGAAGTATTGGAAGGCGGTAAAGAGTAAAATGGCAGATGAAAATTATAAGAAGAGTTATGTGCAAATTCATGAGGATCTTATGAAAAAGTTTGGAGAAGATGCACAAGTTTATGGAGATTCAAATCCTTTTGAAGGGAGTGATGATGATAAAAGTGTGGCATTTACAGAACTAAACCACGAATTTTTTCGTTTTGCTTATTTATCTTTTAAGCCTCAGGAAGCATTGAAAGTGGCTTTAGGTGTTCCGGCAAACAAATTGTTCCCTGAAGTAGCATCATGGATGAAAGATCCTGATAATCCCTCTCAATTGGAAATGGCCTGCCTTGAGGAGATAGTTCCCGCGTTAGTTGATTCTGTCTATATTACTGGGGCTGGTTTCGAAGTCAAAGGAACCTTTACAGGTTATGCAACCCTGGGAAAAGAGCTTTTTGATCTTCCATATGAATTTACTTTTAGTGTTTATGGCCGAGAAGATCCGTTTGAAGAATTTCTTAAGTTATATGAAGGTGTAGAGGAATTTTGTAAGACGACGAGGAAGATGGAAAGATCTGTGCCTGGACTTTTTAAGCAAATGTGTGGCTTGAAGGAGGCTGGAGGAGAGAATGAATCCCTTTAAAAAGTATTTTGAAAAGAAAGAGCCAGAAGAAGCTCCAAAAGAAGATAGAGGAACTCACGCAGATATATTAATGAACATCGTTATGGACACTATACTTGAAACTCATCCTTTAATGATTAATGGTACTATGGTTTCTGTAAGTCTGGGAGATGAATTTCCTGAAATTTATTTTGCTTTTGGAGATCCCAGGCCTTATAATAGTGCAGAGCAGGCTTTCGCAAATATCGAAGAAGGTCAGGCTTTATACGCAGTTAATGTAAGAAGAGTGAGGTAAAATGTCCTTAATAGATTATTTTTTTAAAAAGAAAGAAGATTTGACTAAGCTCCAAGATCTTGGGGCGATTGAAGCTGCCAGGAATATGATTGAGAGAGAAAAAGTACCTCTTTTTAAATTAGTGGAAGGAGATGGATTTTTATTTGAAGGAAAATGGCTTGCTCCAGAAGAAGTGAGTATGGAGGGATTAGTGGCAGTAGGATTTTATGATAGAAATATTATAGCAAATGGATTGTTTAGTGGAAAACCTAGTAAAATTTCTCGTAACTTGCATTTATTTCAATCTCCATTACAATTTGAGATTTATCAATCAGGAATATATAAACCTCTAAATAATTTTGTGCAGATTTTAGATGCATATCATTCTACTCCTATTCCCATGATTCAACCAAACGATAGGCTTTCTAGAATTATCGCTGCAAATGATTTAGTGGTATCTAAAAAATGGAATCGTACAATCAGGTCATTTAATTTAATAGAAATTTTAAGAGGAGAAGATACTGGTAATGGAATAAAAGAAATAGTTTCAGATCCAACTTACCATACCCAATTAAATCAAGATCCTGAAGGTTATTATTGGAACATTTATGATGAGACAGGAGTGGTTCCGATCTATAGGGGAGATTCTGATTTTGAGATTTTGCAGGGTTTGGTGAGTTAAAATGGGGAAAGTTAAAGAGGCCCTAAAGAAACACTTAGTGGACTCAACAGCTATGATAGTAGCTGCTCATCCTATAGCTGCCCCTTATGAAAAATTTATGGCAGGTATGACTAATGCTGTAGCTATTAAATCTAGGTTAGTTGTGACTGGGATAGGTTATCTGGGGATGGCTAGTGTATTTACCAAGGGACGAGATCTTTCTAGAAAGTATTTTAATATTACTGATGAATCGAGAGCAGGAGTTCAGGCATTACATGACATAGGATATAATATGGCTTTTAATGCAGTAGCAATGCCTCCTATCTATTATGTTTCTGGAGCTAGGGACTGGAAGGAAGTTGCAATTGGTACTGGAATGACTGTGGGTTTATCATTTTTTTCAGGTTGGGTTATAGGATATACTGTGGATTTATATAGAGATTTATTAGGAATTGAAGAATCTAAGAGAATTCCTGAAGTAATAAGAAGGCAGCCTGCAAGGATTAAGAAAGGTTTAGCTGGATTAGTAACTGCCGCTTCTTTAGGATTGTTAGTAGGAATTTATTCTTTACCTTCTTATAATGGTGGAGAGGTAATAAAAGACAAGGCAGTAGAGACTTACGAGAGAGCTGTAGAAGGATTAGAGCACATTACTGGATTCTAAGCTATTTGTTGTCACTTTTGAATAATTACAAATAGAAAGGTTTAAAAACCCAATATGTATAGCCAATGTATAAGTAAAATGGCTAAGGGAAACATAAAAGTATATGATTTTGAGAAGCAGACAGGCTCTACTCATAAGCAGTTGGGCGTGTATGAGATCATACAAAAAGCTAGAGAAGAAGGAGCAGATACTCTATCTGTAATTAGTTCTGGTAATTATGTAGGTGAGATTTTAAGAGCTATCCGAGGGCAGGGGCTAGATAGTGAGCTTAGAGTTGTAAATTTGGTGAATAGGAAGGCTAAAAGTGATTTAGAATTAGAGATTGAAGGGAGCAGAATTTTAAGGGATGCTGTAGAAAGACAGGCGCATATTGCAGAGAGGTTGGGTGGGAAGGTAATTGACTTTACTGATTATATTCCTAGAGCTTTGGAAAGGAAAGCTGAAGAGATTTTGCAAGAAAGCCAGGATCATATTAGCTTAGGGATAGGTACTGGAAAGTTGTTTGTTGCAATTAAGAGAGCAATTCAGAGTCAAGGCTTAAACACAAAACTAGTGGGAGTAATGCCAAGAGGAGAAAATGGGGTATTTAATGATGCTAATTTATATGAAGATGAAAATGGAGATTTACATTACAGAAAATTTAATCCAAGAAGTTTTGCGGATAAGTTAACTTGCCCGTATACTTTTTTTAAAGATGAGATTTTACAAGCAAGAGATGAAGGACATATACTTTTAGAAGTATCTAATTCACAGTTAAGACAGGCAAATAGGGCTGCAAAAAAACAAGGTTGTAGGGCTGAGCTAAGTGGTTCAGCTGGATTTGTGATTTATAATTCGAGAGTAAAAGAGAAACTTGGAATTTCTCAAGATGCCGAAATACTTGCAATTAATTCTGGATATGGTTATGAAACAAGAAGATCAGAATTAAGAAGTGCTTTGCAGAGCTTAGCGTTACCAGCTGCAGTTGCTGCATCTGCATTAATTGTTTTAGGTGGAGCAGTGCTTGGCCGGCAGCATTGTCGAGAGAGAGATATGTGGCTAGAATTGCTTAGCACAGCTGAGACTGCTGCAGGGATAGTAGGGGGCGAAGTGGATTTTACTAAGATGTCTGGTAGTGAACTTAGTCAGTATATTATAGATTCTGGAAAAAGAATTGGGGGCCCGCCTCACTATTGGGGACAGACTAACATGGGCTGGGAGAGTAAAAATGGTTAAGGGAGATGAATTCACACTAGTCAAGAGAATAGCCAAGCATGGCTCTCAAAGTATTATAGTTATACCTAGAATTCTTGAAGAAAATTTGAAGCCAGGTACAATTGCAGAAGTGAATATTAAAATTTTGGAGGAAAAGGAGAATGAGTGAAGATTATAATAATGAGCAGAATTTGAAGACAGCGTTAAAGGGAGAAGGAGTAGCTCAGCTTTTAAGAAATCAGGGAAGAAATTACGGAGATGGAATACACTTTAGAACTGGAGGCATAGGATGTTTATATGCATTTGAGTGGGGACCTGAAAAAGACATAAGAATCGCTAAAGTAGATAAAGATAAGGAGGATATTGTATCCTATACAGGAAGAAAGTCTGCTGAAAAAGGGCATACTACAAAGAAAGAGCTTGAAGTTATTTCTAAAATAGAGCATCCCGGAGCAGTTAGACTTTTAGATTATTTTACACAAGAGCAAACTAAACCTTATGGTTTTGGAGGGCCGGTATTAGTTCATGAATATTTTGCAAATTCTCAGTCTGTCCAAGAAAAGATCGAAGCAGAAGGTGCTTTGAGTGTAGATGAAGCTTTGAAGATATATTGTCAGGTAGCTAGAACTATAGCTGAAATTAATAATGGAGAAGGGGTCAAGGGTGGGCAAGGAATGTTTCATAGAGATTTGAAACATTCTAATATTCTTGTTAGAGGTAAGGGAGAAGACTTGGAGGTTAAGATAGCTGATTGGGCTAATGCCAATGAGATTGAAGGAATCTCTTTGAGTTATAGCCCTACTGGAGGAGGAAGAGAAGTTACTCAGCCATTTTTGTATCCTCAATTTACTGGAAAGGCAGCAAGATATGACGATTACAGTGAAGCTTATGCACTTGTAGCGGGTTTAGCTCAAGCTATTAGGGGAAGACCAATTTTCAGGTATGATTTTGAAAATAAGAAGGTAACTGAATTTGATACTGGGCTGTCTATTTTAGATGAAAATACTGGAATGTATGATGGGAAGAAAGTTGGAGCAGCAGTTAAGAGAGCTGCAGATGGAATTGCAAAAGATCCGAGATTTAAAATCGCTTTGCCTTTAACTAAAAGAAAAGCTTTAGCTCAGATAATTGAAAATGGATTAAGTTTTGATTATAATGTAGTTTACAAATCAGCAGCTTATCTTTATTGGGATTTAAAGGCGCTAGCAGAAGAACCTTCTTTATGGGAGAAGTCAAAAGGATATGCAATTGCAGCTGGATTAGTTGGAGCAGTTGCCACTGCCTCGGTAGTTATGTCAAATGACAGGGAGAAAGTGAGCCAGTTAGAAGCAAAAGTTGTAGATCAGGGCGACTGGGCAGAGGTGGACTATTGTGTTGCTGCAATCCAGAGGCATTGGAATGAAAATAAGTATGACGGATTTCTCACAATGTCAGAAGCTACCATCAGAGAAGATTCGAGAATAAGGGGATGGTTAGATATTTTTTGTCCGTGGGATTATTCTCAGAAAAGAGAAGATGGCCTCACTGATCTTACAAAAAGGAAAGGAGATTTTAAAATGGCTTTTGCTGCATATATTGATAGTAGAGGAGATCAGGAAGCGGGAATTGGGGGGAATCAGAAAGCACCGATGAATGTGTGGGAAGCTATAAAGGAAATTGGAGTTGATCCAAATGATCTAGAAGCTGTCAGACATGTGAAGTATGAAGATATAGAAGATATATTATCTAAGAAGGACCATAGGCTTACCCAGGCGGTATTTAGAGCAACTAGGAAAAAACCTGATTATTGGTCTTATAGTTTTATTACTTCAGAACCTAAAGTATCTGCAGAGTTGTGGGAGCAAGCAGGAAGCATAAACAATAGGATTAGGAGGGAAGCTGCAAGATTAGAGCACTTCAAAGAACAGAGTAGAGAGCAGAGGAAAGAAATGCCCGGGCTCAGTGTAGGCCCTTTTTATGAGCCTACTGATAAAGAAGCTTTTGAAGAGCTTAAGAAAAGGCAACCGAGTGTGCCTGGTTTTGGAGAAATTCCTATAAGATAATAAACCTTTAGAAAAGGTTTCCAAAGAGCAAGACTAACTTGGAAAGATTAGCTCACTACATCAACTAAAGACTGTCGATGGTTAAACAATTAGTCCTGTTAGGGGGGAACTTGAAAGGTAAAACTGCCTGCCGCAGTTAAGCAGGTGTGAAATGATAATTGCTTCTTTTCCTTTTTTAGTCTGCAATAAAGAATATCCTTTTTTATAAGTAAGATCTTTTTCCTTTTCATGTACTTCAGAGAGGAGATCTATATCTTTTTCGTAGTAAGCTTTTTCAATTAGCTTGTAGATTTCGTAAGCTTGCCCAAAAATTTCTAGAGTTTGCTTTGATATTACAATCTTATTTTTACTAATGAATTCATTAAGATGTACTAGCTCTCTCTGTGCGTGGACTACTATTGAAAGAAAAGTCCAAAATGATTCTGAGTGTTGCTTTATTAGTTTTTGCTTGGATATTACGCGCCTGCAGAAGTTATCGTATTTTTGTATACGTTCTTCTACTTCTTGGAAGTCTTCTAGCTCTTCTTTTGTTTTAGTAAGGCGTATTTTAGTTATATTAAATAGCTCTTCAATGTTTAGGAACATTTTTTTTAGGAGATTGTCAAATTGGTCGTAAGAGGGTTCTGTAATATTTTCAACTATGCAAGAATTTGCCTCTTTTTTTATTATATCAAACCCTATTAGCTTGGTTTTAATTGTTTTTTGTAAAATCTGAAACTGTTCTGCGAAATTAAAAGAGATTTTTATTCTGTCGTATCCTGAACGATAGGCATTTGTGATTAAAGTACGAATAGATGATTCTACAATGTTTGTGATTTTAATAGAGGTTTCTGATTTTTTTTGATTAGGTTTAATAGAGATAATCAGGTCTTTGCCTGAGATAGTTACGTCTAGTTCGTCGCCCTTCTCTAGCTTGTTTTCATCTATCCACTTCTTTGGAACGTAGATGGTATAGCCACTGACTCCTTGTTTGATTAACTTACGTCTCATACCTTTTTACTAAATTTTGCAGTATTTAAGCTTTTCGGAAATTAATATGCTACATATTAATAATATGAATAAAATATTAATATCGTTTTTTGTGACTATCATTAAGGAGTCAAAAACAAGATGGAACGAAAAACACTTAACATTTTGATCGGAATAGTGGTTGTAGTTGTAATTATCAACTTAATCTTACTACTCGCAGTTTTATCTCCAACTGGAAAGGTAGTTAAAGGAGATGAAGTTGTAATTGGATTTATAGGTCCTTTGACAGGAGATGCTTCTGCATACGGAACTCCTGCAATGGAAATTATTAGAATGGCTGTTAAAGAATTAAATGCAGCTGGTGGAATTGATGGGAAACCATTAAGAATAATATATGAAGATGGTGTTTGTGATCCTGGTAAGGCTACTACAGCTGCTCAAAAGTTAATTAATGTTGATGGAGTTAAGGTAATATTGGGTGGTTTTTGTAGTGGAGAGACTTTGGGAGCTGCCCCTATAGCTGAAGATAATAAGGTAATTCTTTTTTCAACTGGTTCTGGAAGTCCAGATGTAACTAATGCTGGAGATTATGTTTTTAGGAACTGGCCTTCTGATGCTACTTCAGGTAGTAAGGTAGCTTTAGAAGCTATTAAGAGAGGAGACACTAGAATAGCTTTATTATCTGAACAGACAGATTATTCTCAAGCTGTAAAAAATGTTTTTAAGAGTACATTTAAAGCTAATGGTGGAACCGTGACTGTAGATGAGTCTATATTACCAGATTCAAATGATTTTAGATCTCAAATAACAAAGATTAAGTCTTCAAATCCTGATGCAATTTATTTGACTACTCAAACTTTTGCTACTTATGGTCTTGCATTGAAACAGCTAGGTGAAATGGGAGTTGATCTTCCAATTTATACTACTGAATTTGCAACTGCTGAAGATATTTTAAGTGATTATGCAGGACAGGTAGAAGGAGCAATTCTTGCTGAGGCAGCTTTTAACCCTGAATCACCTAGGGCTGTAGAGTTATTTAGTAAGATTGATGCTGCTGGTATTGATTTAGGTTATTTACCTGGAGCTTATTCAGCTACATCTTACGATGCAGTTTTCATACTTGCAGAGGCAATAGAGCAGTGTGGAGAAGATACTACTTGTATTAAGAATGATCTTTACTCAATTAGAAACAGACAAGGGGCTGCAGGATTATTGACTATGAACAGTAATGGGGATCCTGAATTTGAGTATGTAATTAAAACCATTAGAAATGGACAGGTAGTTGAACTTTAATTCTAGGAGAAAAGAAAATGTCATTGCAAAGAGCCATAATAAATTGTGAAAGATGTTACGCTATTACTCATACAATTGGATATGAAGTTCAAGATATTGGGAATGAAGATGATGGTAGAGATCTGGCGAATCTCCAACCTGATGAAGCTTATCATGCAAGAAATGAAGCAATGAGAGCTTTAGAAGATGAAACAAATGCAGATTTTTATATGTTTGACATGGGTGTTAAAGGATCACAGTCACCTGGAGCTGATAATAGGAAATTTTTAGTTGAACTAATAAATGAATGTGTTCATTGCGATTATTCAGAAGCTAGAATTGCAAAAAAAGGCAGAGAAGTGATTGGAGGAGATGGAAAATGAAAAACGTAAAAACTGTGACTTTAAGAGAGCTAGTAGGAGATTTACAAGATACTTGTTTGCAAGCTGGGACTTTTAAGGAGTGTTTAGATGAAAGGTACTTACTTCATGATCAGATATGGGTTAGAGAAGCAGAAGGTTTAGTTTATAGACCTGTTGGAGAAATTTATCTTCCCTTAATAGCGAGATTTGATGATGTAAGCTTGGAAGGAAAGTATAATCTTGGTTTATTAAGTGTATTTAATGAGCATTTTTTTAAGAACTGTAGCTTACCATATGTTGAATGTTATGCTGAAGATCAGGGAATATTTTCACATTTAATTGGTGCTTTACAAGGAAAACATGTAACTAATCATATGGGGGGGCCTAAAGGGGTTGCAACTTTGCAAGTAGGAGATTTGAATGAATCAGCTAGGAGTTATGATCCTGCAATGTTGGTTAGTGAAGGGTTGCTTCCTACTTTTTTTGGAATGTATAATCAGGCTAGGAGTATGAATACTGAATCAAGCAGAGTTATTAGGAAATGCTATGCTGATTTTTTAGTGAGGGAAGAGTAAAATGGCAGGTAAAGAAATCTGGACAGTAGATTATACTGCAAAAGAAAGATTTGCGGTAGTAAAAGCATCAGGAACGAGAGAATATGGAGATTTTCTCAGATTACTTAGGGGATTTACTGATGATGAGTTTTATCCTCTTCCAACGAAGTTAGTAGAGCTGGAGTTTAGTAAAGCTGCTCAAGAGCAGCTTAATGAAGCAGAGAAAAAAGGGCTGCAGGCAATTGTTAATATTGGAAATAGCGAGATAGGCATGCACATTGCAGCTACAGAGAGACCTTGTAAGGAATGTTATTGGGAAGAGCTAAGGAAAAAGGAAAAATGAAAGCTACTTCTGAACAAATCACCTATAATCCTAATTTAATTTTTGAAGTAGCAGCATTCTTAAATTTAAGACAGGGGTTAGGAAAATGCGAACAACCTCACAGATTAACTTCTAAGGTTCATTACGATGGTGCTGTTGCTGATGTCGGAGCTAAGTTAGATCCAAACTCTCTTGCAATAAATTGGATAAATCCAAGAAGTAAGTATTTTTATCAAGTGATTGTTGGGCACCCTTCAGAAGGAAATAGTAAAAATGTAGATGCTTATTTTTTAGCTAGAGAAAATTCTTTTATTCCAAATATTAGAAGTTTTATGGAAGGGGAAATCACCTCAAAAAAATTAAGGAATCATTACACTCTTATGGAGCAATTAATGAAACATAGTCTTCTAATAAATTATTTTGATTTAGAGGCACATTTTCTTGGAGAACATTTTGGTCATAGTTTTGTTTTTAGAGTTCCTGCTTATAGTGGAAGTGGAGCACCACCTGACCAATTTGAAGAATATTATAATGAATTAATAGGATTTTGCGATAGAGTACATTCTCATCCAAATTTAACAAAAAAACTTTACAACTTAATTTGCAAGGGGGCAGATCTTGCAGAAAGAATTTCAAGAAAAAAGGAAGATGACTCTAACAAAACTCCTTAACTGGGAAGCTGCTAAAAAATTTGGCAAGAGAGCAGCAAGAGGAATATACAGTGCTTCTGTAAATGCTTTTGCTCAAAATTCATTTGGATATGCTCTTATGGCCCCTATTGAGTTAGGAATAGCGGGGATGAGCTGGTCAGAACATTTATGGACAAGAGCGGCTGTTTTCCTTCCTAACTGCATTACAGCAACGCCTTATACTTGGTATAGGAACTGGATTTTTAAAAAGATGAACGTAGGGGAGCAGGGATTAGAAAAACTAGCACTTGAAGTGGCTGATAAGTGCGGATTTAATATGGGCTATCAAGTTTATTTATTAGGCACGCCTGAAGTTAAAAAGTATGTTGGAGATACTATTGCGTGTGCAAGTTTTCAAGTTCCTATTTATTATGCTATAACTAGGGGTATAGGGGTGGATAGTGCGGAAGCAAACAAATCTGTGATTTCTCAAATTCTTTTTAATGGAGCAATAGGAAGGCCTTATGGCGCTTACTTAGATAAAGTTAGGAAGACGTGCGGACTTGATAAAAGATGATAGGCACTAATATCATTAACTTTATTAATGAGAAAAATTATTAATTTCTAATGAAGAGAGAGGCGATATGAAATGAGCATAGTATTACAGTTATTAGTTAATAGTCTAATTGCAGGGGCAATTTATGCTTTAGTAGCTTCTGGTTTCTCGCTGATTTATTCAACTTGTAAGTTTGTGCATTTTGCTCATGGTTCTACAATTGCGTTTTCTGCTTATTTTCTGTATTACTTTTATAATCTAACCGGGTGGAACTTTTGGATTTCGGTTTTTCTTGCAATTGCACTAGGAGCTTTACTTGGAGAAGCAATGAACTTTATAGTTTATAAGAGGCTGAGAAATAGGAAAGCTAGTCCGGTAATTTTGCTTCTCGCGAGTATGGGGCTGTTAATATTTCTAGAGTCTGTAATTTTAATTTGGTTTGGGGCGGATGTAAAAACTATTGGTTATATTACTGTAGCTAAGGGACAGGAATTTGCAGGGGCGATTATCACTCCGCTACAGATTATAATTATTATTTCTGCAGTTATCTTGCTTGGATTGTTATTTGCATTTATGAAGTATACTCGAATGGGCAAGGCAATGAGGGCAGTGGCAGATAATAAGGATGTATCTGAAATTATTGGAATTTCTTCTGAAAGGATTTATGCTTGGAGCTTTGTAATAGGAAGTGCAATTGCGGGAATTGCAGGAATTTTAATTGGATTGGAGCAGAATTTAGAGCCTATTATGGGAACTAATCTAATGATTAAGGGATTCACAGCTGCAATTATTGGGGGAATAGGGAGTGGGCCTGGAGCAGTATTAGGTGCTTTCTTACTTGGATTTGCTGAAAATTATGGCATCTGGTACCTTCCCTCTGGATATAAAGATGCAATTGCGTTTGTGATTTTATTTATTTTCTTAATATTCAGGCCAAACGGAATTTTAGGAATTAAAAAAGGAGGTGACAGAAAGTGATTGAAGCTTATTTTATCCACTTACTGATTTTAATTGGAATTTACTTAATTTTAGCTTTGTCCCTTCAGCTGTCAATTGGTTATACTGGTTTGCTTAACTTAGGGCATATTGCGTTTTATGCAATTGGAGCTTATACTTCTGCATTGCTAGTTATGCACGGGTTTCCGTTTTGGTTTGCTTTTATTATGGCAGGAATCTTAGCAGCTGTTTCAGGAATGTTACTTTCGCTTCCTACTTCGAAACTAAAAGGAGATTATTTGGCACTTGCAACTTTAGCTTTTACTTTTGTAGTTTATGCTGTAACTTTAAATTGGACTGGTCTTACTAGGGGCCCTTTAGGCTTGCCAGGAATACCTAAGCCAAGCTTTTTTGGGTTTGTTATTGCAGACAATTTGCATTTTCTTATTTTTACTTTAATTATTGTAGGAGTTACTTATCTTGTAATGAGGAGGACTGTTGATTCACAGTTTGGAAAGGTTTTAGGGGCTATTAGGGATGATGAGCTTGCTGCTAGGGTGATGGGGAAGAATGCTTTTTTAATGAAAACTTATTCTTTGGGAATAGCTGCTTTTTTTGCTGGTATTGCAGGAAGTTTGTATGCGCATTATATTACTTTTATTGATCCTTCTTCATTTACACTAATGCAGTTGATCCCACTATTGAGCATTGTGATAATTGCAGGATTGGGAACTTTAAATGGAACTGTGCTTGCGACGATTATCCTTGTCCTTCTTCCAGAACCCTTGAGGTTTATTGGATTTCCGAGTTCAATTGTAGGGCCTGCACGTCAGATTCTATATGCTTTAATTTTGCTTGTAATTCTAGTTTTTAAGCCTACAGGCTTTTATGGCAAGGTTAATCTGGATTAGGGTTTCGCCTGTTTCCAGAGAATTTCAAATTCTTCTCTGTGAATCTTATTTATGGATTCTCCTTGAATTTGGATTGCAACTGGATTTTCTGGATCCCATATTGAATAAAGAACATAATCCTTGTAAATCATTATAGATGTGAGAGATGCGCCTGTTTTTGGAAGAAACCTAATCTCCCCAGTTTTAATTCTAGGACCATGCATTACTCTTTCTCTAGCTTGGGGAACATCGTTGTAAATTGCCTTTACTTTTATTTTTTGCTTTTCTCTTTGTTTATGCCAGTGCTCCATGAAAAATGGCAGAATCTTGTAACTTACTCCGGAAGAACCGTGTGCAAGTAATTCTTCTGGGTTTGTTCTTAAGACAGCTGAAAATGCGCTTTTTAGCCCCTCTTTACCTTCAAAAACTTCTACATTGATTTTCTTTTTTTCTGTACCTTTTAGTTTATTTAGGTGGGGGATAATCGCTTTAAGAGCAGATTCTTGTTGAGTGCGCTGCTCATGAAACTGATCTAGGATTTTTTCAGGCTCTACTGATTGAAAGTATTTTTTCCCTGATTTTATAGTATAAGTAATAAATCCTTTATCAAGCAGGACATCTAAGTAGTCGTAGATAGAGCTTCTTAAGATATTAGTTTCTTTTGCAAGTTGGTTTGCTAGACTGCTTCCTTTTTTAAGAAGCGCAATATAAACCTTAGCTTCTTTTTCTTTTAGTCCTATTTTTTCTAGTTCTGTAAGGTCCATGGTTTTTCCACGATTTAATTCCTTAAAAATGTTGTGGTAAAATCCACAGCATATAGTTATATACTTTTGTCATTGGTCTGTAATAACATGAAACAAAAATCAATTAACATCATCATCGGAATAATCGTTGTAGTGCTAATCATTAATCTGGTGTTGCTACTAGCTGTGTTGGCTCCTACTGGGAGGGTGATTGAAGGAGAGAGTTATGAAATTGGAGCAGTTACTCCTTTAAGTGGAAAATTAGCAATTTATGGGCAGTGGCAGAGAAATGGAATGGATCTTGCTTTAGAAGAAGTAAATAAGGAAAAAGACTTTCAATTAAAGATAATTTATGAAGACACACAGGGAGATGCTACTCAAGCTGTATCTGCAGCTCAAAAACTAATTAATTCAAACAAAGTTTCAATTATTTTTGGAAGTTTGTCTCATGAAGTCTTGGGGATGGCCCCAATCACAGAAGAAAATAAAGTAATTCTCTTTACGCCTGGAGCAGGTTCAGAAGATATAAGGCAGGCAGGAGATTATGTTTTTCGTAATAGAGAAACAGGAATTGTTCATGGCTCTGAAATGGCTGACCTTGTTTATAGTTTAGGGTTTAAGAAAACTGCAATTCTTTATGTAAATGCTCCTAGTGGGGTAAGTTATAAAGATGGTTTTTTAGATAGATATAGTAAGATAAAGGGAGAAATTATTTATAATGAAGGTTATGATAAAGGTGAAACAGATTTTAGAACAGATTTATTAAAAATTAAGTCAATCAATCCTGATGCAATATATGTTCCTGGTTATGGGGCTGATATAGGGATAATCCTTAAACAAGCTAAAGAGCTTGGACTAACTGTAAGGTTTTTTTCAAGTCCTGGAATTGAAATTCCAGAATTATTTGATATAACGGGAAATTCTGCAGAAGGAGTAATTTATTCAGTTCCGGTATTTGACCCTAGCAATCCAAGTGTAAGGAGCTACGCTGAACCATATAAAAATAAGTATGGAGAAGAAAGTGAATTTATAGCAGCAAATAGTTATGATGCTGTTCATATCTTAGCAGATGCAATTGAAAGCTGTAATGGAGATGATAGTACTTGCATTAAGAATTATTTATATAGCTTAAGGAATTATCCAGGAGTTGGTGGGAAGACTAGTTTTGACCATAACGGAGATGTGATTAAGCCAGTTGCAATGAAGGAAGTTCGTAGTGGAAAATTTGAAATTATTTCTTAAGGAGTTAAAATGGTAGGAGTTACAGATAGAGACTTTAAAGGAAAGTATGAAGCTAGAAAGTATGAGAGAGTTTTTCCTTCAAAATATCAAGGGGAGATAGTTGAAAATTTAAAGTCTACTATTTGGGGAGAGGTTATAGGTAATAGAGTAGCGGTTGTAGAGATTGACGGTGCTACTTATCCTGGAACTGCTTACTTTATTAGAGCCGATGATTATGATGTTATTCTTCAAGAAGGTTTAGGGGTTGTGCCTGCGCCAGAATCTAGAGATGGGGATAAGCTTAACGGACTTTCAGTTGTAGGTTTAATTACCCAAGGAGTAAAAGAAAATTTAGATGAGCTTGAATTGAAGTTAAAAGAATTTGAATTAGAAAGATTTGAATAATTACTTCTTAGCAATTTTCCAAACAGATTCAAAATACTGCTTAAAATTTTCAGCTATACTTGGAGATGTAACTAAGACTCCGATTATTGGCTCTCTCCAGGATATAATAAGCATTTTATCTCTAAAGATTTCTATATTTCCAGGTACAGGAAAGTCAACATATCTGACCTTTGCAAATTTTTTATTTTTAAATTTTTTAATAAATACTGATTTTCTTGACTGTTCATCACCTATTCCCCTTGATTTGATTTTCTTTAGGATTTTAATAATACTAAAATAGAATAAATCTGCTTTTTCTCCGTAATCTTTATCATGAATGTAAAAATAGAGGTTTTCATCTTTATCTTTTCTAAATTCAGGCCATAATTTTTCATAAGCTGTTCTTAGACCTTTTAAGCCTACAAATATTTCTGCTTCTCCTTGTGACTTTGATTCTCGTAGCTTTTCAAGTTCTTTCATTACTTTTTTAAGTTCGCTTTTTTGTTTGACTATCTCTGACTCTTTTTTATCTAAATACTCTATGAGATTTGAAGGAGAAGCTGCTTGAAAATACTTGGTTTTATTTTTAATAATAAAGCTTACTAGGCCTTTTTCAATTAGTCTGTTAAGAATATCATAGATATTTGAGTAAGCAACACTTGCTTTTTTTACAATGGGTCCTACTGTGGATGAGCCTAGTTCTGTTAGTGAGAGGTAAACTTTAGCTTCTCCTTCTGTGAGGCCTATTTTTAATAAGTCATACAGTTGTTCCTTTCCCATTTTGATTAAATGTAGCTCAGGTATAAAAAGCTTTCTTTTATATACCCTGTACAGGGGAGATAACTTATAAATAGCCTTCCAGACCACTTGAGAATAACAAAACAAGACTAAGGAAAACAAAATGAAAAATTTGTATCAAACTGTAATGAGGAAAGCTAAGGAGTTTATGAATAAGCCAGTAGGAACTTTAGAGCTATTGCTTTTTACTGGAGGGGTAGCTGGAGGATTAGCTTTATCTGCAACAGGAGCAACAGCAGCTGAGCTTGAGCAAGAGCAAGTTAATTTTGGAGATACAAAAGGAAAGACAGAGGAAACAAGAGCTGTATCTGGTTTTGTTACTTTAGATTATGCTAGTAAGTATATGTTTAGAGGAGTTCCTTATTCAGAAGAGCCAGTTTTTCAAGCAGTAGGAGGAGTAGCTTTAGCAAATGAAGTAGCAAATCTTAGTGTAATTGGTTTTGTTAATTATGATACTCAAACAGAGCAGATTAATGAAGCTGATGTTAGTTTAGAAGCTTCTAGATCTGTTGGGAAGGCTAATTTAACAGCTGGAATTACGCATTTAGAGTTTCCAGATACTGGTTTGCCTTCTACAGATGAAGTTTATGCAAGAATAGGTTTAGACACTTTTCTAAATCCTGAGTTTTTTGTAGCTCAGGACTATGTAGATGGAAAAGGAACTTATCTTGAAGGAAGTGTGAGTCATAACTTGCCTCTAGGAATAGAAGCAAGTGCTTCTTTAGGATATAATGACCATCAGTTTAGAGAAGATTCTGGATTTAGTCATGCAGTTCTAGGATTTGCAAGGCCTTTTTCAACTGAAAGTGGCAGCTTTACTTTAAAGCCGTATGTGAATGTGCAGAGAGCTATTGCAGATGATTTTGAAGATGAGGTTTGGGGTGGGGTGGTGGCTGAAGTTGGGTGGTAGAGTTACTTTTTAGCCTTCCCCCACACCCCTTTAAAGTAATCTCTGTATGTATTAGCTAGTTGTTTGTTTTTTACTTTTATTGAAATAGGTTTTTTATCTTCTGAAACATGAGTAATTACGGTATTTTTATAAATTGTAATGCCTACTGGGATAGCAGTGTTAGTATAGCGTATTTCTTGATAAGCTGTTTGATGGCTGCAATATTGACAGTAAAGAAGAAAAAGTATCTGAGATTAAATCAATGATTGAAGCTGGAAAGTACGATGAAGCTCGTGAAGCTTTGAAATTGTATGAAAATTGCGCAGAAGAACTAGAAAAAGAAGTTAATCCTGAAGAAAAAGAAGCAGCTATAGAAAGCGCAGAAACAATAAAGAAAACATTAAAAGATCTTGAAGATCAGATTGAAGAGCAGGATAGGGAGGATTTTGTAGATAATATTATTAAAAGTGAAGAAAGCATTACAACTGCAGCAGAAATTGCAAGTAAGATTAGGGAATTGTGTATTTCCTTAGCTGAATTAGACCCTTATCAGTATTCTAAGATTTGTAAGAGCGATGATGATGCTCCTAGATGGAGACAAAGGTTAGATAATGATTTAACTAGTGAGCAGAGAGAGCAAGCTAAAAAGTTTGGGGAGATTATGGAACAGTGTTTTAAAACCTCTGGACAGCAGTGTAGGTGTTATGATATTCCTTTTACTGATTTTGCAGAAGCTTGCAATGAAGCTTCAACTTTAGCGACTGCTTGTGAGATAGAAGGAGATGAGGGGGCTTGTGAGGCTTTAGATGATTTAGAGATGCCTGATCTGCCTGATTATCTACAAGATATTTTTGATGATCTTGAAAAAGGGATGTTTGATTCAAAAATGGATTTGCATGTTCCTAAAGAGTGTGTTAAAGCAGGAGTTACTGACAAAAAGGGATGTTCTGAAATAATGATTAATGAGCATTCTCCTGAAGAGTGTAGGCAGGCTTTATCAGACTCGGGATGTGATAGTGAATCAGAATGTAGCAGAGTTTGCGATAAAATTATGATGGAAAAGCATTCTCCTGAGTGTCTTGAGCAAGGAATAGAAGATCCTGAAGAGTGTAAAGACTTTTTATGGAATATTGAAGAGCGTCCAAAAGAGTGCCAAGAAAATGGTATACATGATTTAAGAGATTGCAAAGACTTTTTAGAAGGTACTGGAAAATATACTGGAAGAGGTTATGAGGGGGAGGGTGGAGGAGGGATTAATTTTGATTGTAAAAGTATTGAAGATCCTATGAAAAGATTAGAATGTTATGATAATGCGGTTTCAGGAGTAGGGGATTATAAGAATGATATGGGTAATATAAAAGAGCGTGAGAGGCAGTGCGCAGAAAATTGTGAAGTAGAAGGTGGTGCTTGGGATTTTTCAAATGGGGAGTGTGAGTGTCGTTTTAGAGATGGAAGCGGTATGAAACCAGGGGGAGGTTGGAGAGGTTATAATTGTGATACATATGATTGTCAATCAGGATATCATTGCGAGCCTGATTTTGGTTGTGTTTCAGATGAGGGAGAGAGAGGAGATTATGAAGAGAGTGATTGTAAAGACGGTTGTGATGATGAGTGTCCCGGAGCAGATAGAACAGATTGTGTTGATGGAGGGATGAGGTGTAAGTGTTATTATTATGAAGATGATGATTCTGGGAGTGGAGGGATCGGGGGAGGAGCTGCGGGTGATGATAGTGCTGAAGTAGATGATGACGTAGATCTTTCGCCTCCAAGTGCAAATGATGATTCCGGCGATGATGACTCAGGTGGAGAGGATGCGGCTGCAAGTGAGGATAGCGGTGGAGATTCAGGTGGAGATTCAGGTGGAGATTCAGGTGGAGGAGATAGTGGAGGTGGAGGGGGGGCCGGGATTACTGGAAATGTATTTTTAGATTACTGGTATGGCTAAAATAACAGAAAGGTTTAATAATAAATTCTTTTTATGTTTAATATGCTAAAAGTGGAGAATTTAAAGAGGCATTTTGGAGGGGTGAAGGCGGTGGATGGAGCTAGCTTTGATATTGAAAGAGGCAAAATCACAGCTTTGATAGGGCCTAATGGAAGCGGCAAGACTACTATTTTTAATTTAATTTCTGGAGTGTTGAAAGCTGAATCTGGAAAAATTTTGTTTGAAGATTTGGATATTACTAATAAATCTCCTGAAAAAATTGCAAATATGGGTGTTTCAAGGCTTTTTCAGCAATCCAGATTGTTTTCTAATCTTACTGTAAGGGAAAATTTACTTTTAGCTTTTGATAATGAGGACACGAAGTTTTTCAAAAATATCTTGGGGTTGAATAAAGTTACAAAGGATAAAGAAGAGAAAATTAAAGATATTCTTAAAACTGTGAAAATGGAGCGCTTTTTGAACAGGACTTCTAGAGAGCTTAGTTTTGGCCAAAAAAGATTAGTAGAAATTGGGCGAGCCATGCTAAAGCCTCACAAGTTACTAATTTTAGATGAGCCAGTTGCAGGGGTTACTCCTAGCTTAAGAGATGAGATAGCTAGAATTTTAAAGGAGTTAAGAAAGCAAGGAGAGACTATCATGCTGATAGAGCATGATATGAACTTTACATTAAAGATTGCTGATGAAGTAGTGGTGCTAGATGAAGGAAAGGTAATTGTTGAAGACAAGCCGAGCAGGATAAGGACAAATAAAAAAGTGTTAGAAGCTTATTTAGGAGATTGATTTCCATTCTCCATCTTTAAATTCAATTAAATTCGTTTCTCTTTCTGCAATTCCGTTCGAATCAAACCTAATAGGCCCGTCTAGGCCTTTAAAGGTTCCTGAGTGAAGTTCTGAAACTATGCATTTATTATCTCCTTCACATTTGATAATAGTTGGAAAGAGAATATTTACATTTTCATAACTTGAAAATGTTAAATCAATTGGATCTTCTATATTTAGTTCTTTCATTTTTTGGGTTTCAATGAAGTATGAATCGCTTCCCAATGCATTTTCAAAATACTCAGGATAATATTGAATAGTAGCCTCTTCTCTACAACCTGCGCCTGTTGCATGTGGGCATACTAACTGAATGTTCTTAATATCTAGTTCTTTCATCTGTTTGAAGATGTTTGGAAGAACCTTATTATCTGCTCTTATTACTATGAAATCTGGATTAGCTTGTTTTATTTTAGTTAAAGAAGTTCTAAAGTCAGTTTCCCCCTTTGAAAATAATTCTTCATGAAGATTAAATCCTTTATTTTCAAAGCCATTTATGCAGGTTTGAGTTGAATCAAGATTGTACCCTAAGAGACGACCTTTTTTACCTTGTAAGCCATTAGCAAGAGCTTCACAATCTTTTTCGATGTTCACAAAGTTCTTGAAAGCATAAGAGTTTTGTTCTGCAGGCAAGTTTATAGTTGAGCTATATATTAGTGGGACGTGATATTGTTGAGCTATTTCAGCTACTGCAGAACTTGTACTTGAGCGAACTGTTACTAGGGCATTTACTTTATCTATTGTGATTAGTTTAGTAGCTGCGGTTACAGCTTTTTCAATATCTCCTTGATCATCTTCTACAGTTACTCTAATTTCGGGATAGTTTTTATTCACAATTTGGATTCCTACTAAAGATCTTTCACCATAATACGAAAAAGTACCAGACATTGGGAGAATCGCTCCAACTCTGTATTGGTTTTCTTTTACAGTATGCCCTGTAATCTGCATACCTAGGAGTGTGACTAAGAACATGCCTGCTATGATCAGGGCTGCGATCAAGATATTTAATATTTTTTTCATTTTCCCTGAAAAGTAGCAATAAGAACCTTATTTAAAATATTGTTGTAATCTTAATTACAACAAAACTTATATACTCAGAATTCTTAGAGGGAATATGACTGCTAAAATCCTTAGAGAGATGGGCATGAGTGATACTGAGATCAAGGTTTATCTTTCTCTTCTTGAGTTGGGATCAGGGTTAGCCGGAGAGATTACAAAGAAATCTGGACTAAATAGGACTAATGTTTATGATGCGCTGGAAAGGCTAATTGAGAAGGGATTAGTTAGCTATGTAGTTAAGGCTAATAGGCGGCTTTTCCAGGCTGTAAATCCAGAGAGATTAACTGATATTTTAAAACAGAGGCAAGAGGAGCTTGCTGATTTAATGCCCAAATTACAAGCAGTTTTTAAAGCGAGTAAGATTAAGGAAGAAGCCACAATTTACAAGGGTAGAAGAGGAATAATGTCTATTTATGATGATATACTCAAGGAGAAAAAGGATCTTTATGTGTATGGTGCTGAGAGAAAATTTTCTGGAATGTTTCCAGCTTATTGGATTCACTGGCAGAAAGAAAGAATTAGACTTAAGATAAGTATTAAGATTATTTGGACTGAAGGGACTAGAAAGCAGAAAGTTAAGCTTCCAATGTTAGCAAGAAAGTACCTGCCTAAGGAGTTTGATTTTCCTTCTACTGTGCTGGTTTATGGAGATAAGACTGTTACTGTTGTGTGGAGTGAGGTACCTTTTGGTTTTATGATTAAGAGCAAGGAAGTGGCTAAAAGTAATATGCATTTTTTTAAGATATTGTGGAAGGTGGCAAAGAAATAAAAAGGTTAAATTATAAGAAAGAATATGTTAAGAATAAAAGAGTTAAATGCGGGTTATGACGGCATGGAAATATTAAGGAAAGTTAATTTTCATGCTAGTGAAAAGGAAATTGTAGCTATTATTGGACCTAATGGTGCTGGAAAGTCTACTTTGTTAAAAAGTATTTTTAATTTAACTAGTATTTATTCTGGAAAGATAGATTTTAATGGAAAAAATATTACTAAAAAAGCTTCTTATAAGTTAATTAAAGAAGGGATAAGCTTTGTGCCTCAGGGAAGGCAGGTTTTTGGAGACTTAACTGTAAAGGAGAATTTGGAAATGGGGGCGTTTATTATTAAAGATAAAGCAAAAGTGAATAAAAAACTTCAGGAGATATTTAAGATGTTTCCGTTTTTAAAAGAGAGGCAGGATGAATATGCCTTTAAATTAAGTGGAGGACAGCAGCAGATGCTTGCTATTGGAAGAGCCTTAATGCAGGATCCTAAATTACTCTTACTAGATGAGCCTTCTTTAGGATTAGCTCCTAAGATAATGAAAGAGGTCTTTAAAACAGTGCAAGACATTAATAAAAAAGGTGTAGGAATAATAGTAGTAGAGCAAAATGCAAGGCAGGCTGTGAAAATTGCTGATAGAACTTATATTCTTGAAAATGGTGAAGTTGCTTTGACAGGTGGAAAAGAGATATTAAAAGACAAGAAAGTTCAGAGTATTTATCTTGGTGGTGCTTAAAAAAAGAAAGGAAAGGGAAGCTGGATTACCAGTTTCCGCTGATTCCGATTCTTGGTCCAGAATAAACTTCTTCTACGTCTGAACCTGTACCTGCGAACTTAGCTTCATAACCTATAGTAAAGTCAAGTCCTTTCCAGCTGTAAATAGTTGCATCTACTCCTGGTCGGGCGAACGTTGAGTCTGTTTCTCTGTTATGAGCTGCTAAGATATCTGCAGTTACTTTCTTTATAGCAGCGTTTTTTAAGTTAGCTGTTATAAATGCATAAGTGTCTACAACGTCAGTTTCTGGCATGTATCTGATATCTGCTTTTACAAAACTGTTATCTGTTGGCTTTCCTTTAAGTCTTAAAGCTAGTCCTACTTCAGGGTCATCAGAACCAACTGCTTGAGTAGCAAGTCCAACTCTGATATTGTCATTTCCAATTGGAAATGACTGAGCTCTAGCTTTACGGAAATGAGAGTTTTCACTGTCTTCTGTAGTCACATAAATGTCTGATTCATAAGGTAATCCTAGTACACAAAGTTCTGTTCTTGTTATTGGATCTTCTGTGAAAACCTTTGTAGCTTTTACTAAGACATCAGCTGCTTCAGCTGCTTTTTCTGCTCCTAGTAATGTCAGTAATGACATTGCTGTTCCGGCAACTATTTTTGTTGATTTTCTCATTTTATTTCACCTCCGTGTAATTTAATTGATTATTATTTTCTCTTCTTTTTCTATTTAGAATTTCTAAGGCTAGGCCTGCAAGTGCAATAGGTAGTGTAGGAAGTAATAGAAGATTATTTCTGATGGTATTTTTTCTTTCTAGTTTTTTATACCATTTTACTTCTTTTGAGAAATTCTGCAAGTAGTATATTTCATCTTTTAGAGCATCTTGAGCTCTTGAAGCATCACCAGTTAGGCTTGCAGCTCCATCTACTACTTTATCTAATGATTTAGGCCTGTAAAGATCATCTTTATGTGCATGGAAGAAGTCAGCTGTTTGTTCTCTGAAGAATGATAAGTAGTGTGATGCTGCTTGTGCTCTTTCAAGTCTTAATAGATCTGCTGGTTTTGCAGGCATTTTATTGAAGAGAGTTGAAACTCCAAATGCGTAAATAATTGCTGCACCACCTAGTACTAGTGGAATTCTTTTTCTTAATTTTGATTCTGTTTTCATTTTAGTGTTTAATTAAGTGTTATTTTGTTACTATTGTTTAGTTACATTAATATATAAATAATACCTACCCCTTAAGGGGGAGAAATAGTTAGATTTTTATACCGAGGAGTTATGAAGGATTATGGGAATTGAGATACTAGAAGAAATAGGGCTTACAAAGTCTGAAATCAGGGTTTATATGGCTTTATTAGAGCTTGGAGCTTCAACTACCGGAAAGATAATTGATAAGTCTGGAGCTTCTTCTTCAAAAATATATGAAATTTTAGATAAGTTGATACAGAAAGGGTTAGCGAGTTTCATAATAAAGCAAGGAGTTAAGTACTTTGAGGCGGCTCCTCCAAAAAAACTTATGGATTATATGGAAGAAAAAGAAGATAAGTTTGCAGAGCAAAAACAAGAACTTAAAAAAATACTTCCAAATCTCGAACATAAACGTAAAATCACAGAAGTTATGTCAGAAGCTACAATTTACAAGGGTTTAAAGGGGATTCAGACTGCTTTTTTTAGTTCTTTAGATTTATTAGAAAAAGGAGAGGAGGCTCTTGTAATGGGAATTCCGCCTAGGACAGAGACTTTGTATGCTTTTTTAGATAGGTTTCATTTAGTTAGGAAAGAAAAAAAAGTTAAAGCGAGGGTAATGGTTAATGAGGCGGCGAAGGGAGGGGTAAAGGCATTGAAAAATGATTCGTTGACTAAAGTAAAATACATGCCTGAAATTACTCCTTCTGCTACTTTGATTTTTAAAGATCGGACAATTATTTTTCCAGAAACTAGCGATCCCTTTTTAATTGTGATTGATAGTAAGGAAGTGGCTGAATCTTTTAGAGTGCAGTTTGAGATGCAGTGGAATCAGGATATAACTGTAGCTAAAGGTTTTAAAGCATATGAAGAAATTTTGTCAAGACTTGTGGATGATCTTAAGCCTGGTGAAAGTTATGATGTACTTGGAGCTAGTTTTGGTCCTAAGTCTCATGAAAAAAAGTATGCTGATTTTTTTGAAAAATTTCAGAAAAGAAAACTATTAGAAGGTAAAAATGTAAAATATAGACTTCTTTACCAACAAGGGACTTCTGAGGGGATACAAAAATATAGGGAGAGCCTTAAAACTACTCAATCACCTTATAAATTCCTTCCATATAAATCAGATTCTCCTGTAGCTATTGTTCCTTTTAGAGAAAAATCCCTTATAGTTGTTTATGAAAAAGAGCCCTCTATAGTGATGATTGATAATAAAACAATTTCACAGGCTTTAAAGAAAAATTTTGAATTATTATGGGAACAAGAGGTAAGAGTATACAAGGGAAACAAATCTGCTTTAGATAAGTTTGAGTCTATGCTTGATTATATAAAAAAAGGAGACACTTATTATGTTCTTGGAGCGACATACGGTTTAGGAGGAACAAAATTAAAAAAGTGGTTTGCCAATTATCATAAAAAAAGAGTTAAAATGGGAAGAAAGGTTCAATTGTTATCTACCCCTGAAATTTATGGAGATGTTATAAAAGAGTTAACTCTTACTAAGAGTCTCTTAAACAAAGATGGTGAAGTAAGGAAACTCCCCCTTGGATTTAAAAGTCCTATGCAAACTAATTTATATCCTCCTGATAAGATTTTAATGGTAATGTTTGAAAAAGAGTTTACTTGCATTGAGATTCAATCAAAGACAATTTACCAGAATTTTAAAGAGTATTTTGACTTATTATGGAATTCTAAGTAGTGTGCAAAACGAAAGATTTAAATAGTTCTTGTAGTGTGTATTTAAATGTACGTGACAAAAAAGAAAGTTAAGGGAAAAGAATATTATTATCTTAGAGAAAGCAAAAGAGAGGGAGACAAAGTTAAAAGCGTGAATGTGGCTTATCTTGGGAAGGATGAAGCAAGTGCAAGAAAGATGGCTGATAAATTTATAGAAGAAAAAGAAGCTCCTGAAAAAGAAAAGAAAATTGAAAAAGAGAAAAATAAAGAAGAAGAAAAAGAGTTTGTTAGTTTTATTCAGGAAGCTGGATTGATTTGGGGACCAGAGCCTGAGATTTATGGGGGGCTGGCTGGATTTTATACTTATGGGCCTTTAGGGAAGCTATTGAAAAATAAAGTTGAGAATTCTGTTAGGC
>JBDRJD010000016.1:0-9642 GCA_043815245.1 archaeon
ACTACCCCCCCCCCACCTCCTGTAACTTCTTCCACCACCGCTGCAACCCCTACTACCCCCCCCGCTCCTTCTGTAACTTCTTCCACCACCGCTGCCACCCCTACTACTCCCCCCTCTCCTACTACCAAACCTACTTTCTTCTCTAGAGGAGTCAAACCATTTTATACTCACTCTTTCAATTTTAGGAAGTGGTTCTTCAGGAATTTTTAGGGAATCGTCTTTTAATACGAGGCTGAAGTTATCATAGTCACGACTTGAGAGAATGCTAATAGCTTTCCCGCTTTTTCCGGCGCGGGCAGTTCTTCCAATTCTATGGATATAGTCCTTGCTGTTTTTTGGAACGTCATAATTATAAATATGTGAAATACCTTTGATATCAAGACCTCGGGCTGCAACGTCAGTACAGACTAATACGCGAATATCCTGTTCTTTAAAAGCATTCATCGTAACATCTCTCTTGTTTTGGGAAAATCCACCGTGAATCGCAAGAGCCTTTATATTGTTAAATCTTAAATTTTTAGCGACAAAGTCTGTATTTGTTCGTGTATTGCAGAAAACCATTACTAAATCTGATTTTTCTTTTTTGAGTAAGTGGACTAAAAGGGAAAATTTCATCCCGGTAGGAACATCATAGTAAATTTGGGGAAGCTTTTCTAGTGAAACGTAGGACTCAGTTGAGATCTCTATTGGGCTTTTCATGTACTTTTCTGCAAGGGTCACCAGCTCTTCGTGGACAGTGGCAGAAAATAGAAGTGTCTGACGATTTTTTGGGCAGTTGCGGATTATTTTTTCCACGTCTTCAATAAATCCCATTTCAAGCATTTTATCGGCTTCGTCTAAAACAAGAATTTTAACATCATCTAAAGGAAGAGTGTCTCTGTCTATATGATCTAATACTCTCCCGGGAGTTCCTACAACTACATCGGCAGTTCTTAGTTTGTCTATTTGAGGATTAATTGCAAGTCCCCCGTATACAGCAGTTACTTTTAATGAGCTGTTTTTTGAAAAGTGACTTATTGATTTCTTTACTTGTTCTGCAAGTTCTCGTGTAGGGGTTAAGATTAGTGATTGGATTTTTCCATTAGGAACTAGATTCTGAATAATTCCTGCAGCAAAAACAAGTGTTTTCCCAGAGCCAGTGGCACTTCCCGCAATAATGTCTTTTCCTTGCAAAACTTGAGGAATGGCTTGCGCCTGGATTTCACTAGGCTGTTCGAATTTATCTGCTTCTATTACTGCTAAAATATTCTTGGAAAGTCCAAGTTCGTTAAATGTTTTCATTTGTTAAGAAAAAAGTAATTTGATTTACCTTATTTTCCTTTAATTACATTGAATTTTTAGTTTTTAAAGCTATTTGTTTTAATTGCATAGGTTTATAAGGGGGCTTTTTGTTAAGAATTTACGAGGTATTAAAATGAAAGGAAAAGTAAAATTTTATAACGAAATGAAAGCATTTGGATTCATTACTGGCGAAGACGGAAAAGACTACTTTGTACACGAATCTGGTCTGAAAGACGGCGCAGAAGTTAGTGAAAACGACGAAGTTACTTTTGATGTTGAGCAAGGAGATAGAGGTCCAAAAGCAGTTAATGTTAAATTAGCAAGTTCTAAGTAAAAATTCTGTAGGAAGAATCTTCCATAAGATTTAAGAAGCGAGCTAGTGTGAGTGATTACAAGCTTTCTAATAAAACTTAAAGAGAAAATGGCAGTGCAAGCTAAAGAGTTAATGGTATGTCTAAAAAATTATAGGCAGGCCGGAATAGAGGAAATGTATAGTTGGAACGATAAAGAGGGGGTTAATGTTATTTATGGGTGTATTGGGAGTTATGATGAGTCTAATGGGAAACAAGAGTTAAGAGGGGGTGTGGGAGCTGTCTGCTTAATGATATGGTTATAGAGGCACATGTAGAGAGGATAGTTGAAAGTAGAGGGGCAGGGGAAGAAAAGGCGCTTGAAGAGAAAGTTGAGGTTTTTGTTTTTGAGGCTGTTCCGATTCTTGCAGCTGCTGGCCCTTAAATTTATAAAGCCTGATTTTGTGGGAAAAATAAGATGATAGAACAAGTTAAAACTGAAAGATTTAAGTATATATTTGGGCCGTTTGAAACAGTTTCTGTAGGTGATCCTATGAGGGCGTGGTCTGAAGGTGGGCTTTCTGAGCTAGCTGGATTTGTAAATGAAAAGAAGTTAGACAGAAGTGTTCCTGGGAGAGATGTAATGGCTGATAGGTTTGTGGGGGTGTATGAAAACATAGATTTTTATGCAGAAACTGGGTTTGCGATGATATACCAAGATGAAGAGAGTAGAAAGGCGATAGAGAACCTAGGCAATAAGAGGGAGGCTGCACGCCACAAAGTGAGGGAAGGATATGAAAGCTTCGCGAATATGGCGCGGGAAAAATTATCTGAGATGTTTGGGGTAGAAGATAGAAACTTAATTTTTAATTTAATTGCTCTTGGATTTAATCCTTATGAGATAGGAGAAGAAAAAGCAAGAAGTTATGTAAATGGAAGGCCGAGAATAAAGCTTTTTAGATTAGACGATATTCCTGAATTTGAAAAAAAGGGGGATATGCTTCTGAATCCACTTATAACTGAGATTAGAGAGAATGGAGGAGGGGGTGTGCAGGCTAAAGCCGGTTTAATGGTAAGAGATTTTGAAGAGGCTTTAATGGAGTATGGTCTGACAAGAATCCAGTATCTGGCTTATAGGAGCTTAAAAGAATATGTGAAGGCGCCGGAAAAAGCTACACTATGCTTTGGCGGAGCATACTACCCTGGGATGTTTGATGATCTCTGATTAAAGCTTAGACTTATAAGTTTAGGTTTCTAAGAGAGTATATGAAAATTTATACTGCAAAAAGTAAGATAATTGGCCCGTGTGGCCCGTGTAGTTTTATTAACTTAACTGGATTAAAAGGAACTGCAAAACTGGAAGAACAACTAGCTGAACTAGGAAGGTTGAAACCATTTCATGCATCTACATATTCTGCATTTTTAGTTTGGATGGGTAAGTATCACGCGGATATGGAAGTCTTTACAGAATCAAAAAAACTGAATAATAAAATGTTCGAGTTAATGTTTTATTATGAAAAAATACCAAAAAAGCTTCAGAGCAAATACAAGCAACAAGCTATAAAATTAATTGAAAAAAGAAATAAAAAATACTCTTCTAAAATCAAGCTGCTAAAGAGGCCAATTAAAAAGCTTGATGAGTTGCTGAATAAAGGTTATTTAGTGGCAGTTTTAATGTCAGATTATTAATTAAAGAAAAAAAGAAAGCCTGTTCCACATTGGATTGTAGCTTATAAAAAAATTGATGGGAAATATTATTTTGCTGATTCAGCTAAAAAAAATGCAAGAACAGTTTTATCTGGGAAAGAAATTGTTGAAGGACTGAAAATAAATAAAAAAATTGGCTTTTGCCCGCAGTTAGTAAGTTATAAAAACTAAATTTTAAGCAAAGGTGTGGGGCTTTCTCTTCCAGAAACAAATATTCTGGGAGCCAGATCTTTTCTTTCTTTAAGCACTTTAAAAGTTCCTAGAGCAAATGCGGGAGTGTTATTAACCTGACTTAAGTGGGATAACAGAATATTATTTAACCTGGATGGAGCATGCTCTAAGATACATAAAGCAGCTTGTAAATTTGAAAGGTGCCCTTTATCGCTTTTTATCCACTTTTTAAGAAAATAAGGATATGGGCCGTTGTCAAGCATAGAGACATCATGATTTGATTCTACACAGAGGAAATCAGAATCAGAAATATTTTCAATTATGTTCTTGCAGGGATAGCCTGCATCAGTTATTATGGAGATTTTTTTATCATTTGTAACAGAGTAAGAAACAGGGTCTTCTCCTAGATGAGATTTAGGAAAAGCGGTAACATCCATTCCACCAAGTTTAATTGTTTCGTTATTTTTTATAAAGTTGATTAAAGAAGTATCAGAACATAAAAAGCTTTTTTCTGCTGTTTTCCTAGTTGCGTAAATCGGAACATTGAACTGCCTGGCAAAAACATCAGCTCCCCTTATATGATCAGAGTGCTCGTGAGTGAGAAAAACGCCTTTTATTTTCTCAGGAGATTTTTTTAGACTTTCTAATCTTAAACAAATCTGCTTTGAAGATATGCCTGCATCTATTAGGATTGCTGTATCTTTATTTTCAATATAAAAACAGTTTCCTGAAGACCCTGAAGCTAATGCCGAAAGTATCATTTTCACCTTTTTTGTAATTTAGTCAGATCTGCCTGTTTAATAAACCTTACCTTTACGCTGATTACTAAACAAAGAAAGATTTAAAAGTTCAATTCTGATGGCAGGTTCATGACTAATGGGACATGCCTTTTAATGTCTGGAGGGGGCAGTAAAACTGCCTGGATGGCTGGAATTTTAGCAGGGCTGGCAGAAATCTGTGGCTTTTTTCCAGATTTTGCTATTGCTGGAAGCGGAAGCACGTACTCTACAGCCCAGTATATAGCGAGGAATATTAGGCCACTGGAAATAGCGTGGAAAGAGGGAAAAGTAGCTGATAAAAATTTTATTAACTATGCAAGACTGCCGTGGAACTGGGTAGATTTGGATTACTTGCTTTATGAGATTTGTAAAAAGCAGGTTCCTTTAAACAGAGAGGATTATCTTAATTCTGAAACTAACCTGTTTATTGCAGCTACAAACAGGGATTCTGGAGAGATAGTGTATTTTGAAAAGCCGTCTCCGGATAATGATAGGCTTCTTGAGATATGCCGGGCTTCGTGTGCAATCCCTGGATTGAAGTGGGGAGGGGTGGAGATTGATGGGCAGAGATACTGTGATACTCACATTTCCTCTAGTGGTTTTTATCATAAAAAGAAAGCTAGAGAGTTGGGAGCTGAAAAAACAATTATAGTCTCTCCTGGAAAGCACCACTGGTTGACCACTAAATTAGAAGATTATTGGGTTAGATTGAGGGATGGGAAGTTTCAGAGAAATTACAGAAGGCAGGAAGCAGAAATGCGTGAACTTGAAGAGAATATTGAAGCTAGTGAACTAATAATAAGCCCTATGACTCCTCTTGCAATAGATACATTTAGCAGACATCCTGTGGAAATGAGAAATGCATATATGCAAGGTTATGCAGAAGTAGGGGTTAATAAAGAGCTAATAGATTTTCTAAAAATGTAGAATAAATTGAAAAATAAGAAAAAATAAGAAAGTAAGGATTTACTTTTGAGCGGCGTAGTAAATCAAGTATAGACCAGCTAATCCTACTAAAATATAGACTATTTTAGCTAAAATTGGCACTGATCCCAGGATTATGTCAACTAGGTCCCATCCACCAATACCAACTAATCCCCAGTTAACTGCTCCAATGATTACTAAGACCATAGCAATCCAATCAAGAACGTTTTTTGCCATTTGATCTTTTACCTCCTTTATAGATAGTATATAGAGGTTTACAGGGTTTATAATTGTTTTGAATAGGATAAATTTAAAAACAAGCAAGAGCATAATTATTAAAAGAGGAAGATGGAATTATTAAAACAGCTTTTGTCAGCAATTTTAATCTTAATAGTGCTGCTGGCAGCTGGAACAGTTATCTACTCTCACACAGAGGGGTGGAGGTATCTTGACTCACTTTATTTTACAGTAATTACTGTAACCACAATAGGATACGGGGATTTTGTGCCTCAGACTGGCTTAGGAAAGCTGTTTACTGTATTCTTTGTGTTTTTGGGAATTGCATTAGTATTTTTGTTCTTTTCAATAGTTGGAAGATATATGGTAGAAAAAGTCTTTGAAACTAAGATTAAAGAGCATATTAAGAAGCACACACATAAAAAATGAGCTTGTTATCAGTCCTAGCCACAGTATTTGGGCTAGGGGAAGGGCTGTTTAATATTCCGCAGGCTTATAGGATTTTTAAAAGGAAATCTGCAAAGGATCTCTCCATATTCACTTATGGGTTTCAGATTATATCGGTTATAGTCTGGCTGTTATATGGGATAGAAATCAGAGATAGTCCGATTATAATTAGTAATATATTTGCAACCATTACAATAGCAATAGTTTTAGTTGGTTGGTTTATTTATGGCAGAGAAATTAAAGTTAAAAGAGAGCTAACTAAGCTAGTAAAAAAATAAAATGAAAAAAATAGAAAAAAATAGTAAATTTAATCTGAAACTAAAATCTTCGTCTCTGATTAAAATCTCGACCGCCTCCTCTGCCACCGCCTCCGCCTCCGCCTCCGCCTCCACGAGATCTGTTAAAATCCCTTCTAGGGGGTCTATCTTCCATTGGCTTGGCTTCAGAAACTCTTAGTTCACGGCCTTCAAAATCCTTTCCATTAAGTTCTGAAATTGCTTTTTTTGCTACTTCGTCATCTTCTATTGTAACAAAAGCGAACCCTTTAGATCTGCCTGAAAACTTGTCCTTAATTATTGTAATCTCTGCTGTTTCATAGTCTTTGAAAAGACCTTCCAGTGCTTCTTCGTCAACGCTAAAAGCCAAATTGCCTACATGTAACTTCATCTTATCCTCCTTACACTTCATAAAAATTGTATTTAGAATAAATTCTTGTGATTTGATTTGATGCTTCGATTTTACGTATCCTTCCTATTTCTATGCTATTCCTTGTAAATGAGGGTATTTAAACCTTAGCAATTGCTAGGAGGAAGTTAGGGACTTAAAGAAGAAGATAGACTTGCTTTGATTCCCAACCTTTATAACGGCTGTTAACTATACTTATGTATGAAAGAAGCTAAAAAAAAGCTTACAGAAGATCAGGAAGATGTTTTAAAGAATAAGGGCACAGAACCTCATTTTAGCGGAAAATACCTTTATAATAAGGAAAAGGGTACTTATGTGTGTGCAAATTGCGGCAATACGCTGTTTAGCTCAGATACAAAGTTTGATTCTGGAAGTGGCTGGCCTAGTTTTTATGATATTAAAAACAGTACAAGTGTTGAGCTTAAAGAAGACGTTTCTCGTGGAATGAAACGAATAGAAGTGATATGTAAAAAGTGCAAAAGTCATCTAGGGCATGTATTTGATGATGGGCCAAAGCCAACTGGACAGAGATACTGTATTAATTCTCTGGCTTTAGATTTTAAAAAAGGCAAGAAAAAATAGTTGAGAAATGGCGAATAAAATTGCGACATTTGCGGCAGGATGCTTCTGGCATATTGAAGAAGAGTTTTCAAAACTTTCCGGAGTAGTGGCCACAAAAGCAGGGTATACTGGTGGTAAGAGTGAGTATAAAAACCCCACTTACAAGCAGGTTTGTTCGGGAAGAACTGGGCATGCAGAAGCTGTTCAGGTAGAGTTTGATGATGAAAGAATAAGCTATAAAGAGCTTTTAGATTTATTTTGGAAGCTTCATGATCCAACGAGTTTAAACAGGCAGGGGCCAGATATTGGAGAGCAGTATAGGTCTGCAATTTTTTATCATAATGCAGAACAAAAGAAGCGGGCGGAAGAGTCAAAAAAGCAGTTGCAGGAAAAGTTGAAAAAAGAGGTAGTGACTGAGATTAAAAGAGCTGCCGAGTTCTGGCCTGCTGAAGAGCATCATCAGAAGTATATGGAGAAGAATAAGGGCAGAGTTTGCGGAATTTCTGATTGAGTAGAGAGGGCGAAGAACTTTATAAGGGACAAAATCTCCACCCCCTCTTCAAAAAGCTAACTACGAATAAGTGGGTTTGCGATGATATCCTCCTTGTTTTACTTTGTGGAGAAAATCACCCCTCCATAAAATGGAGGGGAAAGATACGGGAGACGGGGTGATAAAATTTTTTGGTGGGTAGGGGTTGGTATTCATTTTTAACCTCGTAAATTTAATTAAAAGAATGAGGAATTTGACTTATAAAGCACTTATTAAACAAAATTAAAGAAGAGTCTTCCATAAGCTTTAAAAGGAAAAAAGAGCAATAATTAAAAGTATAGAGGTCTTAATTTTAATATGGTTAATCTTTATGTGGCTCCTGAGTGGTTTTTTGGATATGACTTTGCACTAGAGTTTATTTTCGCAGTAGTCACATTAATCGTGGGAATTTATGCTTTCAAAATTTACAAGCTGTCAAATCAGAGACAGTCAAAGCTTTTTGGGATATCATTTATTTTCTTTTCAATAGCTTACTTTATTCAGTCACTACTGAATATTGGGGTGATTTCTATACTTGAAGAGAGGGTAGTTAATGTAAATCAGATTAATCTACTTAACGCTATTGGTTTCTGGAGCATTTATGTACATATTTTCCTTTTTCTGGTAGGGCTGGTAACTTTAACCTACATGACCTTAAAGGTAAGGAGTGCAAAGGTCTATACATTAATCTTGATTATCTCCATACTTTCCCTGATTTTTTCATTTAATGATATTTATTTATTTTATGTTCTGGCTTCATTGTTTTTAGTTTTTATCACATTACACTACGCTTCGAACTTTGCAAGACATAAACAGAAGAAGACGCTTTTAGTTTTAGTTGCATTCATTTTCTTGTTAGTGGGGAATATTCATTTTATTTTTGTAGTTAATCACGCATTATTTTATGCGCTTGGCCACATACTTGAGTTGGTAGCTTATGTTCTGATTTTAATAAATCTGATAATTGTCTGGAAAAATGGCTAAAAAGCGAGAGCGATTGGAAGTAATCCATGATATACTTAGAGTGATAAGTGAGAAAAATGGGAAAATAAAGCCGACGCATATTCTTTACAAATCAAATTTGTCTCACCAGATGATGGAAGAGTATCTTAAAGAACTAATCTCAAAAGGATTTATCGCTGAGATTAAAGAAAAAAAAAGCAAGACTTACTCCATTACTCAAAAGGGAATGAATTATCTGAAAGAATACCAGCTGATTTTAAACTTTACTGAATCTTTTGGGTTGGCTGATTAAATGTCTTACTTCTTGTTTATTGAAATTAAAAAGGAGATATTAAAGTTAATCCAGAAAGGGTTAATAAAAAGCTTATTTTTTCATCATAGAAATGCTTAAATACCTTAAAATTAAGTAAAGGCATGGGAAAAGCTAAAAATACAACTCAGGCAGCTGCAGAGAGAGGAGAGCACGATATTTTAGGAAATACAGTAGAAGAGCTTGCTGGAGGGTTTTATTTCTGGGATGTTGTAAAAGCGTTTAAAGCAGAGCATGGACTAGACGAAATTGATTATAGTGATAGAGTTCCAGTACAAGTAGGAAAGAGAAAAGGAGAGTATAGGGGTATTGAGCAGCATATTGATGCACCTCAGGCAATAACAGTTGAATTAAGAAAGCCACTAGGGGGGGAGAAAGTCAAACCTCAGATAGTAATTCCTTCAACTTTTGAATATAAAGGGCAGAATATTCCTGTAAGAGGGTGGTATGATGAAAGATTTCCAGAGGGTTTTGGAGGAAATCACGGAACTGCTTATATTGATGAGATGTTTTCAGGGCATTAAAAATGGGATGGACAATTAGAGCAAGCAGGATAGGACATACTGCTTATCAATATATTGGAAGGATTGCAGAAGGACTTGGTCTTGGTTATAAAAAAGGTGGAGTTGACAGAGAAGGAGAGTTATATGAAGCAGAGTTAAGAAGTGAAGGAGAGCCAAGTGTGGACCAAGTATTGCCTGTTATGTGCGCTATTGTTGCAGAAGAGCTTGAGAGACATGAAGCTGCCCAAGGAAGAGG
>JBDRJD010000017.1:0-9058 GCA_043815245.1 archaeon
TAACTCCACAAGTAATGTCAGAGCCTTACTAAAGCAGTATAAGCTAATAAAAGAGTTGGCCACAGGGGATTTAAGTGGATTAGAAGAAGGAAATCTCTCTCAAAAACAAATGCAAAAGCTAGCTAAAAAGTTTGGAAAGAAAATCAGGATTTAAAAATAAACAATATAATTATATTCTAATCCATTAGTATTTGTTGAATGAATATCTCCTGTATTTACAACCATAAAGCCACCACTAACTGCTCGCAAGTTATCCCCAGGACTTGCAACAACACACCACCTTTCTGTATTGTCATTACATTCATCATATAAAGGACCATTATCTATTCTATAATAAGGCATAGGGAAAGTTTCCCTTACTACCCAAATCATTTTAGGAGTTCTTCCAGCAGTTTCAGAGATAGTGATGGTTCTACTAGCACTGCCATTTCCAGTATATTCACCTACTTTTACAAATTCTTTGGATTCTAAACTATCTAACCTTGTATCGAAGGCATCTAAATCTGCTTGCAATCCTACTATTTCTGTAGCAGAATGACTTACTCCTGAACTCTGAGCCCACACAACAATTGAAATAGAAAGAATCATTAAGCCAGCTAATAAGCTATACAATAATTTATTTGAAATTAAAACTACCATTTTACCTCTTTTATAATTAAATTAGTTTTATATACTATAAAAATCTTTCTAACTTATGAAAATAATTCAGCAAGGTGCAGAAGCAACTATTATAAGATCAAACAGCTTTATAATAAAAGATAGAAAGAAAAAAGACTACAGAATAGGGTGTATAGATACTAAAATTAGAAAACAAAGGACTAAAAAAGAAACCAAGCTTTTAGAAAAAGCTTCAGAGATTATCAGTGCCCCAAAACCCCTCTCTACACCTCAGTTAAATCAGATAAAAATGCCCTATATTTCTGGAAAAAAGCTAAGTGAACATCTGGATAAACTAAAAAATAAAGAAAAAATCCTTGAACAAGTAGGAAGAGATTTAGCTAAACTTCACGATGCAGACATCATCCATGGAGATTTAACTACCTCCAATATGATCTTAAAGAACGATAAAGTTTATTTTATCGACTTCGGCTTGGGATTTATTTCAACTAAAATAGAAGATAAAGCAGTCGATATTCATCTGCTTAAACAGGCTCTAGAAGCTAAACACTTCCTTTATTATGAAAAGCTTTTCAAATATTTTCTTAAAGGTTACAAGAAATCAAAAGATTATTCCGAAGTACAAGAAAGACTAAAAAAAGTTGAGCTCCGTGGAAGATACAAACATTAAGATGGCAAAAGCAGTAATTTTTGATATGGACGGAGTGCTAATAGACTCTACTAAATATATTTGGAAATCATTTAATCAGCTTTTAAGTAAGTATAACGTGCAAATACCAGACGATAAAGTCAAAAAATACCTTGGTAGATCATTAAGGGATAAAATAGAACTTTGGAAAAAAGATTATAATATTAAAGAAAAGATAGACCCTCAAGAGTTTTCAAAATCAGCATTTGTATTAGAATTAAAGCTAATGAAAAAAGAAGTTAAACCAAATCAGCATTTACAAAATTTAATAAAAAAGCTAAAACAGAATAAAATAAAAGTAGCAGTCGCAACCTCCAATTACATCCCAAGAGCCAGCCATATCCTTGAGCTAATACAGGTTAAAGATAAAATGGATACAATCACCACTTTAGAAGAAATCCAGCACCATAAACCCCACCCAGAAATTTTTCTAAAAACAGCTGAAAAACTTGAAGTCAAACCAGAAGAATGTATAGTAATAGAAGATGCAGTAAATGGAATTGAAGCTGCTAAAAAGGCAAATATGAAAGCTATTGCACTTTTAACAAAGTTCCACACTAGAGAAGAATTTGAAAAGGCAGATCTGATAATCAATTCCTTATCAGAATTAACATTCGAAAAAATCCAAGCATTAACCTTATAAATGCTCAAAAATTCAAATTCTAAGAAGAGATTCCAAAAGAACCTAGGCTATCTTAAAGGAAGTTGATAAGAAACCTTGGCGATCTAAGAGGAGATTGTTAAAGAACCTAGGTTCTTTAAAAGCCCCATAGTACAGCGGTCAAGTATTCTGGCCTTTGGAGCCAGAGACCCCGGTTCGAATCCGGGTGGGGCTATTTCTCATTAATAAGTTAATCTAAACCTTTAAAAAGCATCAAAAACTCACTATAAAATGCCAAAAAAAACTACTAAAAAAACCGAGAAAAAGGTTGAAAAAAAAGAAAAATTAGCACTCGCAGAAGTAGAAAAGATAGTTGTTGAAATGGGCAAAAAAGGCACCCCTCCAGAAAAAATAGGTATTATACTAAAAAAGGAGCATAATGTTTCTAAAACAAAAGCCTACGGGATAAAAATAAATCAGATACTAAGAAAAAACAATATAGAGGTAGATCCAAACTCCCAAAACTTAAAGAAAAAAGTAGAAGTACTGCGGGGCCACCTTGCTAATCACAAGCACGACTTTAGTGCAAAACGCGCTCTTTCAATATACGAACCAAGAAGCAAGAAATCTAAGCGTATATACGAACAAAAGAGGGAAAGATGGAAAGCTCAATCAAAAGCGCAGTAAAATCCTTCCTAGAAAAATCTGAAAACAAACATATTCGAGTCATAAGTCATTTTGATACAGATGGGATCACTGCTGCAGCAATAATGTCAAAAGCTCTTAGGAGAATTGATAGATCTTTCTCAGTAAAAATAGTAAAGCAGTTAGATGAAAAAATAATTAAGTCACTACCAAAAAATGAGGTGCTGCTTTTCCTAGATTTAGGATCTAGCAATGTAAATCTCTTAGGAGAGTTTAAAGACGTGGTTGTAATAGATCACCATGAGATCACAAAAGAAGTTCCAAAAAATGTGGTTTTTCTTAATCCCCGTGCGCTCGGAGAAGAAGAAATCTCCGGCTCTGGATTAACATATTTCTTTGTAAAAGAAATTTCTGAGGATAATAAAGACCTTGCAAGCCTGGGGATAATCGGAATGGTGGGAGACATGCTTGATAGAGACCTAAGCAAAATGAATAATCAGTTGCTAAAAGACGCAGAAGTAGTAATAAAACGCGGTCTTCTTCTTTATCCTTCTACACGCCCATTAAATAAAGCTTTAGAATTCAGCTCAAGCATGTTTATTCCAGGAGTTACGGGAAATTTCAAAGGGGCTGTAAATTTATTAAAAGAAATTGGTATAGAAAAAGTAAACGGAGATTACAAATCCTTAATGGAGCTTGAAGAAGATGAAATGTCAAAACTCATTACAGCCATTCTCCTAAAAAGAATAAAGAAAGATAACAACGAACTAATAGGGAACATCTACCTAGTTAATTTCTTCAATAGACTAGAAGATGCAAGAGAAATGTCGGCAATGATAAACGCCTGCTCCAGATTAGATTATAGTGATATTGCGCTTAGTATGTGTATGGGAAATAAAAAATCAAGATTAAAGGCAGAAAGTATCTATGCAAACTATAAACAGCACCTAGTTGCAGCACTAAACTACGTAACAAACGCCGAAAAAATAGAAGGCAAAAGCTACGTAATTATAAATGCAAAAAACGAAATAAAAGACACAATAATTGGAACTGTAGCCTCAATTCTCTCATTTTCATCAGTCTACCAGGACGGCACAGTAATCGTAACTATGGCATATGATGGTCAAAAAATAAAGACCTCAGCGAGAATTGTAGGCAGAAACGGAAGAAACGTAAGAGCTATTTTAGAAAAAGTAACAAAAGAACTTGGAGGAGAATGTGGGGGGCACCCAAAAGCAGCAGGCTGCACAATTCCAAGAAAAGACGAATCTGAATTCATAAAACTTTTAGAAAAAAGTCTGGATGTAGAAATGATCAAAATTTAAAGAATTTTTCTGGCTCTTGCAACAAGAGACTCCAAATCATGCGGATCAAACCCATCAAAAAGTTTTTTTGCAGTTTCTACTACAGAATCATACGTAGGAAATCCTTCTTTCTCTAGTCTCCTAAACTCCGGTCCAATATCTTTAATTTTATCCACAATCTTAAAACCAGTTAATCCCTCCACTAACGGATTCCTTCTTCCACCTACTAAAGTTCTCAGATCATCACAATAAGCCACTAAAGGATACCCTTTCATAAAGTTCATTGTTTCTTCCACCACAGATCCCTCATCAGGCACCCTCCCATTTAAATTAATAACCGTAGCATTACATTTCACCCCCACTTTATAAGTATCTAAGTGAAAAATTAAATTCATTGCCATATCCCCAGCTTGCTCCCCCATATAACCCTGCTTCTGAAGCTCCTGCACAAGATCAACATAAAGAAACCCGTCTCTTTGTGGAAGAAAGGTAGGAAATCCCTCTCCTTGTAAATGCGCGTCAATCTCCTCATTTACCTCTCTTTCCTTAGGTGTAAATAAAGGCGACGCAATATAAATACAGTTTATCTTATAAGTCATAAAAAAGAATAACCCATAACCTTTAAAACCTTTATTCTTCTACACTATATAAGATGAAGCCAGAAGAAGATGATGTAGTTCTATGCACTGTAAATAAAGTAGTAGGCACTTCAGTCTTTCTAGACATTGAAGGAAATGGAGAGGGCACCATGGTGACCTCAGAAATCGCTCCTGGAAGAATCAGAAACCTAAGAGATTATGTAGTCCCTAACAAAAAAATAGTTTGTAAAGTTTTAAAAATAGACTCTTCTGGACACATCAACTTAAGCTTAAGAAGAGTTACAACAAAAGAAAAAAATAAGGTTCTAGAGGCCTATAAACAGGAAAAAAACGCTATCAGTATCTTAAAAACCGTTCTTAAAGTCAAATGTGATGAGATAGTTAAAAAAATACAAGCTAAGTCTACAATATCCGAGTTTTTACAGGTCTGTAAGGAAAACCCCCAAGAGCTCGATAAGTACATGGATAAACAAGAAGCTGAAAAAGTCTGTAAAATCCTTTCAGAAAAGCGTGAAAAAGAGGTAGAAGTAAAAAAAACAATCCTATTGAAATCAAAAGATTCAAACGGCATTGAAGTAATAAAAACAATTCTTTCTACCTGTAGGGGAAATTGCAGCACAGCCTATATAGCTGCTGGCAAATTCCAGATAAAAATAAAATCCAAAGATTACAAACAGGCAAATGTAGAAGTTCTAAACACGCTTCAGAGCATAGAAAAAATAGCTAAAGAAAAAGGCGCAGAGTTTCAAATTCTAGAAAAAAAGTAAAAATGACTCTTCTTAAAAAATGTCAAATTTGCAAGAAATACACTCTAAAACAGCAACATTGCTCCAAACCAACTGTTTCAGCCCACTACAAGTTTATTACAAGATCAAGTAAGTAACCACTCAATAATGGTGACAAATAGTAACCTTTAAATACTCTTTTCTATTATATATTTTAAGAAAAAAAAGGTTCAAATTGAAGTTTTAACACCTTTTTTAAATCCGAAAATACAGATTAAAATAAAATGATAGCCAAAATAAAGAATAAAGTAAGCATAAAAAGATTGTTTGGTCTATCTGGGATTCTAACAGCTCTTGCTGTAATCTATCTAATTATCTCAGTTCCATCTATTAGCGCAATTCAAGATAACTACATTCAAGGAGCCCACAGAGGCTCTTCTGTAAACTATACCGAAAATACTATGGAAGCATTTGAAGCAGCCCTTAATGACGAAAAGTACAGTTACATAGAATTTGATGTATGTATGACTTCAGATGGAAAACTAGTTGTAATTCATCAAAATAATCTTCTTAGAATACCCAAAAAATTCACAATCATCTCAGAGCATACATATGAAGAAATAGAAAACACTTTTGAATTCACAGTGCCACAATACCAAGAAGTAATGGATCTTATAAATGATCAAAAACCATTAAACATTGAAATTAAAAACCATGGAAACACTCAAGAAGGAATAGAAATTGCAGATTTAATAATCCATGATTGCAAAGAAAGAGGAATATTAAATCAAATACTCATTAGTTCACCAGATGAAGGAATAATTCACTACATAGAATCTGAACACCCAGAGATCACCTCAGGAAGAGTATTCTGGGTAACTCTTTACTCTATTCTTCCACTTGAATCAACTACTCAAGCATTCTGTCAATCAACAGAAGCAGACTACTTCATACTTCACGGATATAATCTCCATAACTATGATTTACTTGCAGGTTGTATGCCAAAGGACAAAGGAATGATAATCTGGTATTTTACAGATGAAGCTTACGTAATCTTGAATAAGTGCAGAGGCGAATTCTGGAACTGCTAGAATAAACTCTTTTGTTGCTCTTTATCAACAATCTTCCCATATTCCCCATCATACCCAGGCATAATCTTCAAATTCGCAATTCTATTGTCAATAATCAACTTAGTCAACTGCTCACTGAAACCATCTTTCATCAACTCAGTTTTATCCACTTCTAATAAAATCTTAAACTCATTTCCGTATTTTTCAGTTAGCTGATTGTATATCTTCCAAGTCTTATTTGTATTAACACTACTTTTAAGAGAAAAGGCAATTAATTCATGAAGTGGAATCAACTTATAGAACGGCTTAGCATTTTTAGGCATAAGCCCTACCGGATTTTCAGCCAACTCTTTTACTCTATAATCCACCCCAATAGTCAGTTTCTGTTTACATTTAGGACATATCCCATTTAACTTCATAGTCTCCCCAGGAGAACAAGAAAAATTACAATTCCTATGCCCATCCCAGTGATACCTTCCATAAGCTGGTTCTGTCTCTACAGTAGCAATAAAACTCCCTTGTCTAATCTGTCTTAGTATTTTTTGGTAACTAATCTCTCCTTCAATATTAAAAATAGTACTCTCTCTCCCAATTCTCCAAGGCCAAAAGCTATGCATATCAGAGAAACTCACTATACTCTTCCCTTCTAAAAATTTAAATCTCCAAAGCATTTCAGGATCTGCTGACATGCCAGACTCAACAGCATGAATCTTATTTGTCCTTTCCTTGAAGCAGTCTTGGAGTGAATCAAACCCAGATTTACTCCCAAAAATACCAAACCAAGGAGTCATACAATGGGCCGGAATAACCTCTATATCTTCACTTATGCCCATCATCTCATCAACTAACTCTATAGAAGAAAAACCAAAAATAGGTCTTCCATCATAGTCTAACCGTCCCTTTGAACCTAAAAAATCAGTAATCTGACTTGCTACCTCTTTTGAAGGCGCAAGTATCACATGATGTATTCTCCTCCCCTTGCCATCTTGAGAGTACATCAAAGAGATTTCAGTCTGCCACAAAAAAGGAAACCCGCCTTTAGAATATAAAAGGCCCTCTCTTTCTTCTAACACATCTAGCTCCTTCCTCCATTGAGGGTGCTGAAAGTCTCCAGTTCCAAGCAAACTCACCCCCTTAATCTTAGCATACTTCTCCAGATTTTCAAGTGTAATCTGATTACTACAAGCTCTGGCAAACCTAGAATGTACATGCAAATCTGTAATGACCTTATTCATAAAAAAACAAAAGACTGTGTATATTTAAGTTTTGTTAATCTTTTTAAACTTTAGAAAACACTAAACTAGATGAAGAAAAAGGTGATTATGTTAAGTCTGATCTTAGCAATAGTAATTGTACTGATACTACTCACTCTAAGCTTAACCTCTCCCCAATTCTCCCCCTCAACCGGACTCGAAGATTGCAAAACCATCTCCTATAATGGTAAAAACAAAATAAACATAGTATTTTTCTCAAACGAAAAGCAAGCAAAAGATTACTCTGAATACTTCCTCACCATTTCACCATTTAATAAAAACAAAGGTAGTTTTAATTTTTTTTACATAGACTCCTATATACCAGAGTGTGAAATCTACAAAGGCATTGCGCTCCTCTGCCATTCTAAAGAAATCATAAAAAAGGCAGCTTCCTGCCCAAATGATTACATAGTTGTAATCCAAGATCAGCCTAAAAAAATACGAAGCTCAGCTTATATGAATGTAATGAGTCTAAATGCCAATTACCCCAAGTCAGTATTCCCACACGAATTCGGACACGCTTTTCTCACTTTAGCTGAAGAATACGTACCAGCCTCACTTCCAGACAAACCAAAAAATTGTGTTGATAATTGTGAAAAATTCTCTCAAAGTGATGGATGCTTTGAGGGATGTTCAGAATCTTTATACTTTAGATCAATTAATGCTGGAATAATGCGCACACTAAGTTCAGAAAGCTTCGGGCTATTCAATGAACAGCTGTTTCAAGAAAAATTCCAATCTACTTCAAAAGTCACAGCATTAGCAATCGAAAATACAGCTGAATGTGAAGATCAAAAGTACTACCTAATAAAAGGCCAGATTATAGACGATAAAATAACAATTTCAGAAAAAAGTATCCAAGTTGGGTGTGTAGGTGGAAATGGGGCAGGAGTCTTTAGCTTCAATATCACCACCACAACCGGAAAAACCACACAAGGAAACGAGTTTAATCCTGAAGACATCTTTACAGATCTCTATGAAGAAGAACTAAGCGGAGAAGTTTTATTAGCCCAGACATTTATACTCAAAATGCCCCTAGTAGAAAATGGAAAGAATGCAGAGTTATTTAAACAAGACCATAAAATATTCGATATAAACCTGGAAGAAATAAACTCACGCCCATGCAAAAAATGAGAAAAAAGGCATCAACAATCGTGGTAAACGTTCTCCTAATACTCATAGCAATTAGCTCAGTAATGCTCATCGGATTAGTAATTAAGAAGATGACTGAAAGCAGCATCTTTTTATCACCTGAAGAATCCTGCCTTGATTTTCAACTTTCAAGCGAAATCTCTCTCAATAATGTCTGCTATAACGAAACTCAACAAGAGATAATTATTGCATTAAAAAGAAAGGCAGAAAACCAAAATATTAACTCTCTAGAATTTATAATAAATACACCCGCAGAAACCTTTAAATGGAGTTGTGAACGCTCTTGCAACAACTGTGAAATACTGCGCTTAGGAACAAAAAACTATTATATCGAAACAGAAAAAGTTGGACAAAGCTTAACACTGGGAATAAATAACTGTGAAGTTGAAACAAAAGAAATAAA
>JBDRJD010000018.1:0-34529 GCA_043815245.1 archaeon
CAAACATTATTGCACTATTCATATCATATTTATGCCCCCATCCAGGATCAATCCCATCTTCAAAATCATCATACATTAAAGGTGGTGCAGGATCTTTTACTCCAAAATTCAAACCATCAATAACAATATTTTCTCCATGAACAAAATTTCCCTCAATACTTGCAACTTCAGGAGCCAACATAACCTCTCCATCTTCAAGATTAAAAACATTTTCCAACCACTGAAACAAACTCATCCCAGTAATCCCCTTCTCCACCACCCCCTCAGAAATTGCATTTCCTGTAATTGGACCATTAATCACTAAACCAGCTATTAGTAAAGCAATACCAATAAGCAAAATACTAACCAAAACCGCTCTAACCCTCAAATCACCTTCTTTAAGCATAAATATACACAGAAATAAACATTATAAATCTTGCTTTATCAGCTTATTAATTTCTTTGATGTCCTCAACTATAAAGTCCGGACCAGCTTGTAAAAGCTCCTTCCTAGAATTCCAAGCGCACTTTCCAGCTACTGCCACTCCAATAATCCCCAAATTTTTCGCAAGCTCAACATCAGTAACTCTATCTCCAACATACATCACCTCTTGCTTCTTTAATTTCCTCTTCTTAATATACTCCCCAATAAAATCCTCTTTACTATCAAAGTTATCCGCTCCATAAACTTCCTTAAAATACTTCTTCAGCTTTAGCCTTTTTATTAACGGTCTCGTGTAATCTAAACTAGAATTAGTAACTAATATCCTCCTCACTTTAATTTCTTTAATACTTCCCGCATCCCTGCATTTTTTTACTTTATCCAAATTCTTAAAAACATCTCCCATAATTTTTCTTTTAATAATCCATTTCCCTATCCACGAAAACCTAAGCTCGCTAAGCAAGCCAGACAGAGTATGCCCCTTATTAATTATCTTATCAATCTCTTTAATAGAGATATTCGCAATATTTTTTTTAAAAGAATTATAGTAAATAGCCTTACTATCTACAATTGTCCCATCAAAGTCAAAAATAATCAATTTTATTTTCATCTTCCTCTTTTATAATTTCATATAGGAACCTTTAGGTTATTTAAAATTATCAACGACATAAAATTACCTTTTTCTATCTCTCTCAACTCTATTCAAGAAATCCCTAATAAATCTATTATGCTCATCCCTATCTCTGAACTCCTTAACTTCAAACGTCTTCAACTCACCATGCTGCCTTAACTCTGTCTTAATCTCATTCATAACCCTGTTCCTAACCTCTTCAGAAAGTAATACATCCTTATCAGCAATTTCTGCCACTTTTCTGCTTAATCCAACTGTATTGCCTAAACTTGTAAACTGCAGCTTGCCCTTTTCAGCCTTAGCAATAATGTCTCCTGAGTTAATACCTATCCCAAATTCAACTTTATCTTTAAACTTCCTGTTATGATCCTGTAACTCAGCAGCAATCTGCTTAGCCACTTTAGTTGCAATCAGCTCGTTTTTAAAAGTTCTGGTCACAGAAGGAGTAAAAATCCCCATTATATGGTCTCCAGACCTGTAAATACTTCCTTTCCTCTCAGTTATGTTCTCTAAAGCTTTAGTTATGTTCTCTATCGCATTGCCTCTAGTCTTTACCAAATTAGCCATATTCTTTATCTTTATATTTAAGATACTAGCTTTCTCCTTGCTTCCATTGTGTACTAAGGCATGTTCAGCTTCTTTAAATCCTGGCATTGGCATTCTTGTGTGCTCTCCTGCATTCATCTTAGCCTCCCTAACTTTAATTTTATCAGACTTTTTTCCAGCTCTTTCCATACTCTTGTTTACTGTATCCTTTGGCGCATAAACGCGAAATTTCTTTTTCGTCACTCTCTCAATCATCATAAGTAAAAATAATCCTGCTACTACAACTAGAAACAACCAAACAATCGGATATCTATTAATAGCCCCCATCTGGTTTCTTATATCTTGGACCCCTACAACATTTCCAGTTAGTGATACATCGAACAAATCCAAAGTCTGGCTTCCATCTGTCACGCTTATACTATAAGCCCCCTCTGGAGCTAATAACCTAAATCTCCTGCTCTCCCCAATATCCAAATCCACCTCACGAATTTCAACATCATTTCCAATTGCAATTTGAATGGCCTTTCTATAAGGTACATTCCCAACATTTGTTACTATTAGCGTATCATTCCATACTTTAAAATTAGCACTTTCATACTCTTCGACATAAAAAAGCCTGTCTGATTTTAGAGCTGTTCCCGAAGCTTCAATCTTCCAGTAACCCGCACTAGCATTATTACCCAAAGGAAAAACAACAATCTCTTCAGTTTTTACTAATCTTTCATAAAAAACATCTTCCCAAGAGTCTAGAATTTTAACTGTAACATCTCCACTTACCTTGTTCCCCCCCTGATCATAAATACTTGTTTTAAAAGTAACATTGCTCCCAGGCTTTACTGTCTGGCTGACCAATGCAATTTCCAACTTATTTGCCTTCTGCTTCAAATTAACCCCAATTTTTGCAGTTCCCACATTAGTAATCTCATCTTCGAGCTTTTCATAAACTCTGACTTCAATCTCATAGTTTCCAGCTTGAAGACTCTGAGGAAGTGAAAAGTTAGCCTGAAACTTCCCTTCTTGAACGTTCCTAGTTATCTTCACATCCGTTCCAGTTACTTTTATTTCAACAAAACCTTCTACAGCGGCCCCATTTTCTTTTATTGCAGTTCCAGAAACAATTCTTTGAGCGCCAGCCTCAGCATCCAGTTTGTCAAGATTTGCTGTTACATCTATTTTGTCTGAAATTTTAAACTTCTCTGTCGTTTCATAATCATTTTTAAATCTGGCTTCAACAAAGCAGTCACCCCTTATTCCCCCCAAAAACTCCCTAGTTAAAGTTAAACCAATCTCAATATCCTTTGTCTCTCCAGCGCCTAGAACCAAAGGGAGTAAATAAAAATCTTTAGTTGCGTTCTCACAGTTTAGTGTAAGTTTTAAGATATCATCTGTATTTTCAACAGGTTTTAGACTAACTTGCAAATCAATATTATCTCCCAAACTATAAACGCTCTTCGGCTGAGACAGCATTACTTCAGCAGCCGCAAGTGAAGAGAACAACATTAGTGCAAAGATAATTAAGCTTAATTTTTTCCCCATTTTCAGTATTTGAGTATACAAACTATCTGTGCTATTTAAACTTTTTCAAACCATAATTTTATAAATCCCCAGTGATAAAAATATAGATGGTAAAGGGGTTTAAAGTTACGCCTTATGAGGTTACAGGGGAAGTTGACTATTCTAAGTTGATTAAGGAGTTTGGAGTATCTAAACTAGATGATGCAACACTTGCCAGAATACAAAAACATACAAAAGATCTTCACTTATTCCTTAAAAGAAAAGTATTTTTTGCTCATAGAGACTTAAACTGGTTGTTAGACGAGTATGAAAAAGGAAACAAATTCTTCTTATACACGGGGAGGGCATCCTCTAAAGGGAGCAAGGTTCATATTGGTCATTTAATGCCTTGGATTATGTGTAAGTGGCTGCAAGAAAAGTTTAATGCTGAGTTCTGGTTTCAGTTTCCAGATGAAGAAAAATTCCTATACAACCCTAAATTAACTTTAAAAGATACGGAAGAAGCCACTTATGAGGATATGTTAGATGTAATTGCACTTGGTTTTGATCCAAAAAAAACTAACTTTCTTATAGATACAAAGCATGCAGGTTTAATGTACCCTCAAGCCTGCAGGGTAGCAAAGAAGATTACATTCTCCACTATAAAGGCAAGCTTTGGATTTAATGATAGCAATAATATTGGAAGCATTTTCTACACAAGTATGCAAGCTGTTCCCGCATTTCTTCCTTCTATCCTAAAAGGTAAAAAAATTCCCTGCCTCATCCCTCTAGGCATAGACCAAGATACTCATTTCAGGATTTCAAGAGACGTTATGCCAAAAATTAATCAATATAAACCTGCAATTCTCCATAATGTATTTCTTCCGCCTTTAACTGGCTTGGGAGGAAAAATGGCAGCATCTGGTTCTGCAGATGCATCTATCTGGACAACAGACTCTCCAAGGGAAGTTGAAAGGAAAATTAAAAAATACGCATTCTCTGGAGGACAAGCAACAGTCGAAGAGCACAGAAAAAAAGGAGGCAATCCTGATGTCGATGTTAGTTACCAGTATTTAAGAATGTTTTTTGAACCTTCTGATGAAAAGTTGAGGCAAATCTACGAAGATTACAAATCCGGAAAGCTTTTAACTTCTGAGCTAAAAGAAATACTAATTGAAAAAATAAACTCTTTCTTAAAACAACATCAGAAAAATCGCGAACAAGCTAAAAAACAAATAGATAAATTTGTTTTCCAGTAATCTACTTCAAGTTAGGAACATTTATTCTGCCACCTATATGCACTCCCACTTTGGAAATCTCAAAAGTATGCAACTCCGTTGAATGCCTTGTACCTCTCATTTTCAAAATCTCAATTAATCTCCTTCTTGAATTTTTAACTCTCACAAAATAAAGAAAGATTATACTGTCCGCTTCAAATTCCATGCTTGTAGAACTTCCTCCCTCTCTGAACGCAGGATCTTCTTGTAAAGTCAGAATTGAAGTAGCTTCCCAGTTCCTAATTATATCAAATAACTGCAAAGCGGCCTCCCTTTTAGCTAGCTCATCAGAAAATAATAAAGCAAAACTTGAAACAGAGTCTATTACTAGCCTTGTAATCTTATTTTTAATAATAATACTTTCAACAGTTCCTCCACCTTCTTCTAACATACTCTTAATCTTTTCAGGAGAGTACTCAAGAAAAACAAACTTCCCTTCTTTCTCATATTTGTCTAAGTCCCATCCAAATTTCATCATGTTACTATAAAACTCATCTTTTTTCTCTTCAAAAGTTATATACAGGCAGCACTCTCCTTTATTCATCGCTTCAATTAAAAACTGAACTGCGAAAATAGTTTTTCCACTTCCACTATTGCCTACCAATAAATTTACTGAATTTTCCTCAAACCCCCCACTTATCAACTTATCAAATCCCTGAACACCTGAATGTACTCTGCCAAGTTTAACTTTCTTTTTTTTCTCTTCTTTTTTCTCTTTCTTAGCCTTTTTCCCCCCGACTTTTTTTGGCTTCTTTTCTAAAACTTTCTTATTCAACAGTTTAAAAGCAAGGTCAATATCTCTTCCATCCCACCCCTTAGCAAGCAGCGCCTTTTTAACATCTGCTTTATTATAACCTTTATCTAAAGCTTCCTTTACATAAGGTGTCAAGGGAGAACTTGCAGCTTTCTTTGGAGATTTTTTCTTTGCAGATATTCTTTTAGCTTTCTTCTTAGTCTTAGCTTTTACTTTTGACTTTTTCCGCACCTTCTTTTTTGCCATCTTCTGTAAATATAGTAAATAGAATTAGCTTATAAATTTAACTTTAAGTGGACCTTGGTTGTCTGAATCACCCTTGAGGCATACTTAACAGGAAGGGGTCGTAGGGGAAACCTTGGTTTCCCTACTTGGCCATCGAAAAGCTCTCCGCTATAAACCTGAATAGCACCGTCCTGATTGTAAAGAATATTGCCAAACTCAAGGCAATTAAAGGTAGCAAATACCTCAACCCCTCCTTTTCACTCCCCTTATTCACTAGCCCAATAACTAAACTTGAAAGTATATTTGTTATTATAAGAAAAATAACTGAAAACCAGATAACAAAACTTATAGATATATCCAAACTACTAAAAGTAAAAGGAGTTTTAATTGAAGTAGCCACGCTAGTAGTCATCTCAGGAAGACTTCCAATTACCTCTATAATCACCTGCACTAAAATAGAACTCAACCCAAACAAAACTGGGGCCCCAATTGCAGACGCGAAAAATATAAAAATAACATACATAACAATACTCGAAGCAGCCTTTTTCTCAATAAACTCCTTTTCTCGCATATTATTAGCTGTTTCTTCAAGTAGCGTAGAGATGTTACCACCTGCCTTCAATCCAGAAATAATTAGCATAATAGTTTTATGAATTTTTTCAGAACCAATTCTTTTTGACATAGAAAGCATTGCAGTACCCATATCCTTGCCGGTAGTAATTTCTCTGCCAGTCTTGCCAATCTCTAAATCTAGCGGCGCGAATTCAGGCCTAGCAGAAAGCAAAAACGCCCTATCAACAGTCATTCCCGCCCTCAAGTTTGAAGCCATCAGCTGAATAACATCCGGAAAAATGTTTTCCATTTTCTTTATTCTAGCATCAGCTTTCAAGAAGATTCTAAAATAAATAACCACATTTATGAATATTAAAGTACCCAAAAGAGTTATTAACCCGCTCAGCCAGGTCCTAGGACTCAAAAAGTAAATTCCTAAAATATCTAAAAGCAGCACAACACTTGAGGCAACCAGCGAAATTATAAAACTCGCAACTAATAAATTACTTTGATATACCTCTGGATTAACTATTCCCGCATTTACGCTATTCCTAATAAGCAAATTTCTAAAAGTCCTCGGATAAATTTTTAAGAGGTTCATAGTAAGCTAGGCCTCCTTGACCTTATCATGCCTAAAAACATAATCTGCATAATTACCACCAAGGCGAGTATTCCCACATACATCATTTTCAGCATATTTCCCGCTACCCCCACCATAGAAGCAATTATTGTAAGAAAAGTAATTCCCAACGCAGGAACTATTACTCCAATAAGCATATAAAACATGATCAAGGGATTTAGCTGGCTCCCATATGTTTGAATCTGTATTGCCTGCTCTTTTATTAAGTGATCTATGCTATCCTTAATAACCACCCCCATGTCGCTTCCCGCTCTCAAACCATTACTTATCTGCCAGATTATTCTCCTAAAATAAAGCGAAGCATTTTCATTTCCAATCTTATCTAGCACTTCAACTTGCGCTTTCCCAGCACTTATTTCATTAACCGCTTTCTTAAACTCATTACTAAGCTCCCCATAATCGGAGGTAGAGATATTAACAATAATCTGAAACATAGGCACACCAGAGCTCAGCTGCACCTGAATATCCTGCAAAGCCGGAATAATATTCCTTTCAATATCTCTAATCTTTTTGAAGGAATAAATCCTAGGGTACATAAGCTGGTTTATCATAACAAAAAGTGCAAAAAGTAACCCCACCCCTATTCCAAAAACATAAAAAACATTACTTTTAATAATTATAAAAAATACTGATGTAAAAAGCGTAGAAAATATCAGGAAATAAGTTACAAAACTCCTCATAACTACTGCCATGTATTCTGACTTGGAAAAGTCAACATCCGCATTCTTAAGATTTTTACCAAGAGAGACCATGCTACCCTTTCTTATTTTTATAAACCTCAAATAAGACTTTACTTTTCTTCTTAGAATTTCTTCACTTGAAAAAGTAAAAGGAATTTTAAATTTCATTTCAAAATAACACAAGATTACCTCTTTTTCTTACTTCTCACTTTTCTTCTCTTACTAGCCCTTGCTTTTTTTGTCGGTGCATCTTCCATTGCACCTACTTCTTTTTTCTCAACTGGAACATTCTCATATAGGCCCGGTTTCTTTATATCCCTGATTTTTTCAGTTTTATTATGTTTTATAAGATCATAAAGCGCATCCTTATTAATATAATAAAGCTGCATAACCTTCCCCATTTCACTAAGACTCCTAAGCCTATTTTTAATAAGCCACCCTAAAATATTCTCTTTTTCTTTCAGGTATTTGTTAACTTCGGTATGGGACATTCCCGTGTGTCTATTTAAGTCCTCAAAAAAAGTAAGGCTCTCACTATGCTTTAAAACCAGATCTTTCTCAGGAACATATCTATACAATATATTTGGAGAAACAGAATCCTTCCCGGTAATAAACTCAGCTACCTGAAAAACCCTCCTCATACCTCTTCTTCTATCTCTAAACATTACAACATTTAAGTTCACAGCTTTTAACAAATTAAATGGAACATTAATCGGAGGGTTAGTCAATCTATTAATTGTCTCCCCAGCCGTATCTGCGTGAACAGTTGCATAAACTGAGTGACCTGTATGCATGGCCTCAAATAAAACTTCTGCTTCTTTTTGCCTTCTCATCTCTCCAAGAATGATTCTATCCGGCCTCATTCTAAGACTGTTCACTAGAAGATCTAACATTGATACTTCCCCTTTCCCCTCAGGATTAGGGGTCCTTGTAACTAGGGGGCACCAATACAAGAATTCAGGGAGCATAAGCTCTCTCGTGTCTTCTATGCTAATAATTCTGTGGTTTGGCGGGATAAACGGCATACACGCATTTAAGAATACAGTTTTTCCTGAAGCAGTGCCTCCAGATATTAAGATATTCATTTCATATTCAATAGCTAACCACAATAAAGCCGCTACTTCCACACTAACTGTTTTATTCATGATTAAATCTATCATGCTCCAGGGGTCTCTTGCAAACTTTCTGATGGTAATCGTATTACCTTTTGTAGCAATAGGATACAAAACTGCATTGGATCTATCTCCTGTAACAATGTGTGCGTCAAGTAATGGAGAAAGAACATTAATCTGCCTCCCAACCCTTCTAGCAATAATATTGGCATAATTATTAATCTCCTCTTCTTTTTCAATCAATATAGAAGTTGTAAGCCAGCCGTATTTTTTATGGTAAACCCTTATAGGTTCCTTTTCACTTACCACTACAATCTCCTCCAAGTTGGGATCATTAATTAAAAACTCCATTTTTCCAAGACCCAACATCTCCTGCATCAAAATTCCTATAAGGTAATCCAGTTTAGCAGGTTCAATATGGGGGATTTTAGCTCTAATCATCTCTCCAGCCTCTTCCATAAACCGTGCTTTCATCTTCGTAATTGCCTCTTGATCAATTGTTTCTCCAACAGCCATGGCAGAGACAGCAACAAGCTCAGATCTAATATCATCTAAAAGTGCCTTGGTACCAATTTCAATCTTAGGTAGGTACACAGAATAAATCAATCCCTCTTCTGTTCTTTCTATCCTGACCATCACCGAGGCCTTATCCACTAGGACTTTATAGCTTTCTATCTCTTCTCCACGCCTTTTTTCCTCTCTCTTCACCTCAACAACTTTAGGTTTCTTTTTTAAAACAAGCTCTTTAATTTTTTTAACTTTTGAAGCTAATTTCGGTGGCTCTGGAGGAGAAATAGCAGGTCTTGGCTTTTCAGTTTTTGCCTTTGTTACTTCTCCAATCTCCTTAAATGCCTGCCTTATATCCTCTGACTTCCATCCCTTTCCTAGCAAGGCTTTAGTTAGCTTGTCTTTATCATGACCCTGTTTAAGTGCCCTCTCTAAAGCAGGTTTTAAAATATCTACATGCTTAGACCTTGAATCACTTTTTACGCTCTTTATATTCTTCTGTATCTTTTTTACGCTTCTTGTCCTCTTTTGTTTCTTCTTTGGTCTTGGCTTTTTCTTTATCCTCTTTTTTGGTTTCTTTTTTGTCTTCTTCATCTTTTATATAAAGTTCTATTTCCGGCTCAGCAAAAGCCGGATAATTAATTCTCGCTAAATCATGATCTTCTAATATCCTCATCCATTCTAAAGCCTGATCTCTACTGATGCTAAATATTTTCATTACAACAGAGGCTCTAAACTTTTTGCCATCTTTCAAAAGCTGATAAAGTAAATCAATATCAGTTCCACCCCTGCCCACCTTCCCTTTTAAATCATCATAACTAATCTCTATCTTTTCAGTTTTAGCTTTTTTTAAATGCCTTAGATAAGCAAAGTAAACAATCAAAAGTATTACAATCCACTGAACAACAAACATTATTTTTGAAAGGTCCATGGTAGTTTCAAAACTTGTTCCTTCCCCTATAGCAAACCCTGTAAATGAGAAAAAATTAGACTTAATTAAAAAAGCATTTGCAAGTACTATCAAAATTATAACTAAAGCTGCAATAATAAATCCTCTTTTCCTCTTCATCTTAGATACTTTTTGATAACGTTTATAAACTTACCTTTATATCTAAACGGAATAGTTATTATATAAATTTAACTATCATAAAGGGGGTGTTTATGGAGAGAAAATCACAAGCTGCTATAGAGTATCTTATAATTATTGGATTTGTAACGTTTGCAATAATGGGGATCCTTGTTGTAGCTTACTTTTATTCGAACACCGCGCGAGACAGAATCAGGCTTAATCAACTAGAAATCTTCACATCAAAAATAATAAATTCCGCTGAGGCAGTTTATTACTCAGGAGAACCCTCAAAAGCTACTTTTGCAATTTATATTCCCGAAGGTGTCCATGAACTTACAATTCCCGATATAGAACCTTATATTTTAATTAAGATGTCAACTGGCAACGGAGAGTTAGTAAGAGTTTTTGATTCAAACGTGGCCCTTAATGGTTCAATAACTGCTTCTCCAGGCGTAAAAACCGTTGTAATAGAAGCAAAACAAAATTATGTGCAGATAAATTAAAATGCGGGGCCAAACTTCCATAGAGTTTATGATTATTGTAGGCGCCGTCTTATTTTTTTTCGCAATGCTTTTTATTTTAATTCAGGAGAATCTATCTGATGAAACAAGAGATCAGGAGCGAATCATTATGACTGACATTGCATTGTCGCTCAAAGATGAAGTTTCCCTTGCAACCGAATCTACAGACGGGTATTACAGGGAGTTTTACATCGTCCAGAATATTAAAGGAAAAGAATACCAATTAAATATAACTGACGGAAGTGTTTATATCCGCACAAATACAAACTCAATGTCTATTGCCGTTCAAAATGTGGTCGGAGATGCAAAAAAAGGAGTGAATGTAATAAGAAAACAAGATGGTGTCGTCTATCTTAACCCATAAAAAGGGACAGGTCTGGAGTATCGATGTAGCAGTGGCTGTAGTGATCTTTTTAGTAGGCGCTGTTATGATTTATTTTTATGCGATTAATATCTCCCAAGAAGCTTCAGACAAACTTGATGCCCTGCTTTATGAAGGCAACTACATTGGAGAAATTCTGTTAGATCAAGGTTCTCCACAGGATTGGGATAACACTAATGTAGTCACCCCAGGACTAACCACTGCAAACCGAATTAATCAGACAAAACTTGACTATCTCAATTTTATAATAATCGGAGACTATGACCGTGCGCAAAGGCTGCTTGGAACTCAGCACTACTTTTTCATTAATTTCTCAGAACAAATGACAGTTGGAAGTCTTCCTGTTAGCGGACTAGGTAATCCTCCAAGTGTTACCGCAGAAAATATTGTAAAAGTCACTCGCTTTTCAGTTTACGAAAGCAAACCCATTCAATTAAATATTTATGTATGGAATTAGTATGTATAAAAAAGGATATTACTTTAGTATGGATGCGTTAATCGCATTGACAGTAATCTTCGTAGTTATTTTAACTATGCGCCCCTCAATAACGCAAAAAACTACAGAAATGCATATTCAAGATGATATCTTACTAGTTCTTTCGACTTTAAAAATCGGAGAGCTTAATACTCCAGAATTTCCACGAGTTCAAAATTTTGTTGCCAGCGGAGATGTCACTTTACTCAACCAGTCAGTTCTTAGGCAGATTGGAGCGTTTTATGCAGTTGACAGCGGAGCTCCAGGAAGCAACTCAAGATTATTAACAAATGATATAATCAACTACCTCTCTCCTAAGGAAAAAATTGGACTTTGGTTTGATGGGACTGAAATAGCAGTTTCTTCATCTTATTCAAACCAAAAACAAATATGGACTGCCCGCCAGTTAGTCTCTGGAATTCAAAATGGAACTAATGTTACTGGTTTTACCGCCACAGCCACTTTAAGTTCTTCGAGTAAAGTAGACTATTATTATTTTGGAGGTTATGTTGGTGAAGGAAATATTACTGCCCAAGTTGAATACTATGGGGATATACAAAACGTGACAGTTGAGGGAGAATTAGTCGGAGACTTTGACCTTTATGTAAATGATGTTTATCAATTAAGCTCCAGTGGTGTAGCCGGGTCAGTAACTATTTTTCCAGTTCCTTCTAGTGATTTCCATACCGGAAAAAATTACGTAAGATTCTCCTCTGAGGACTTTTATATTTCTGGAGGATTTATTAAGGTGATCTACGAAAATTCCTCAAACCTTTACTCTCCAACAAAAAAATACAAATTTCCAGGAATTAACGGAATAATAAACATCTATGACAGTTTTTACATTCCTGGCGCAATCAGTGAAATGTCCATGTACCTTAACTTTACATCAGATTTTGAAACCTTTCTCAATATAGGGAATGTTACAATAGTTAACCAGACAAATCCTCCTGGAAGTGGGCCAATTCAGGTGACTAATGCACAGTTTTCCAACTTATTTTCCGCAGCAGGAATTTCTTATGCAGACCTTGTTAATAAAACCATTCCCCTAAGATTTGGAATGGAGAATGTTTCTTACATTTCAACCATCTCAAGAAACGCAGATGTATTCTCTGTTACTGACTTATCAGGAAGTATGTCTGATAACTGTGGAGGTTGCCAGTCTGATTGCAACACTTGTGCTGGCGACTGTAAAATTTGCGACGCAAAAGATGCAAACTACATTCTTTTTAATGAAATTCTAAATGATACACTAAACAGAGTTGGCCTAACAGGCTATGAATCCGATGCCTATGATAGGGACTTTCATATGCTATCTAAAATCAATCAGTCTTTAACAGAAGAAGTAGGCAATATATGGGATGCAAGTGGCTGGACCTGTATCTGTTGTGGAATTGAAGACGCAGTTGCAGCCTTTACTCAAAGTGAAAAAATTGTTTCATATTATAAGTTTGATAATGACGTTTTAGATTATTCAGGACAAGGAAACGATGGAACTTTTAATGGCGGTACTGCTTTATATCTTTTAGGAGTAAATAACTCAGCTATAAATTTTGATGGAACAAATGATTATGTAAATGCCGGAAATCCAGATATTAATCTAAGAGGAAGCATAAGCTTCTGGTTTAAACTGAATAATACTTTTAATTCTTCAGTTCCCCTAACCCAGGCACTCTGGGGGAAGTATCTTAACGGAGATAATGATGCATTTCTCTCATTAAAAGGGCAAGACATGAATAATGGGGGCCCTGATGGAAGGCTACAAGTAAAAATGGAAGGCCCTGGAGGGGGAGGCGCAGTTTATGTTAACTCTGCAACAAACAATTTTGTTAAAGACACTTGGTATCATGTGGCCCTTGTTTGGGGTTCAGGAGTTACAAGGCTATATGTTAATGGTGCACAAGAAGACATAGAGATTATTACCGCCCCTAGAGGAATCGGATATTCCGCAAATAATGAAATCGGGAGATCATACTATGACGCATTTAATATTGCAGGAGGGGGCCCCCGATACCTTAACGGCTCAATAGATGAATTCCGCATGTACAACAGAATTTTAACTCTTTCCGAAGTTCAGGCTCTTGCTAGTTCAAGCCCTGTGTGTGGAGATTACTTAATTCAAGCAGGTGAAGTTTGCGACGGAGATATTCAATTCTGCAATTCAGGTATGGATCCTGGAACGCAACTATGCAACGGAAACTGCCAATCCTACTCTTCCTGCAATCTCGAACCAAGATACCAGGCACTTATTGTAATGAGCGATGGAATAACTAATGTTGAATGCACCCCTTATAATCTGTGTGGAAATGATCCTGTATGCATGAACCGTGCAGCACAAGACGCAATTAGCGCAGCATGTGATGCATATAATAATTATGGAATTATCACACACGCTGTAGGATTTGGTGATGATGTAAACGAATCTACATTGCAGGCAATAGCTTCCTGCTCAGGAAGTGAAGGCACTTATTATTTTGCAAATGTAACTGAAATTGCCTCTGTTTATCAGAACATCTCCCAAACAATTCTTCAAGCAACTTATTCTGAACAAAGAATTATTGCCTCAGAAGGAATTAACACCACCCTCTCCCCTGACTCATATATACAGTTTAATTATTCAGCCCCCCAGCTTCCCCCAGGATTGATTATCACAGTTGAAAGCCCTCGGTTTGGAAACTCAATTTCAGAAGGCAATTTTATCTATCCCTCAGACTCGCGTTTAATTGAAGCAAACGTAGTTTCTTATTCAGGTAGCCTGTGGACCCACAACGTAACAATCTCAAATTCACTTTTTAGCAATGTTTTTAATCTAGCTCAATACGGAAGCAATTATATCGTCCTTGGAGACCCGTATGTAATAAACATACCAAACCATCTAGTAGAATTTGGAAATAATCTGGTTAGGACGACTTTAGGAGTATCTCCCACGAATCTATCCGGAGGTTCGCCTCAAAATAAAATCATTTATAAAATAGCTAAAGATAAAACCGGATTCGGGGATATAAGAATTACAGCTGATGGGTGCATATGGCATATTGAATTTGACGACGGAGATTCCACAGTCATAAGAGTTCCAGATAACTATGCTGGAGCTTCAGAATGTTGGTATAATTCTACTTCAATTATAGTTAATGAAAATGATGCTATTGATTCAGCTGTAAAAGATTTACTAGATCAGCTGGATATTGATGGCGATCAAAGAATCGACGCTAAATTTACTGAACAGGAAGTTAAAATATCTACAAATGAAATTCAGGGAGTTCCATTTGCTTGGAGCACAGAAGTTCAGGCGAGGGTGTGGAGATGAAAAATAAAAAGGGGCAGGCATTTACACTATTTGCAATTGGTCTAGTCATATTTCTATTTGTTTCCTATAGCACTTTCTCCCTAGTTCAGGACAGGAGGGCAATAAAAACCAGAATTTCTACTATGAACAACTTCCTCTATTCAATTGAAGAAGATTTTTCTCGGCAGCTGTATATTTTTGGTTTTAGATCCTTGCTGGTAGCAGAAGACTACACTTCCACTTCCTCCCCTCCGAAGTATATTACAGATCTCCCTGGAATTAACAATGCAAATGATTTCTTTAACCTCACTTTTCATAACTACACTGTTCTTGGAGGAAACTACACTTATCTCCTTAGAGGTTCAAATTATGATTCAATAATAGAAAATATAAATGAGGCTGCGGAAAAAATAAATGTTGAAATAAACTTTACAAATGAAAAAATTGAAGTAACTCAGGAGGACCCATGGAATATTGTAATTGTCTTTTCTGCCAATATGACAATGAAAGACAAAACAGGGCTTGCTTCATGGAATCGCAGCCAGGTTATAAGGTCCCCAGTATCTATCCTAGGATTTAAAGATCCATTGTTTATTGTTGAAACACAAGATGGCTTTGAAAGTAAGATCAACTTGACAATGTTTGAAGACGGAGGTTACTATGATCTCACGGATAATTCAAACCTCACTCGCCACTGCCAGTATGGCTACTATTCAAATAATACTGACGCCCCAAGCTTTTTATCTAGACTTGAAGGAGATACCACCGCTTCAGATCAATACGGAATCGAGAGGCTAATTTACTATCCAAGCCTTCCCGATTCTTACAAATACTCAGCGAGTATTGTGGATCATGAGTATTTTTCTTCACCCCCCACTACCGGTTCGCTAGTTACAAATATGCCTGCATGGTTTTTATTAGACACAGATCACACAACAAAATACACCTCGTAAACAATTTCTCAGCGATACATTTATAAAGTATAAATCCAAATAAATTATATATTTATAAAAAAAAGGAGGTCAAAAATGTTAATGTCTAAAAAAGGACAAGCAGCAATGGAATTTTTAATGACTTATGGCTGGGCCATTCTAGCCGCCATAGTAGTGATTGCAGTACTAGCTTGGTTTGGTGTCTTTAACTTAGGAAATCTAGCGCCTAGCGCTTGTGTAATCTCACCACCATTTAGCTGTGAAGAATACGGAATTTCAGCTGCCAACGGAGTAAGGTTAGTTATCAGAAACGGATATGGAGATACTGTAAGTATTGCTGGAATTAATGTTACTGGATGTGATAAAGATACAACTCAGTATATGGTTTCAGACGGTGCAAAAGTCGACTCTACTGACGGTATAATTACACTTACATGTGCTCCAGTTTTAGTACAGGATTCAATATTTAAGGGTGACATTTTAATTAACTACACAAAGTCCGGTGGGTCCCTAGATCAGATGTCAACAGGATCTATTAAAGGAGCTGTTGGTGCTTAAATTTAATTTTTTATTTTTTTATTTAATTTAATTACTATTTCTGCTAAAGGTTAGTTTTATAAATCTAATAGATTTCTAATTAATATGAAACTTATTTCATTGCACTGCGACTATATTAAGTTCAAGCCTCTAAAAAAAGCTTTAAAGTCTGCAGAAGAAGTTGATAAAAAAGAGAAAAAAGTTGAAGAGTGCTTAGTTATTCTTACAGCTGTAGAAAAAGGAGATACAGAAAAGATAACTGATTTATACATAAAAGAAATAAAGGATATTGCTTCTCAAGTTAAAGCAAAGAACATTGTTCTTTATCCTTACGCCCACCTATCTTCAAACTTAGCTAATCCTGAAGTTGCTGTTAAAATTATGATTGATGCAGAAAAAAAACTAAAAAAAGACTTCTCTGTTGAAAGAGCACCATTTGGATACTACAAGGAATTTGAATTAAAGTGTAAGGGCCATCCCTTATCAGAGCTGTCAAGAGAAATAACTTCTGGAGGAAAAATAGAAGATGTAAAGTGTGACACTAAACAACTTTTAAGAGAAATTTCAAAAGCTAAACTGGATACTTCTAAACTAAAAGAAAATGACCACAGAATTCTTGGAAAAAAACTAGACTTATTTTCTTTTCATGACTCAGCTCCTGGAGCAGTTTTCTGGCATAATAATGGTTTGATTATTTATAACGAACTAGTAAATTACTGGCGTGAAGAGCACAGAAAAACTGGGTATGAAGAAATCTCCACACCCCTCATACTTGACAAAAAACTCTGGCAGATTTCAGGACACTGGGAAAAATATAAGGAAAATATCTTTATAACTAACTATGAAAAACGCGACTTCGCAATTAAACCAATGAACTGTCCAGGGGGCATGCTAATCTTTAAGTCCAGTCCAAAATCATACAGGGATTTTCCAATGAAAGTTGCAGAGCTAGGAACAGTGCACAGGCAGGAATTATCTGGCACTTTAGGGGGGCTCTTTAGAGTAATAAAGATAACTCAAGATGATGCCCATATTTATTCAGCAAATGAAAAACAGGTAAAAGAAGAAATAGAAAAAGTCATGGATCTAACCCTAAAAATTTACAAGAAATTTAAAATAAATATCGACCATATTGAACTTTCTACTCGCCCTGAAAAAAGAATAGGTTCTGATGCAATCTGGGACCTAGCTGAGAAAACACTTGAAACTGTTTTGAAAAAAAAGAATGTCAAGTATAAGATAAATAAAGGAGATGGCGCTTTTTACGGTCCAAAAATAGATTATCACATCAAAGACTCTTTAAGCAGAACCTGGCAGTTAGGCACAATCCAACTAGATTTCGCAATGCCAGAGCGCTTTGACCTTACTTACACCGGAGAAGATGGAAAAGAACACCATCCTATAATGCTCCACAGAACTATTTATGGGGCTTTAGAAAGATTTATTGGTATTTTACTTGAGCATACTAATGGAAACCTCCCTACTTGGCTCTCTCCAATACAAGCAAGAGTGATTTCATTTACTTCTAGAAATGAGAAAGTATGCAAGGACGTTATTAAAAAGCTTCAAGATTCTGGAATTCGTGCTGATTTGGACATAGAGGATAAAACAGTAGGAAATAAAGTTAGAGAGGCTGAAATCCAGAGAATTCCCTATATCCTTGTTCTAGGAGATAAAGAAGAAAAGTCAAAAAAGCTCGCTGTACGTAAAAGAGGAGAAAAGAAGATAGCACTAGTAAAATTAGAGAGCTTTGTTAAAGACATTAAAAAAGAGATTGAAGACAGAGTGTAGTTTTGAGTAACATAAATATTTAAATAACCTTAATCATCTGTTAATAACATAAAAGAGAAAATGAAATTTGACCATTACTTAAATCGTGCGTTGGGAAGTAAGGAATTTAAAAAATTCCAAAAAGCTAACGAAAAAGCCTACTTGTGTGCAGGATTTTTTGTCCTAGACTTTGAGTCTGGGAAAGACATGCACCAGATTGATTTCTACATCCCAGCTAATAAGAAAATAGCTACCTTTAACCTTCAAGAAGGAGTGCAATGTAAAGTTACAGACGGAACAGTGAAGAAAAAGCCAAAAGTCCTTGAAGGAGATATTAAAACTGATTTAGAACAGTTAAAGGGGATAGTTACAGATGTAATGCACAATCATAACGTTACTCAAGAAGTTAAGAAAATAATTGCAGTAATTCAGAACATTGAAGGCAAGAATACTTGGGTGTTGAACTGTATTACTGACGGCTTAGGATTAGTAAAGGTAAATATAGATGATGCTGATGAGTCTCTTTTAAAATTTGAAAAAGCAAATTTAATGGATTTCATTAAAAGGGTTAAGTAGCTAAAACAAATCAGCTTCCCTCAAATTCCACAAGTCTAAAAATAGGATAGCCAATTAATTTTTCTCTTCCTCTTAATTCAGGAAGCTCTATTACAAATCCACATTCAACTACATGCCCTCCAAGCCTTTCAATTAATAAAACAGCCGCCTTTGCTGTCCCCCCAGTAGCAATTAAGTCATCTACTAGAAGAACTCTATCTCCTGGTTTAATTGCATCTTTATGCACTTCAATTGCATCCCTACCATACTCCAGTTCATACTCCTGCCTTTCAGTTTCTCTAGGCAGCTTTCCGGGCTTTCTTAATATAACTAAAGAAGCATTTAATCTCTGTGCAAGCAAGCTCCCAAATATAAAACCTCTAGACTCAATAGCTGCAACAACCTTTATACCTTTCTCTTTATACCTTCTTTCAAAAATATCAATCACTTTTTTCATACCCTCTGAATCCTCAATTAAAGAAGTTATATCTCTAAATACTACTCCAGGTTTAGGCCAATTAGGGATAGAAATAATCTTGCTTTTTATATAGTCTTCATCTTTCGTTGAAAGCTTTTCTATGCTTCTTAGAATTAGTTTTTTAACTTTCTCTGCATTCTCTTTCATAACTCTTGTAATCTCCCCCCAACTTACATTCTCTTCATTTTGCTTCCAGCAATCATAATCCGTTGACATTGCAATTGCAGCATATTCTAAACCCGCCTCTCTAGCAAGAGTTGCTTCAGGTGCAATTGACATATTAACTACATCAGCTCCCCACTGTCTAAAAAGATTACTCTCCGCCCTCGTGCCAAATCTTGGCCCCTCAATTGTGATCACTACGCCTTTTTTATGATGTTTAATCCCCAGTTCCTCAGCAGCTAAAATAACTGCTCGTCTAATTTCCTCTGAAAAAGGGTCAGCAAGACTTACATGATTCACTCCCTTCAAAAAGTTATCATGAAAAGTAATGGCCCTCTGCTTAGTAAAGTCAATTAAATCAGATAAAATTACAAAATCACCTCTTTCAATCTCCTGCTTTAAGCTTCCAGAAGCACTTGTAGCAATTATATGCGTGCAACCCTCTTTTCCCAAAGCGTATATATTCGCTCTGTTATTCACATTTGTAGGAGTAATCACATGTCCCTTGCCATGCCTTGATAAGATACAAACCTCTTCACCAGCAATCTTACCACAAATAACCTTAGAACTTGGTTTTCCATAAGGAGTGTCTACATCTTTTTCTTCATATTCCTGTATAAATTCAGGATCTTCTAATCCAGATCCGCCGATAATCCCTATCTTCATGACCCTAGCTAAGACTTTAGCTTTAAATACATTATTTCACTGGAAAATATAAGATGAAAATTCCTAATAAAGGAGAAACTAGAAAGCCTACAAAAACTCTCTCAGGAGTAACTCCGATAGCTGTAATGTCAGCTCCCAGAAAATGTAAGCATGGAACATGCCTCTACTGCCCCTCCTTAGAAGTCCCCCAATCTTACACTCCACTCTCCCCCCCAGTTATAAGGGCAAAAATATTAAAGTACTCAGCTTTTGAGCAAGTTCGTTCTAGAATTAAAGCTTATTCACTTATGAACCATCCTACAGAAAAAATAGAACTTATAATCATGGGAGGCACTTTTTTATCTTTCCCAATAAAATACCAAGAATCTTTTATTAAAGGGTGCTATGATGCTCTTAACAATAAAAAAAGCAAATCTCTGCAAGAAGCCAAGAAGCTAAATGAAAAAGCTGAACACCGTTGTGTTGCACTAGCAATTGAAACTCGCCCTGATTACTGTTCTAAAAAAGAAATTTCAAAAATGCTAAATTTCGGATGCACAAGAGTAGAACTTGGAGTTCAGGCTATTTCCAACCAGATTTATAAAAAAGTCAACCGAGGGCATACTGTTGAAGATGTTATTGATGCTACAAAAAGACTAAAAGATGCAGGATTTAAAGTGGGCTATCATATGATGCCAGGCTTGCCAGGAAGTTCCCCTAAAAAGGACTTGGAGATGTTTAAAGAGCTTTTCTCAAACGAAGATTTCTGCCCAGATCAGCTTAAAATCTATCCTTGTCAAGTGATTAAGGGGGCTGCTTTGGAAAAGTGGCACAAAAATGGGAAGTATACGCCTTACACAAAATCTCAGATAGAAAAGCTACTTGTATCTATGTTCATGATTATTCCCGAGTATTGTAGAGTTATGCGAGTAATGAGAGAGATTCCCCCCTCGTATCTAACTGCTGGCACAATTCGCATCGATCTTAGGAGAGATATAGAGTCTCTTTTAAGAAAAAATAAAGTTCAGCTTAAGGAAATACGTTTTAGAGAAATTGGTTTTGCAAAAAATCCTGATAAAAAGACTAAAATAAAAGAAATAGCGTATAAGGCTTCTGGTGCTCAAGAAATCTTTATCCAGGCTGTAAATAAAGATGAGATTATTTTTGGATTGCTAAGGTTGAGATTACTAAAAGATAAAGCGTTTATTCGCGAGCTTCATGTATACGGCAAGTCTGCAAAAATAGGTAAAAAGGGAGCAATTCAGCATAAAGGTATTGGTAAAGCGTTAATGACTTATGCTGAAAAACTTGTAAAAGAAAATAAGATTAAGGATTTGTATGTTATTTCTGGAGTTGGTGTTCGCGAATATTACAAGAAGCTAGGTTATAAGTTGAAGGAGGATTATATGTATAAGGCGCTTTAGTCATTTTTTGATTCATCTTTATTATTACGGGATTTACGATAACAATCTAAAAACGCCAGGTATTCCAGTTCTGAATCCCCCTTTAACATATCTATTACTCCTACAACAACCCCAAAACCAACCCCTAAGTAAGGTCCAACTAATAGAGTTCCAATTCCTGCTCCAGTTAACCCAACTGTCACAATCGAATAAAGTTTCGAGCCTATTTCTTCTTTAATCCCCCATTCTCCACTTTCTCTTCTTCTATTCAGCTCCTTTCTCAGCTCAATGTCTCTTCCTGAAGGCATATCATATCTTGGCATATTATTCTTTGTCCCTCCCCTTATATTGCCCCCCTAGCTCAATGAGGCAGTTTCCAAGATTTGTAAGAGGATTACTAAGCTGGTCTTGTACCATTTTCGCAAGACAATAATAAAGTTCACCTACTGCCGCACCTACGCAAGCACCACCACCAAATCCAGATAAAGCCCCAAATGTATAATAAGCAACTTCTTTAATGACGCCAGGATAAGTATTAGCTAAAATTTCTTCTATACCCTCACAGCTAACTAACGCCCCAGAAAAACTCCCTATTATTCCCGGGATCCATAAGGCTAACTGATTGGCCCAGAGCATAGACTTTAGGCTTTCGCTAGTTTCATAATTCTCTTGATTTTTTTCTGTATTTTCCATTTTTAGATTGTTTTTAATTTACTATAGCTAAGTAATAACTTGTCACATTATATTCTCTAGGTTCTATAAAAAAGTAACCTTTTAGTTATATAACCAAAAGGTTTAAAAATAACTTGTTTTTAATTTACATATGACTTTAGAAATAGTTATGCCAGAATCAAATGTCAAAAATAGGACAACTAAAGATTTAGTATTTACCATTTTAGTAGAAGATTCTCCTAAAACACTTACTCAGCTGCATCGAGAAATTAAAAGAAAATACAGTTATTCTGTGACTTTTCAGGCAGTAATCAAAGCAGTTAATTCTCTTCTTTTATATGGGGTTATAGTCAAAGCAGAAAAGCTTTATTCTATTAACAAAGACTGGATTTTTGAAACAAGGAATTTCTTGGATAAGTTATATAAAGACCAATTTGAAGTAAAAAAACCTATGAAAAAGATTGAGCTTGGAAAGGAAATCACAGTATACACTTTAGGTAATCTCCTTGAACTAGACAGATTATGGTTTGAATTACTGATGAACTGGGCAAAAAAAGAAGAAAAAGATAAAAGAAACTGCTGGAGAGGAAGTCATGCTTGGTGGCTGCTTCCAAGATTACATGAAGAAGATATTTTGCATGATTTTATGATAAAAAAAGGGATTAAGACTTATAATTTATGGTTGTCAAACACGCTTTTGGATAAGCTAGCTGTGAAATACTATAAGGATAAAAAAGAATTTGTGAAGATAACTAATAGAGTCAAATTGGATTCAGATTCTCATATTACAGTATTTGGAGATAAAGTGGTTAAATTTGAAATTCCAAAACAGATTTCAGACAAACTGAATAAGCTTTACAGCAGCACTAAAAAGCTTGAAAAATTAGATATTAAAAAAACAATTGATATATTTAAAGAAAATACGGAAATTGAGTTTACTGTTATTAAGGATAAACTAATTGCAGATAAGATTAAGGAAGAAATTATTTCTTATTTCTAATTTATCTCGCAGTATAACTTCCAAGTGGATTACACTGGAACTCGTCTCCGCCACCTGCTTCTTTTATTATTGGTGCAAGCTTTACAATATCCCCATCAACCAATGCTCCACCCAAAATAATTGTCTTTGTAGTAAAGTAATCCCAACCAGCAATATCTGTCCCATTATTCTCAATGGTTTCAACTTCACCGTTTTGCACAAGCACTACAAGCTTATACAGCCTAGCCTCTCCTGTATTCCTTTTTACAGTAATCTGACTAGCCCCAATAGTTGCATTTACAACTTCTAAATCAGCAGTAAAACAATCAGCTGACAATGCAGAAGTCCCCGCTCTTGCAATTAACGGAGAAATAACCTGCCAGATAATAATTACAGCAGTTATGGATAAAAGTATAATTAGAATTACAGTAACTATCTCACTTATACCTTTTTTGTTCATCATCACATCCTCTTTTATACTAATTATTTGGATTAATAGTTTATAAATGTTACGCTGTCTCTTACTTAAAGCTGTCCAGTAATTCAAAGAAATCTTCTTTCTTAATTACCTTATCAACCTCAGAAAGATTTCCCGTACGCTCTGCCAACTTTCTAAAGGCTTCTGGGGTGTAGCCCCTTTTTCTAAGGGAAGCAACAGTAGGAAGTCTAGGATCATCCCATCCTTTATATTTTCCATCTTCAATATCTTTTCTCATCTGACGTGTAGAAAATCTCATCCCAATAAAATTTGTCATGCCCGTGAATGCTGTCCAGGGTGGCTTTTTTCCTAATGCCTTGTAAATCAATCCCTGACGAGCAGCATTGTCTCTATGGTCCTTTCCTCTAATCACATGGGTCATCTTAGATTCTATATCATCCACAGTTACCGCTAAATTCATAAGTGGCCAAACACGATATTGGGTTTTTTTCAATGGATGCGGTGTTTCATTAACTCTTGCAAGCGGGAAGTCTCGCATTGCAGGATTAGGATCCTTAATGTTAGATTTAAACCTTACAACCGCCTCACCCGCCTTATACCCTCCTTTACTCAACATTTTCTTCCATCGCTCTAGGTTTTTCTTAACATCTAACTTCCTACAAGGACAGGCTTTTTTTTGTTCAGCAAGCTCCTTAAAACTTTCAGCAGAACAAGTGCAAACATATACATCTCCACTCCTAATCATTTTTTCTACATACTTATAGTAAATGGGAATATTATCAGACTGAATTTGAATAATACCTTTATTATCTGTTAACCATCCAGCTTCATCTTTAATCATTTTATATGCAGGCTTGTAAACATTTTCTGGATTTGTATCCTCAATTCTAACATAAAGCTTTCCTTTGTATTTTTCTACATATAAAAAATTCAAAGAGGTATTAATTGCATGCATTAAATGCAAGGGCCCTGATGGAGAGGGAGCAATTCTCATTACAACTCCTGATTTAGGGACATTAGGTAGCTCCGGAAGACCTTCACGAACTTCTCTTTCAGAAACCTTTCCCTTGACTTTATTAAACTCTTTTTCCTGTGCCTCATTTGTCATAGAATTAACATTTTTAATCGCAGCCTTGACATCAGGAATAACCGTTTTAACACCGTCTTTTTTCAGTCCCTCATTAAAAAGCGCTGAAATCACAGCTCCTTCTACAGCCTTTCCTTCATGAGATAATGCATTTTTTAGTGCGTACGCATAAATTAAATCTTTCCACTTTTTCATGTTACAATAAAGAAGAATCAGCTTAAAAAACTAACTGTCACAAAACTATTTAAATATTCAACTTTTCAAGTTTAAATGAAGAGAACTGAAAAAGATATCTGTATTGTAATTCCTTCTTATAGGCGTTCAGAAGAAGTGGACAAAACTCTAGCCTCTTTGATTAAATACAAGAATATTCCAGGAAAAATCTATGTAGTAGATCAAAGTGAGGACAATTCAACTAAAAAAGTTGTTCAGAAGTATAAAAAAAAGCTTCCAGTTGAGTTTGTCTTTTCAAAACAACCTTCTTCAAGTATAGCTAAAAACAAAGGTGTCAACCTTGCTAAGAAAAAATATCCTTTAATTCTTATCTTAGACGACGATGTAGATTTACTAAAAGATTACTTTAAAAATGCTCTCAAAGAATTCAATTCTCATCCTGATCTTATGGGTCTTGGAGGATTAAATGAGGCCACTTTAAAACAAAAACCAATGTCTTTTTTCTTATACATTTATTCAAAGATATTCTTTCTTCCTTTAGAAGAAAAAAACAAATTCAGGATAAGAAGCTCTTACGGTAATACTGGGAGTATGCGTCTTTCAAAACCTGTAAGAGACGTAGAGTGGCTCCCGGGATTTAATATGCTATTCAGGCGCGAGGTTTTTGAAAATTACGCAATGCCAGAAAGCAAAGGGTATAACGTTTTAGAAGACCTTGACTCTTCTTATTACACTTTTAGGAAGTTTGGAAAAGGGAGTCTAGTTATCACTCCAGCTTGCAGAGCTAATCATAGATTTAGTCAGACTGCCAGATATCCAACAAAAAAGCGTGTTTTTGTTAATCATGAAGATCATTTATATTTTCAGTATACTTATTTCCCCGGATTGACTAACAAAATTATATTTCAATGGTCCAAAATTGGTATAGTCTTGGGATTGCTAGTAAGAGCAATATTTATTCCCACAAAAAATAATTGCTTAGCACTAAAATATAATCTCCAAGCTTTAAAACAAGCTAGAAAAAATAAAGAGAAGATTAGAAAAGGAATTTTAAGAACCTTTCTTAATCCTGATCTCTCAATGACAAAAGAGTATATATAAATTTATAAACTTCTCATTTCCACTAATTAAATGTCAAAAAGAGTGCTGTTAGTTAATCCTCCTTCAGAATTTTTAATTGATCAGCGGGTTTTCCTTCCCTTAGGACTTGCAAGTGTAGCTGCTTTTTCTCGCGAAAAAGGAGTTGATGTTGACTTGCTAGATCTTGCTGGCGTGAAAGATTATCGAGCCGCAGTACAGAAAAAAGTTTCGCAAGGAAATTTTGAAGCAGTAGGGATTACTTCCACTTCTCCACAATTTTACTATGCACATAAGGTGCTTGAAGCAATTAAACAAACCTCCCCTAGCTTAAAAGTTATTTTAGGAGGCGCCCATGGTTCAATGTTTTTTTCACTTAAAAAGAGCTTAGAAGCAAGATTTGGCCGCGAGGGTTTAGAAGAACGTCTTCGTGAAGAAGACCCTAATTTCGCAAGTATTGAAGATTTTGACACAATTGCTTATGGGGAAGAACGTGCCCTTATTACCGCATTAAAATCTGACCAAAAATGGGTTGACGGAGGTATTACCTCCTCTCTTGATCAGCTCCCTATGCCAGCCCGTGATTTGTTTGACATGCAAAGCTACCTTTTTACAAAGGAAGGACAGCCAAAGTTTACAATTAACAGAAGTCCCACCGGCTCACTAATAAGCCAAAGAGGTTGCCCCTATGTTTGCGAATTCTGCTGCGGGAGAGATTCAGTCCTTTATAATAGGGTCAGTCTTCCCGGGGGAGCTTTAAGAGCTCACTCTCCAGATTGGATTTTGCAAGAACTAGATGCTATGAATGCAGAATTTGGACTAGACTCATTTATGTTTTATGATGATGAATTTAATCTTCATTCTGAGAAGACAATCTCCTTATGTGAAAGACTTTCAGAAAGAGACTATCATTTCAGAGGCTTCCTCCGTTCAAATCTTCTTGCAAAAAATCCAGAAGTTGCAAAAGCTATGAAATCTGCTGGTTTTGAAGAAGTTCTTGTAGGGATTGAAACAGGCTCAGATAGGATTCTCGCAAATCATTTAAGTAAAGGAACTACCCCGGAAATGAATTACGAAGCAGCAAGAGTATGCCTAGAAGCCGGATTAAAGTTTAAAGCTCTAACTATGCTGGGCCATACTAGTGAAACCGAAGCCGACATTCTTGCTACTCGAAACTGGTTAGTTAAGGCAGGCCAGATGTACCGCGACAAGCTAGGCCCTGGAAAATTTAGTTTTGACCTAACAGTCTTTCAACCTTATGCAGGAAGTAAAATCTGGGATCAAGCAGTAAGGAATACAGGAGATTTTGCAGAAAGATACGCATGGGTTTATCAAACTAACAGAGGAGGCTCAGTAGTTGATCCTTCTTTTGGAGGAATATACTTTAACAAAGTTGATTTTGGAAGCGAAGAACACGGTTTCTACAAAGGTGTGCCCGGAAAGTATCAAGCATTTATTAGAACTCAAGGCATAACCTCCTCTCGTTTTGTAGAATTACGTGATTCAATTGATGCAGAAGTAAGAGACTCACTTGGAATTAAAAGAATAACCTAAGCTCGTCCTTCAAATCTATCTAATTTTTTTTCAACTAAATCAATTCTGTCAATCATCTTATCCAGTCTTCTCATCATACTATCTAGTTTAAACTCAACATCCTCGACCCTGTTCTTCATCCCACCCTCAAGTGGCTCAGCCCTTAAGCTTGGAGTAGAACTTTCAGCCATAGCTCCTAAAAACCCGAGAGCATTTTCACTACTAGAAATTGTTGCTTTCCCCAAGTCAGCATATTCTTCCTCCTCTTCAGAAGGTTGGGGCATCTTTATAATCCCCTTTTTATGCATCAAACCCAGGTCAACCACATCAGGCCTTTTCTTTCGTCCAAACATAAGATTCATAGTACTTGTAATTTTATAAATATATCGCTACAATAATCTTTATGTCAGAAATGCTAAGCGAAAACCACATCCTTTAGGATGTGGATGAGCATTTCTGAGCATCCTAAAGTTCCAACAAACCACACCTTTTAAGGTGTGGTAAACTCCGGGAACTTTTTGATATATTTGAAACCTGTTGTTTTAATATGAAATTTCCAGCTTTTATTGGCGCCGGGAGAGGGGCGGAAACCCAAAGAAAAGCATTTAGGAAACATATTCTTTCTGTACTTTATAACCAAATGGAAATAGATCCAAAAAGGCACTGTTCAGCACATCAAATAGCAGAATTTATTAATGAAATCCCATTAGTAGAAAGACCCTATGGATCCTGTGATGCTTATGATGTAAGTGCACGTATTCAACTTCATGTTCAAAAAGGCTTAGTAAGAGAAGTAAGGTACGGCTATGAAGGACATAGAACCATCTATGCTGCTAACCCTGACAGGAAAAAAGATATAGAAGCAATAGTAGGAACAGAGGATCCGCAATAATTAATTCTTATCGCTATATTTAAAAACATAGAACCCCATTTAAATCTAGAAAATGGCAGAAGGTGAAATTGTAGTTGATATCTTAAAAGAAGTGCTAAAGCCACAAGGAGAAGAGTATAGTAGCGGCCCCTTAGAAGAGCACCAGATAGTCTATGACTCCAGCTCAGAAACACTCGAGCCCATATACTTCTGGATTCTTGATAAAATGCAGGAACTGGCCGGCCCAACAGAAAAGCTTATAGACAACTTTGTTTCTTCTCCAGGAAGTGGCCATTTCTCTGAACTAATGGGAAAAGCAACCCATATGCAAAAAGAAGCTATGACTGCTATGGGCACAATTAACACTTTAATTAGGAGTGTTGTAAATATAATTTATGACTTAAAAGAATTTAAAATAAAGCTCAGTCACTATGACGCTGCAAAGTCAAAAAATAGTCAAGAAGCAGAAGCAGGCCTACTTGCTTTGAAACAGCTGTGGATGGATAATGTTGATGTAAAGCGAGGCAATACCGGAATAAAAGCAATGGCCGCCCAGTTTTCCTATGTAACTGTGATTGACGCATTTATGGTGGCCAAATCTCTGGAAGATATTGACAAAATGGATTTAAATGATAGAGTGAAGAGATTTTTAAAACCAAGAATCCAAGAATTTTTTGAATGGAAGAAACGCTCAGAGCAAGAACTTAAAAAAAGATACGAGATTGAAAAAACCTATCTTAAGAGCCAGGTAAACTCCTTAAAGCTTTATACCAAATGGGTAAAGCCTTATCTTAAAGCAGCCTCTCAACTTCAACAAAAAGACACAGCAAACCCCGCAATTGTAACCACTTTTAATACAGTCCTCTTAGAACTATCTCTGTTTGGAAAAAAACCGCTTAACATTTCAGAAGAGGTTACAGACAAGAATCTTCCTCTTGCATTTAATAAAATAAAACTAAAGAAAGATTATTACCCCTGCATATTAGTAGATTTTGTTTTTCGGGGAATTCCTCAAAAAGCAGGGCAGCACTATGTTTTTGGGGGAAAGGCCTATGTAACCTTCCGAGGATACGCCTTAAGTGAAGAAGAGCTAAAAATGCTGCAACAAAAGCTAGAGGAATCCTCAATTTCAGAAGCCTTGAAGCTTGCAAAAGGTGCAACTGAAGATTCTCTCGATCAATTAAAAGATGATTTAGAATATTTCTTAGAAGAAGAATCAGAAGAAGACAAAAAAGAATCAAAATCCGAAGATACAGACCCCTTTTCAGCTTTATTCTCCGGCCTTTTCTCAAAAAAGGCAAAAAAGCCAAAAAAAGGTGAAGAAGCTAAAATCGAAAAAATTAAAAAAGATAACTATCAGGAAAGAGTAATACGTGAGCTAGCTGCCCAAAAAGTTCGCGAATCTACCTTTACCTTATTTGACATATACAAAAAGTCACACGGTATGGCCTCCCATCCCGGCCCTTACGAGTAGTTCTACAAAACTTTATAAATCCCTAAATTATTTAGCCCTATGGATACTTTTGATCTAATAAAAAAAGAAGCTGAAGAAATTCTTTTAACCTCAGAGTCAAGTCATGACTGGGAGCACACCGAAAGAGTCTTAAATATGTGCTTAAGGCTAGGAGAAAAAGAAAAAGCTGACTTAGAAGTTTTGAGATTAGCTGCAGTTTTACATGATATTGGAAGAGAGCAGGAGCATATTTCAAAAGGTAAGATATGCCACGCTCAAACAGGTTCAGAATTAGCAAAAGACATATTATTGAGGTATAATCTCGATAATGAAAAAATTAATAAGATAATCCACTGCATCCAATCGCATAGATACCGTGGAGACAACCTCCCAAAGTCTAAAGAAGCTAAAATTTTATTTGATGCAGATAAATTAGATGCAATTGGAGCCACAGGTATCGGTCGCGCATTTTTGTTTGCAGGAAGCGTAAATGCAAAACTGCATAATGGTGATGTGGATATTGAAAAAACTAATGCTTACACAAATGAGGACACAGCTTTTCGTGAGTTTACAGTTAAGCTAAAGAAAGTTAAGGATAGACTTCTTACTAACGAAGGTAAGAAGATAGCTGAAGATCGACACAACTTTATGGTGGGCTTCTTTGACCGCCTTGATAAAGAGACTACCGGACAGCTTTAACTTCATTAAACTTAAATATCCTTCTTACCTAATAATTTGAAGAAATCCAGCAGGATAAAATGGTCAAGCGCAAGATAATCAAAGAAATTGACACAAGGCGTTTTAAAGAGGTTTCTGGAGAGCATAAAAACTTAGCTGAAACTACTCAACCAGATGAATTCAACCAGGATGACTTTGAAACTTTCTTCACTTCAGATTTAAACGGAGCTTCTCCTTTAATGCAAGCAGCTGAGCTGCCTAGAGGAGGCCCAGTGGAGCTGGAAAACACTGCAGCCGGCGCCCCTTCAACTGCCCCAGATAAAGATGAAGAAGTTGCATACGGTGGAGTTGTAAATGCGCCCGAATACGGTAATGTTTACGAGCAAATTTCGCAAGAAGTAGAAAACCGTAGAACTGATATGCAAAGGGATGTTACTCAGGCTAGACTTGTTCAAAGAGAGCAAGATATTAGGTCTGCGGGATTTTCCCCGCAAGAGATGAATATGGGTGGTTGGCAGTCTCAAAATGTTGAATCTCGGGACTCAAGTGAAAGAGACTATGTAACTAAAGCAAGAAGAAAAAAAGCCGACGATAATCTCCCATTCCAATAAAAGCTGGCTCAAGGGAAGTTTCAAAGAAACTGTTAGTGTCTTTGGTCAGTAGTTTTAAAAACTCTTGAATATTACTAATAAAAAGAGAATCACCCTTGAGGCATTTTTAAGGGAAAATATAAAAAAACCGTAGGTTGTTTTAAATGGTTGAAAATTATGAATTTTTTTATGATGGAACACCTTCTAGTTTAGAACCTACTTACGGCGAAATCTTCACTGGTTATCGCGTGCCTGCAGGGCAAATAGGAGGCACTACCTCAGTTCAGACAGCAAACCAAGTAAAAGAAGTTTCCAATTTATTAAGTACTGGAATGAAAGCTGTAGAGGTCTCTATGATTCAACCAGAAGTTTTCGAATCTATTCCTAAAGAACATTTTAGGGAGATACATAGGCTGCAAAAATTAACTGGCTCTGAAGTATCTGTGCACGCCCCAATTATAGAACCTTCTGGATTCACTCAGCAGGGCTGGTCTGAACAAAACAGAGAGCAGGCAGTAATACAAATGACAGATACAGTTTTAAGAGCTCACGCAATGAACCCTGACGGAGAAATGCCAGTTACATTTCACGCTTCTGCAATTCCAGGAAGCGAGACAATGCCAGCCAATATGATAAAAGACCTCACAGAAGAAGAAAAAGCAAAATACGGAAAAGACGGAAAAGTTCCTACTACTATGATGGCTGTTGATCAAGAATCAGGTCAAATTATCCCTTTAAGAAGAGAGACGAGATTCTACCCCGACAGAATAACTAAAACCGGCGAAGGAAAGGTTTACTCCCCTGAAAAAGAACTTGAAATTGCAAATGCAAGCTACTGGGATAATAAACTTTCTAACTTAGTTTTCTATAAAGACCGGGGAGATGAACTAATGAGGAATTACTACCCCCTAATTGCAGGGAGAGATCCAAGAACATTCAACGACCAACAAAATGCAGCTTTGAAAAACGTAAGAAACGCTCAAATATACTACAGAAACAGCCATACAGTGCTTAACTCCTTATTTAATGAAGCTTATAAAACAGCCGATCAAAAAGGAAGAGAGCTTTTACAAAAAGCAGCAAAACAATATGAAACAGAATTCAATGAATCCACAAAAGTAGCTCAGCAAATGCAAAAAGCTCTAGGGGAGGAAGATCCTTCACTTTTTCAAGGAGCTCTACAAGGCCTTATCGACAACATGATGATAATAACAAACAGTCAGGAGCACTGCCCAAAAAAATATGTGCCAATTGAAGATTTTGCCACTAAAAAAGCAAGCCAGACTTTTGCAAGTGTAGCATTAAAAGCGTATAAGGAATACGGAAACAAGGCCCCAATTATTAGCATTGAAAATCCTCCTTACGGTACCGCGTTATCAACAGGAAACGAACTGAAAAATTTAATCCAAAAGTCAAGAGAAGAGTTTGTAAATCAGGCAGTAAAAGAAGGAATAGGTAAGAGTGAAGCTAAAGAAGCAGCTGAAAGACTTATCGGGGTCACATGGGACACTTCTCACATAAGTATGATGAGAAAGCAGGGTTATGATGCCAAAGAACTAATTGAAGAATCAAGAAAAGTGGCCCCATTTGTAAAGCATGTTCACTTAAATGACAACTTCGGCCATACACATACAGATCTCCCCCCTGGAATGGGAAATGTTCCAATTGGGAAAATTATGGAAGAATTTGGCAAAAAAGGATTTAAAGGTAAGAAAATAGTTGAAGGCGGTAATTTCTTCCAGCATTTTCAGATGGGCCCCCACGCACTAGCTTTAGAAGCAATGGGCTCTCCAGTCTATTCAATGGTAGCTCAACCTTCATGGAACCAAGTTGCTCAGTCTTACGGAGGATATTTCGCAGGATACGGTAGATTCCTTACAGACCAGCATTTTAATATGTACGGTTCAAGTTGGCATACCTTGCCTGTAGAATTAGGCGGACAAGCTCAAGGGGGCCAGTCTAGAATGACCGGGACTCCAACTGAATAAGAACATTTTTAAATAAAGAATAATTACTAAGTTAAAGTAATAAAAAGATGGTTGATGAATTTCCTAGTTTTGATGAAGTATCTGAAAAAGTAAAGAAAAAACCAGAGAAAAAACCAGCTTCAGCTGATTTTGATCTTCCTGCCCCTCCAAAAGAAACTCCAAAAAAAGCTCCACCTAAAATAGTTCCTCCTATGCCTCCTAAAGCAGCACCTGCTCCACCTAAAATAGTTCCTCCTATGCCTCCTAAAAAAGCACCAGCTCCACCTAAACCTGTTAAAGCAGCACCAGCTCCACCCACTCCCCCTAAAAAACCTGAAGCTCCAAAACCTATTCCTAATATAACCGCTCCAGCAAAAAAAGTCAAGGAAAAGAAACCTAAGAAAATCAAAAAACCAAAAAAGCCAAAGAAGAAAAAAGCCAAAAAGGCTAAGAAAAGAGCTGTTAGTGCTCCGAGAAAACCAAAAAAGCCTGAAGCTGTAATGGAGATGCAAGCTGTTAAGCCGCAGAAACCTTTAATCTCAGATAAAGTTGGAAAAGTTCCTTCAATTCAACTAGTAACTGAAAGAGACATTGCAGCAGATTTTGCAACTAAAGTATATTTGAAATTTGATAAGATAATAAAGTCTATAGTATTATTTGGAAGTCAAAATAAAGATACAGCTACATCCTCTTCTGATATTGACATTATAATGATTGTAGATGACGCTTCAATTAAATGGGATGATGAACTTATTGCTTGGTATAGGGAAGAACTCGCAAAAATAATTCAAAATAATCCATATAAAAAATCACTCCACATTAATTCCGTACGTCTTACTACCTGGTGGAAGGATTTAACTCGCGGAGACCCAGTAGTTGTAAATGTAATTCGTTACGGAGAGCCTTTAATTGACTTTGGAGGATTTTTTAATCCACTTAAAGTAATGCTTGAACGCGGAGATATAAAGTCAACTCCCGAATCAATTTATACAGCACTTCAGCGAGCGCCTAGTCATTTATCAAGGAGTAGAGCTGCAAAACTATCTTCAATTGAAGGCCTTTATTGGGCCATGGTTGACTCTTCTCATGCTCTACTAATGACTGCTAAACAGTCTCCCCCATCTCCAGAGCACATTCCTATTATGCTTAAAGAAATGTTTGTTGATACTAATAACCTAAAAATGAAGTATGTTGTTTGGTACCGTGACCTTTACATTCTTCATAGAAAAATCATGCACGGTTCTGTCTTAGATGTCAAAGGTGAGGAAATTGACGAATGGCAAAAGAAGGCCGACGAATTTGTCAGAGTAATGACTGCATTGATTAAAAAAATGATAGAATGAAGAAAAAATTAAAATTAAGCTGCGTTTCCTACAAGTGCTTCTAAGTTCTCTAAAGTAGTTCTTTCGATAAGTTCTCTATAGTTGATTCCTTCTCTTACCCTCTGTCTTAGAGTTACTAAAGCCCTGTAAGCTCTTTGCTCATCTGCATTTTCACTTTCTGCAAGATCACTAATCTGCTTGTTGCCCTGAGCATTCAAAAGGTTTCTTATTTCAGCAGGTACCTCTCCGTAGGCTTGCTTTGTTCTTAGATAAGATACATATGCTGAAACACTTGTGCCCTTAAACAAGTCATTAAACTGAGTTGCGTACATGCTCAATGCAGTGTTCATTACCGGGTCTCCTACAACACCATTTTGCTGTATGCTTACCTGAGCTTTTGCGAAAGTTTCAGCTAAGATAGGGTCATTAGCCATTCTAGGACTAAACCCTGTATACATTGTTCTCATAGCTGGAATAGACATAGAAGCTCTGCTCTGATCTTGAGAGATAGTCTTGGCTAATTCTGCATATTCAAGCTCTTTTAGTGCTATAGTTGTTTCTGATGGCATTTTAATTTATATTAAAATTTTCTTTAACTTTAAAATTGTTAAATTTTAAATGTTTGAAAATCCCT
>JBDRJD010000019.1:0-25770 GCA_043815245.1 archaeon
TTTTATTTCCTTCATCAAAAAGCAAAAAGCTGACAACAGCGACAATTCAAAAAATTGTAAAGCAAGCTTCAAAAAAAGCAAAAATTGTAAAGAACATCCACCCACACACCCTCCGCCACTCATTTGCAACTCACTTATTAGAACAGGGAGTAGATTTAAAAATAATACAAAAGTTATTAGGTCATTCTGACATAAAGACAACCCAGATTTACACTCAGATTTCACAAGCATCAATTAAAAATATAAAGAGCCCATTAGATAATTTATAATCATGCCAAGAAAGAGAAAAATCAGGCACTACTCAAATACTTAATAAAATCTTTTCTGAATTTATACGGATTAATACTTGCGACTACATTAATCATATTTGTTTTTTCTGGTTTATTTCTCAAATCAGCCACAGTCATGCCCCTAGTCAATCCTCCCCTAGTCTCTACTAAAATATCAAATTGTTGTAATATACAAGCGCCAGGATTAATTATATAGTATACAGTCAAGGGATCATACATAAGTGCAGCTTTTACACCTTCATCTTCATCTAAATGGGTAATATAGGGCCCCGCAATTTGCAGTAAAGGTTTTTTTAGTTTGCCTTTAATTTTTTCAAAATCTTTTAAATAAAGTTTAACATTATTGCAAGCATCTAAAGGAATAATTGTCTTTATTACAGGAAATCTAAAAACAATATCTGCCGCCTCTGGATCAATGAAAATATTAAACTCTGCAACCCTATTTTTATTTCCAGGAACTCTTATTGCCCCGCCCATTATTACTATCTCTTCTAATTTTGAAACTAATTCAGGCTTTGATAATATAGCCTTAGCAACATTCGTTAAAGGTCCAAGAGCTATTAAACTAGTTTTTTCATTTTGTTCAATTATAGATAATAATTGTTCAACAGCATTATTGGTTAAGTCATCGGAATATGAAGAAGCGAGATCATCCAAACCACCCCGGCCATGAAAAGGAGATTCTATTAATTCCCTATCAAGAGGTTTTTCACTCCCAGAATATACTGGAATATCATTTCTATTTAATAAGTCTAAAGCATAGCGGGCATTACGAGTAGTATTTTCAATAGTAGAATTTCCCGCAACAGTGGTAAGAGCTACAACATCTAATCCTGCCTTAACAGCCAAAATAATAGCCATAACATCATCATGACCAGGATCAGTATCAATAACATATTTCATAATTCTAGATATAACTAGTACTTATTAATTTAACTATAAAAAAGAGAGTTATAATAACCTTTATAACCTTTCTAAAATAATTAAGTAAATGCCAAGAAAGAGAAAAATAAAAATAGCAGAAGACTTGAAAGAACCTGACTACATCCCTATGAAATCTCAGGATGTAAGGCAGACAGTTGAAGTTCCAGTAAAACAAATAGATAGAAAATCACTGCAAAAAATAGAAAAACCGGGCAGAAAAATACCAAAAAAATCAGGAAAATTAGTAAAGGGAGAATATATCCTGATAATAACTGAAAAACCACAGGCAGCTCAGAAAATTGCAGACGCACTTGGAAAAAACAACAAAGTGAGCAATAAAGACCGCACTTCTTACTACGAACTACAAAGAGGCGGTAAAAAAATAGTAGTAGCTGCAGCAGTAGGTCACTTGCTTGGTTTAGAACAAGAAAAGGGCCAAAAAGGATGGCCCATCTTTAAATTAGAGTGGAAACCTTCATACTCAAAGAAAAAAGCAGAATTTACAAAAAAATACTATAATCTTCTTGCGAAACTATGCAAGCAAGCTTCTGAATTTATCATAGCAACAGACTACGATGTAGAAGGTGAAGTAATTGGACTAAATATAGTGAGATTCATATGCAAAAAAGATGATGCAAAAAGAATGAAGTTCTCCTCCTTAACAAAACAAGAAATTGAAAACGCCTATGATTCTGCCTCACCAACACTAAACTGGGGGCAGGCAATTGCAGGAGAAACTCGCCACTACCTAGATTGGCTCTACGGTATTAATTTAAGTAGGGCTTTAATGGGAGCAATTAAAACAACTGGCTCCTTTCGTATAATGTCAATAGGAAGGGTGCAAGGTCCAGCTCTTCATCTAATAGTTGACCGTGAATTAAAAATAAAAAGCTTCAAACCAGAACCATACTGGCAGCCATTCATAACAATCACTCCTGGGAAGGTAGAACTAAAGTACGAAAAAGATATAACAAAAAAATCTGAGCTTGATAAATTTAAAAAACTAAAAGGTAAAAAAGGTATAGCTGAAACCAAGACCACAGAACAACACATCTCCCCACCAGCCCCCTTCAATCTTACAAACCTTCAAACAGAAGCCTATAAATTTTTCGGATTAAATCCTTCAAAAACACTTCAAATCGCTCAAGCACTGTATCTTGCTGGACTAATTTCCTATCCTAGAACTTCAAGCCAGAAAATACCTGAAACTATATTTCCAAAAAAGATTCTAGAAAGATTATCAAAACATTTTGACACAAAACTCTGCACAAGAGATAGGCCAGTAGAAGGTAAAAAATCAGACCCAGCACATCCTTCAATATACCCTACTGGAGAGTTTAAAGGCTTAGCAGGAGATGAAAAAAAGATATACGAACTAATTGTAAGAAGGTTCCTTGCGGTATTTTGCGAAGATGCAATAGTTGAAAATAAAAGAATAACTTGTGTTGTAGAAGATCTTAAGTTCAGTACTCGTGGCCAAATAATAAAAAAGAAAGCTTGGATGGAAGTTTATAATGCAAAGCTAAAAGAAACAAAACTTCCAGATGTAAATGGAGAAGTAAAAGTAGATAAAGTAAGAATTGAAGAAAAAGAAACGCAACCACCAAAAAGATTTACCCAAGCTTCACTAATAACAGAACTTGAAAAGCGCAACTTGGGAACAAAAGCAACACGAGCTTCAATAATTGAAACTCTCTATAACAGACAGTATGTAAAAGAGCAAAGCATTCAGGCTACCCCGCTAGGAATAGAACTAATTGAATCACTGAAAAAAAACGTTCCAATTATAATTGATGAAAAACTGACAAGACACTTTGAAAAAGAGATGGAATCAATTACAACTGCAAAGAAAAATCTTAAAGACAAACAAAAAGAAATTTTAGGCGAAGTTGAAAAAAGCATAACTAAACTATCTGAAGATTTTAAGAAAAAAGAAAAGAAGATAGGAAAAGACCTCTTAAAGGCAACTACTCACCTAATCAATGACTTGAAAAAGGAAAATACCCTCTGCCCTTGCCCTGTTTGTAAAAAAGGAAGTCTCGCAATAACTTACAGTAGGAAGACTAAACGTAACTTCATTGCCTGCAATGCTTATCCAGATTGCAAAACAACGTTCTCCCTTCCACCTGGAGGCATGATTAAAAAAACAGATAAAAACTGTGAAAAATGCGGATTTCCTTTACTAATGAGGCTAATGAAAGGTAGACGCCCCTGGATATTTTGTTTTAATCCTGACTGCGAGACAAATAAAGAATGGCAAAAAAAGCGTGAAGAGTATGCTAAGAATAATAAGAAGGAAGACTTAAATAAATGAACTCTTTAAAAGTATTACTAACAAAAAAATCCAAAGACCCACTAGGCAAACTTGATCGTTTCATTATTTCCGCCCAAGCATCTGAAATGCCCCCATCATTAGATACTAAAGCTGTTTTTCCCCTTTTACTGGCTACTGATGCTCCAGATATTAAAAAATCAAAATCAGCGTCACTTAAACCATACCGCTTAATTAAGTGAGAATAATTTATTTCAAAGCCGCGATAACTATCTTGCTCTCTCCTACTCAATTCAAGTATTCTTCCTTTTTCTTCAAACAAACTTAATATCTCATCTTTAATTTGTACATCTTCCTTTAATGCTCTAATTCTACGAATGAACTTTTTGTCAGATATCTTTTTTCTCTTTTTTAATATTCTATTTGGATTAAAGGGGAGCTCCTCGCCTAGCTCTTTAGAAATCTTAGAAGTAATATAGATAGGTCTTCCTTGGTGAAGGAGTGCTCCTATATAAGTATAAAGATTCTTTCTACCATTGTATTCTAACATTTTCTTCTCATGATCAAAATTTGTAGTCAAACCACGAGTTTTCATTACAAAAGGCTGTATTATAGCAGACGCATCAAACAAGACAACCTTATAGTTCATAGCAAGATCTGCTAAATCACATTTCTCTGTTGAACTTTCCATATATGCCATAAAATGCTACTTTTCAAACAGTATTTAAAGATTACTCTCAAAAAACCTCTTAACCCTCCAAACAATTGGAGGCCACAAATAATTAATAAAGTGAATGAAAAAATAAGTTCTGCTCGGATTACTACCTTTTCCAGAACTTCCAGGAACAAGAATATCCCAAGTACAATAAAAATTAATTTCATTTAACTTCTTCTTATTCTTGCTAATCTTTTTAAGAAACTTACTTCCTTTTTGTATATCTTTAATTCCTTTTCTCCAAGTAAAAAACCATCTAGCAAGAGGAGCACCTTGAAAAGGAGAACTAATAGTAACTAACTTATCCACTTTGTTATCATCTAAAAATCTTACATAATATTCTCCTATCAACCCACCAGCACTATGACCAATTAAATTTACCTTTTCTCCTTTCTTCAAATTTAAATTATCAATAAATTTCTTTAACTCAACTGCATACTTTTCCAAAGAATCATTAAGCCCATTTGCATAATCAAAAGCTATAACTTCAAATCTCTCCTTTAAATATAACTTGAATAAATAAGATTCTAATCTTCCTACTTTTTTCATATCCCACAGCTTAAAACCTGTTACATAAATCACCTTCTTTTTCATTCTAAAAAATTCCCCTCTTCTTTATCCCAGAATTAGTTATATAAAAACTTAATTCTTTCTCTTGCATGCTCCTATGTTTCTTCAGGATAGCTTTCCTGTTCTTGCCTTCCTGCTGAAGTTCAATTATGCACTTGCTCCAGTACTTTAATAAGTCCCCTCCAACCATCTTCGCCCCTGGCTTCTTTCCAGCCCTAAAGTCCTCTTCAGATAAAAACTCAGAATAAGTCTGATTAGTCACAATTACTGGAATCAACTTATTTCTAGCTATTTCAGCGAGAATTCTTAATTGTCTTGCTAAATTAGAATTTATCACCCTAACCTTGCTTTCATCCTCTTTAACATCAGCCAGCTCCAACCTATAAAGCATAGTCATTCCATCAACTACTATCAGGCTAACATTTCTCAGCTCTTTTAACATCTTGCCAAACGCCTTTTCCTGCTCTTCAAAGCTAACTGGTTTCAAAAGAAGAATATTTTTCAAAGCCTCTTCATATTTTTCTCCAGCAACTTGCTTAAACCTGTCAACAGAAAATCCGCCCTCAGTGTCAATAAATATAACCTTTTTACCTTTCTTAGCCTGACTTGCTGCAACAAGAACACATAAATTTGTTTTTCCAGAACCTGCAGGCCCGTAGATTGTAGTAATTATATCCTGCTCATAACCTCCAAAAAGCCACTTATTTAAATCATAGCTTCCAGCTGAAATTCGTTCAGTCCTCATTTTTTCTCCCTAAACTTTGAAAAAATGGGGGCTCGAAAATTTTAATTTTCGTTGTTCTCATGATTAACAGTATAATTCGGGGCTTATATTAATTTGTATAGTTAATTATAAAAATCATTTTTACATTGTTTATTTATGAAAAGCTGGGTGAAAAAAAGCATAGAGAAAAGAAAGAAATTCTATAAAAAGCATCCAGAAGTAGAAGCAAGGAGAATAGCCAATATAAGAAAAACTTGTAGAAGCAAAAAAGAAAGAAAAGAAATGTCTGCAATTATGAAAAAAGTCTACAAAGGAAAAAATACACAAAAACAGATGTACATAGATCATCCTGAACTAAGAAAAAAACTTTCTAAAATAAAGAAATTACAGTATGCTTCCAACCCAGAATACCGTAAAAAAACCTCTCTTGCAATGAAAAAAGTCTTCCGTGAGCATCCTGATATTAAAAAGCAATTTAAGAAAAACTTCTACAAGTGGCTTTCCACACATCCAGAATCATTCATGAATTCAAAAGGCAATCCAAATCCACTGGACACTAAAACACTCAGAGGCGATTTTGTCCGCAGTACATACGAAGCAAAAGTTGCAGATACATTATTTATGAATAAAATAAAATATGAATATGAAACTCGCCCATTAAAATTTGAAAAAGAAGGAAAATTCGCAGTTCCGGACTTCTATCTTCAAAAGTATAAGCTTTATATTGAAGTCCTTGGAGGCTACCCTGGAAGCGAAGTTAAAAAAAGATGGAAAAAGAAAATATATAAAAAATACAAGATTAAGTGCATATTCCTGACTCCAAAAAATATCCTTAATCTTAATAAGAATTTATTGCAGAAGTTAAGCTAATTATCTTCATTTTCTTCTTTAAAAATCTGGGCCTGAAACTTCTGAAGCTTAAATCCTTCTTTCTGCCAAGCATCTTTAGGCAGACTTGCTTTTTGACACAAAGCCTCTATAAACTGCACCCTATCCATACCATGCTCAGTAGCTACCTGCGGTAATAACAATCCAGTATACCCATGAAACTCACACATCAACCCATCTCTCCCCACATTTACATCTTTGGCAACACATTTTACAGGAGGAGTAAGAACAGATATCTCAATTTCAATATCCTTTAACTCACCTTCAGAAACAGGAGGAAATCTAGGGTCTTCAAATGCAGCACTCTTTGCAGCCTCTACAACTGCGTCTGCAACAGCATTAGAAGGATAAGGCAGCCCAATACAGCCTCTTAACTGCCCATTCTTATGAAGAGTAACAAATACCCCTCTTGCCTGCTTAAACCTCGCCTCAGGAGGCATTTTAACCTCTTCATTAGTAAATCCCGCCTGAATAGTGTCCCTAGCCAGCTTAATCAACATCTGGCCATCCTTATCATCATATTCCCCAATCATGGAAATTCTTATAAAGCAAACTTTAATAAGTTTTGTATGAAAGAGATTGATGAAGTCCAGGGATTGCTTGCCCAGATCCATCGAGAATATGATCCTGCAACTGCAAAAAAAATTTACGAAAAAATGGGTGAAAGCAGTGAATTAAATTTAATGTTTGAAGGAGCCTACAACCAGGCCTTAGACCTGATAATTAGTAGCTTGCTTACTGATCTAGAAAGAGAATTTAATGAAACAACTGCTCTGAAAGTAACAAAAACATTTGCCTTTCATCAATTCTCAAAAGACAAGTATCTTCACAGGTATGCAGTAGCTGCACAAAGACAAAATAGATTAATAAAACCAGAACAAACATACGATCAAGCTAGAACAGCATGATTACTTAGCCTTCTTAAAACTGTCAGCTAATTTATCAAGATCTTTTTCAACTGCATCAGCTGCATCCTGAACAGCCTTCTTAACACTCTTCCCTTTAGTCTTAACCTTTAAAACAGGATTCTTAGTTGGGTGCTCACGTCTCCAAGCTGCAAAACTAACTGCAGAATCTTTGTTCAAGTAAACACGAATTAACTCAACCATAGTAAGATTATCAAACTCAATCTCAGCTTCGTTTTTATCATCTTTCAGATACTTAATTTCCATAATAATAGTGCGAAGAATTAGTTTATAAAGCTTATGCTGGAAAAGTTAATCATTAATTAATTCAGTTTCTCCAAAGACTTCAACATCTTCTATCACTTGTTTCCCCTTATTTCTACTAAATATTTTAGATAAAAAACCCCTGCTCTTTTTTTCTTCATACTCAGAAGTGTTTAAGTTGCCATTCTCAAAACTGTCGCTTGGTCTATCCTTCAGTTCTTCATCTAATTCAACTGCCATCTCAGCCTTTTCTCTTTCCTCTTTCATCCTTTGAAGATCAGAAATTGTAATATTCTTCATAGTTACATCATCAAAATTCAATACTCTGGCAGGGCTCTTTGCCTGTGCAATTCTCTCCTGTTCTTTTAGAGCCTCCCCCTTCCTTAACCTCAACCCAAAATACTGCTCGATCTTCCCAATAACCTTATCGCCATCATCTGTAAGCTTCCCTTCTTCAAGCATCTTCAAAGTTACTTCTGACTCTCCCAAAACAGCGGCTACTTGGCCTAAAGTCTGTCTCTTCTTCCTCCTAGCTTGCTGAATATGCCAGTGGAAGTTATCAATTAAATGAAGGGGCTTATTAATCTTCTCTGCTCTTTCATACCTAGTTCTAATTGTAGGCTCAGAATAATCCTTGGGCTTCCTTATCTTATCTAAAGTTAACTCCACTTTTTTATCCTCTTCTTTAACAGGCATCCCTGCCATTCTTGAAAGTCTCTGGTATACAGTATAAGGCTTTTGGGTCTCCTTTAATTGATAAGAAGTGGGCCTCCTTATTACGGGAACATCTTCAACTAGCGCACACTGTTCACATATCTTAATAATCTCGTTATTATCAATAGCATCTAAAAGCTTTACCTCACTCCCTTCTCTTAAACATCTAAAACACTGTTCCATCATGGAAATAGAAAATATATACTTATTAAGTTAATTATGCTAGATTAGTATATTTCAAGGTATATCAATTAAAGTAATCTTCTAGTTCTTCAACAGTCATTATCTCTGTAATCTTCACATTTTCATCAATTACAATAACCGGAATCTCAGTAACATTGTATAAATCCATTAGCAAATCTAAAGAGTCAACTCCTAAATCAGCAGCTATTGGGATTAAGAGAACTTCACTAGAACGCTTTTCCTTCAAATCCAGGGCCATCTTAGAAAAAACATTCTGTCTAGATTTCTGAGAAATTGAAACATCAGCATAATTATAAAGATAAACAATGGTGTGAAAGTTATCTCCGCAAGACTCTTTTATTTTAATGCTGTTATACCATAACATAGTTCTTAACACATCATACCTCTTATGGGCGGTTTTCAAGTCATCTGAAACCTTGCTAGACTCATCATACTTTTCCAAGGTTCTGGCCTCCCAATAAACCCTATCAGCAAACTCCATATTTTTTTCTGCAGCAGACTCGCAGCTGACAGGAAGATTGTCTAATATATCTTGCTGTAATCTCAAATCCATTAAGCTTACTTCAGAATCAAGATAAAGGTAGTCTATTCTACCTGCTCGTGAATTTTCAACTAGGGCTCCTATTAAGATTCCAAATGAAAAAATAAAAGCAGCCACTAACAAGGCCTGCCAAAATACATGTTTTTGATTTCTTTGAGCTACCATTCAAGTTTTCCTCTCCCAGCCATCAACAGTCTATGGTTGATGTAGTGAGCTAATCTTTTCAAGTTAGTCTCGCTCTCTACTACAAGTTCTTTTAGAACTTGTCTACCATTCAAGTTTTCCTCTAGCCAGTTTATAAATTGAATACACCAATATAATCGGGAACACTGTTAAATACACAACTGTATAAAACAGGAGATTAAAATAGTTTTCCCTTTTTAATTGATCTTCTTTCATAATTCTTAAAGCAAACAAAGTAAAAAACAATCCTAAAAAGAATAACATCACTCCAAAATAAATTAAAATTGAGGGGGTTAAATTAATGTCTTGTAAAGTCAAGATAGCAGTCTGGGCATAAATAGAGTAAGAAGTAGATAAATAAGCAGTTAAAAATCTTTTCAAGAATAAATAAGAAAATATGCTTATACCCACCAATCCTAAAAGCCAGGAAACAGTGAAAAAGGGCAAAATAAAATAACCTAACATATTTTTCCTAAAAACACTGGACTTATACTTATTAAGTGTCTGCAACCCCCCCATATTCCACCTAGTTCTCTGCCTTATCCATCTTCTTAAGCTTACAGGAGCAGTAGTATAAGTTCGTGCAGGCAAGCACATTCTAGCTTTATAACCCTCATGGACTAAATGCCACGTAACCTCTATGTCTTCAGTCAAATTCTTCGGATCAAACCCTCCAACCTCTCTCAAAGCGCTAGTTCGGTAGATACTAAGCGGTCCATTAGTAACATAAACCGAATCAACATAATCCAGCATCTTCCTAGTCCAAGCAATGACAGTGTATTCAAAAGCTTGTAAAATTTCAATAAATCTTTTAGGACTTTTAACTAAAATAGAGTTAGTAACTGCTCCAACTTTAGAGTCATTAAAAAATCCCACCATCTTATCCATAGAATCAGACAAGGGATAGGAGTCAGCATCAGTTACTGCCATTAACTCCCCACTTATTATTTTAAGAGCCTTGTTTAAACTATTAGCCTTTCCAATATTCTTTTTATTATCTAATAACTTCAAACCAGGGTATTTACCGATTAATTTTTGGATAATTTCCTTAGTTCCATCTTTACTCCCATCATTAACTACTATCACCTCAAATAAAGGATAAGTAGAAGCAAAAACATGCTCAATAGTAGTCTCAATAGTTTTTTCCTCATTATAAGCTGCAATTACTACACTCAGCTTATACTCCTTTTTATGTTTAGGATAGTCAAACAAAGTTTTCCTGTTTTTAAAATAAATCATTAGAAAAAAACTCATCATGTACAGTCCTACGAACATGTATACTAAATAAACATAAGTCAATACTTCAACCATATTTCCCTTAACCTACTTCTTCTCAACTTTATTTAAACTAAAATAATCATAAAACTCTTCACTTAAACTAAGCTCTTTTGTTCTCCCGGCTTTCTTAGTTTTTAACAGCCCCAACGATACAAACTCCTTAATATGATCATATGCCTTGTTCCCCCTAATCTTAATTATTACTGACTGCTTTATAGGCTGCTTATAAGCTATTATCGCCAAGGTTTCCTGCTGAGCTCTTGAGAACTCTGCCGAACCAGTAGCAAGCCTATTAACCATATCCATATGCTCTTGTTTTACATCCATTTTCCAGGAATTATCTTTTCTAATAATTTCAATACCGGACTCATCATTATACTTGTCCTCTAACTTAGAAATTAGTTCTTTTAGTAGAATAGGATTTAAATCAGTTAAAGTTATAAGCTCTTGCAAAGAGAGCCACCTACCAGAAATAAACAGAGCTGCCTCTAACTTCTTCATATTGTCAATATCCGCTTTTTTGTCTAAATCTTCAGCTGCCTTTGTAGACTCTTCCATTCACAAAGAAACAATAAAGATATTTTAAATCTTGCTATTGCATAATCTGAGCTTGGGAGTTAAGTTTATATTTAAAACCCCCTTCATGGATAAATGAGAAAAAGGGGCAAATTATTAGTTTTATCAATTATAATACTCGCACTGATTATTGGAGTATTCCTAATTAGAGCTTTTTCAGCAAAACAGCTTGACGATGTCTCCCCTGAAATTTTGTGCTCCCAAGAGCTGCTTGAAAAAGCAGATGTGCTGTATATTATTCCCGCTTATTACCACCAAAATATTTCAGAGAATCAGGAGTGGTGCCAATCTATCATTGCATTAAACAAAAAACTAGCCCTCCATGGAGTTTACCATACACCTAAAGAATTTTCTATAGACAGGAATACTGAGTATCTTCAACAAGGAATACGGGAATTTGAAAATTGCTTCAATCAAACACCTGAAAAGTTCAAATCGCCTCAATTAGCTACTTCTAAAAGCAATAAAAAACTAATAAAAAACAATAATTTAAAGCTAGAAGGATTATTTAATCAAGTATTTCATAAAGTTTACCATTGCGATGACAAGGGAGAATTCCCTAACTGGCTGATTGACTTATTTTAAATCACCCATGAGGCATACTCAAGGGAAGATACTAAAGGAAGATATTGCAGAAGAGTATCCCTAAGGAGATTCCAAAACTTCAAAATCGTAAGATTTTGACAGCTCTCAGAAATCAAAAGATTTCTGAAGGAAACTTGGTTCTTTTGAGTGGCTTTAAATCTGAAACCTCAAAATTACCCCAATTCCGCCAAGATTCCAGAACTGCTCGCCTTCTGAAGTCTCAACTGAAACTATCTCAACTGTAGAAGAAGTATCTTCCGCTGCCTTTCTCAACTCCTTAATAGTCTCTCTCTTTAGCTTCTTACTTAAAATTAAAGTATCAACTGCTCCGTATTTTAAAGCTTTCTTAACCTCGGCAAGTTTGTACTCCACCTTATTAGGATTTTTTCCCAGGGTATCGAAAAACATTTCTAATATCTTTTTTTCTTTTGTAATCTCCTGTTGAGCAAGAACATCCTTACAAAGTTCTACTAGTTCTCCTAGGCCAGACTCATCAGTATTGCCCAAGTCTTTTACAGCTATGACCTTGTCCTTTAGCTTAGTAACCAACTGTCCCTGATCTAAGAAATCCTCCTTGGTGGGAATTGGTCCCCCAATCAAAATTCCTTTTAGCCTAGGCATTTCAAAAAACAGTTCTTTCATTGCCTCTGCAATCCTTCTAAAAAAATCTTTAGCCAAACCTTCAGTAATCCTATGAAACCTTTGAGAACTTTGACCACCAGCCCTAATCTTGCCTGGAACACCTGAAGTCATTTTTCTTAGAACCTTTATATTCTTTCCCTCTAACAACCCGATTGTAGCCTCTTTCCTATCCATAACTAACAGCCCGTAAACCTCTTCTGCTTTAGTCATCTCCTTAAGGGGATCTAACACAAATGTCTGGTCACACCTGTAAAGTCTAGTGTTTAGAGGCTGAATTGGCTCAATTACCCATAGCTCAATACTCTCCTGCCCTTCTTGCTCACTCACATTCCCCGCAAATATGGCCATACCATTTTTAGGAGTTTGCTTGTATAACTTGAGTTCTCTTGAAATTCTTTCTAAAGAATCTAATACCGCTTTCCTAGTGTTTTTACTCTTAATGTTTACAGCAGTTCCTTTTTCAGCATCAACCTGCTTAGCCACAGCATTTATATTAAAGCCAGCAGGAATGTAAACTGTAATCAGCTCAGTATGCCTGCCTCTAATTCCTTCAAGCATTTCAATTAAGTCTTCAAAATCATATTTTTCTTCTACCATCTTAAACTGTCAAAAACCATACACTAAAGTGTATGGCGTGTTTTGGTTTTTGAGCATATCTGAATTGATAAATTCAGAGTACTATCAGGAATTTACATTCCTGAAGCCTCGAAAATTGTGCTTATTTACTCGCGAACTGAAGTAGGGAGTTTGCATAAGCCAATTTTCTCAGTATCAATAGTACCTGGGTGATATAGTGCGCTAATAATCTCATTAAAGATTTTAGACTCGCTTTTTTGTCTAATCTTTTTCAAAAGATTATCTTCTGCCATTTTTAAATAAGAAATGCAAGGTTTATAAATTTAGTAGCTTGTTTTCATTACCTTAAAAATCACGAAATCCTTCGGATTTCAACCCCATCTTTTTTTACTCTGTATCAGGAGTTCCTGATGCATTAACATTTTCTTTATGCCACATAGTAATCCACGGCAAGTAACGGGTATTTGCCCCATACCCCTCTTGATGCAAATTTAGCAATGCTGAATTAATTATTTCTTTTGTCATCTCTTGTCCAATGTTAAAAACAATCACCCCTGTATCTTTTTTAACGACTCTCAGCATTTCTCTTAGCGCCATTTCTGTGTTAACTGCTTTAGGATACCACCCAACAGCTTTAGTTGAATAAGCAAAATCAAAGCTTTCATCTTTAAAAGGAAGTTCCTCAGCAAGAGCCCTTAAGCTTTTACTAGGCACAGCCGGCCTCACATAACGCGCCACCTCCCCGTCACCATTAAACCGCATTATTCCTAAATTAGGGTCAATACCAAAAAGATGCCCATATTCTGATAACTGCGCGCCCACACAGCCACAACCAACATCTAAAATTCTTCTCCCTAATTCTTCATCACTAAAACCAATTGACTTCACTCCCCAATCCCAGCTATCAGTTATATTGCCACAGTATTTATACGCATTCCTGTCAAAAGTTGCCATAGGAATCAAGTAAAACAGTTATTTATAAAGGTTTCTCAAACAAACTCCACTTTAAACTTGCCCTCTTTAATCTCTTTAACAGTTAATACGGATTTTAAATCAGTAAGCACATCCTTTAACTTATCTTGAGATTTTTTTTCAAGACTAAGAATAATTTCCGCTTTAATTGACTTCTGGTTTTTAGCTTTCTCTTGCCTAACTTTATCGATTACCTCGTTTAATAAGTCAAAAACCTCTTTATCTGTTTTCTTTTGCTTAACACTAATTTCCTCTGGCCAGCAGCATATATGAACTGATTTTTCCCCCTCATACTTTTTAAAATACTCTTGGTAGAGCTCCTCTGTAATAAAGGGGATAATTGGGGCCATTAATTTAATTATTCCAAGAAGAGACTCATATAATACGTATAATGCAGATTCCTTTTCCTTTTTGCCCCCCTGATACACCCTCTCCTTAACAAGCTCAAGGTAGTTGCTAGTGAACTGCTGCCAAAAAAACTTATCTGTAGCTAATCTTGCCTTAGAATACTCATAACTATCAAAAGCTTCAGTTGAAAGCCTCACTAACTCATTTAACTTAGTTAAAAAAAGCCTGTCTACTTCTAATAAATCTGTCGGCTTATTTGGTTTTTGTTTAATTTGCATAAAGACAAAATTAGTTGCATTTACAATCTTCGTAATAAACTTATTTCCAGTAACCAAATCTTTTTCTTGATAAGGGAGGTCATCTCCCAACTTGCTGGCAGCTGCCCAGTACCTCAAAGTATCAGCACTATATTTTTTGAAAACCTCTTGTGGTTCTACAACATTCCCCTTGCTCTTACTCATCTTATGTCTTTCAGGATCTAAAACAAATCCAGAAATCATGCAGTCCCCCCAAGGATTCTTTTTTTCATGTAGCTGACTCTTCACAACCGTATTAAAAAGCCAAAATGTGATAATATCATGTGCTTGCGGCCTTAAAGACATAGGAAAAAGTTTTTTCTGAACATCTTTAGGCATGAGCTCAATAGCAATCTGAGGAGTCAGCGAAGAAGTAGCCCAAGTATCTAAAACATCTTCTTCTGGAATAAACGCCTTACTGCCGCACTTTGGACACGGCTTTTTAGGGGAATCTTTTAAAGGATCAACAGGTAGATCTCCCATAGCCGCAGTAATTATCTCTCCACACATCTTACAATACCAAACAGGTATCGGGATTCCAAAAAACCTCTGTCTTGAAATACACCAATCCCATTTCAATCCCTTAACCCAGTTATCAAACCTGACTTTCATGAATTCAGGGTGCCAGTTAAGTTTCTTGCCCCACTCAAGCATTTCTTTTTTCAAATCTAAGTATTTAATAAACCATTGATCTGTCATCAAGATCTCAATGTCATGATCGCACCTCTCATGAACCTTCACAGCATGGGTAATTGGCTCAATTTTGTCAATTCTGCCCTCTTTTTTTAAATCTTCAATAATTCTCTTCCTAGCCTCTCTTACTTTTAATCCGGAATACCTCCCTGCCAGCTTATTTAAGGTCCCATCTTTATTCAGAACTTCAATTGCCTTAATCTTCTTTTTTTCTAGCCACTCAACATCATCCATATCTCCAAAAGTACAGTGGTATACTGCTCCACTTCCAAAATCCGGATCAGCATCCTCACTTGTTTCAATTTTAACCTTCCTGTTAAAAAAAGGTATTATGGCCTCTTCCCCAATATAATCTTTATATCTCTTGTCCTTAGGATTTACATGTACAGCAACACAAGCTGGCATTAACTCAGGCCGCGTAGTAGCAATAACAATTGGCCTTCCAAGAGTAGTATCAAATTTCATATATACAAACTGGCTTTCTTGTTCTTTATCCTTCATCTCTACCTGGGCAATTGCAGTCTGACACTCAGGACACCAAAAAAACGGAGTTCTCTTCCTGTACTCTCTTCCAGTATTATAAAGCTGGATAAAGCTTCTCTGAGAGATTTTCTGACAGTGTTTATCAATAGTAGTATAAAAAATATCAAAATCACAGCTCATCCCTAAACGCTTCCAATCAGCTAGATACTTAGGTCTCAGTTCTTTTTCTAAAGTATCTAAAACGATTTTAACAAACTTCTCTCTCCCAAGATTAAAAGAGTTAACCTTCTTTTCTTTTTCAATTAACCTTATAGTTGCCAGCCCATTATCATCTGTTCCAAACGGATAAAAGATACTAAACCCTTTCATCCTCTTGTACCTCGCTATAAAATCTTGCTGAGAAAAACTAAATGCATGCCCAATATGCATTTTTCCAGATACAGTAGGTGGGGGTGTATCAATTGAAAAGATCTTACTCTTGGATTTAGGATCAAATCTGAATATTTTCTCTTTTTCCCAGAATTTTTGTATTCTAGGTTCAGCTTCTTGAGGGTTATATCCTTTCATACCTCTGAATAATAACTAAATCTTTTAAACCTTACTGCCTCTATTATTAAATGGGGCTAAAAACAAAACTCGCTCTCAAGCAACTAAAGCAAATAGAAAAGCTGACTGACCAATCAATGCTTCTTGCTGCAGACTGGGAAAAGCCCTGGCAGGTTCTTATTTCTACCATACTATCAGCCCAAACAAAAGATGAAACAACAATAAGAGTTTCCCATAGCTTATACAAGGAATACCCCACTTTAAGAAAATTAGCAAAAGCTAAAATAGAGAATATTGAAAAAATAATTCGTCCAGTTAACTATCACATAACCAAGGCAAAACACATTAAAGAAACAGCTTCAATCCTTACATGCAAAAACAACTGTAAAATCCCAAGAGATATAAAAAGACTACTTGAACTGCCTGGAGTTGGAAGAAAGACCGCTAATGTCTTTCTAGCAGTACAAAACAAACCCGCCATCGGGATAGATACCCATGTAGCTTACCTCTCAGAGATGCTGGGCTGGACTAAAAGCAAAAATAAAGATAAAATAGAAAAAGATTTAGAGGAGTTATTTCCAAAAAAGTATTGGATATCAATAAACTATGCCCTTGTCAGGTTTGGAAGAACTTTTAAAACCCGAAAAAAGCAGTTAGAAAAATTAAAGGAAGCAGAGATAATTAAGTAAACAAAAACCCCAATAATCAAAACAGGCACTTTAAAAATAGATTAAAAAATTAGTGATTAATAACAGCCCATATTTAGATAACCGCGGAATAAGCGAGCACCGAGCTTATGAAGCGGGCTATTTTGTTCAAAGCAAATCAGGTTAGCATCTCTTTCTCCAAATCCCTAAAAAATTCATCTATATTCAAACCTTCAAATTCAAGGGTATTTCTGCCCGAATTAATCAGAATGTAGCTTACCGGATCTTTAAAAGTAAAAAGATTACCGAATTTGCTTAAAGGATGCCCCTCAAGAGAAACCTCTTCCATCTCAGGATGATAATAATCCACAATAAATCCATCTGTAGAAGTCATTTTTGTAAAGAATGGCTTCAACTCAACTAATAACAACTGATCATTTACACTTAATCTCTGCACTAATCTCTCAATATCATGCCAGTCACCATCACAAAAACTTCTCCTCTCAAAAACAGCATAAAGTATCCTCTCCACACACATTTTAGTAGGATGAGAATAGAAACCTATCCTTGAAGTTAAAGGATTTTCGCTATTGAATTTTCTTGCACCTTCAGGAGAGGTTTTTGATACTCTGATCATATGACTATATTCCTTATTATCCCACCTTTTCTTACCTCCAAGGATATAGGCATATTCCATGTTTTGAAAGATATCATCATTATAAATCTCTGTTTTCATAGTAACATTTTTATACTCCTCCTATTTAAAAGATTTATGGCAGACAATAAAATTAGCATGCCCGCAGGATTTGGCGGTCTGATGAGGTACGATGAAGAGTATGAATCTCGTTTTAAATTAAAACCAGAGCACGTAATTGTATTCATAGCCATAGTAATAGTCTTTGTAATTCTCCTCAATGTTTTTTTTCCAATAGCTTAAAATGATGAATCTTGATCCTAAAAAAATGCAGGGCATGATGAAACAGCTAGGCATTAAACAGGAAGAAATAGAGGCCAAAAGAGTAATAATTGAACAAGAAGATAAAAATATTATTATTGAACCCGCTTCTGTAACTAAGATTAAAATGCAAGGGCAAGAATCCTGGCAAATTGTTGGAGAGGCCAAGGAAGAAGAAAAGCAAGAAGATAACTCTGAGGATATAAAAGCAGTTATGGAGAAAACCTCCTGCACTGAAGAAGAAGCAAAAAAAGCCCTAGAAAACTCTAATGGGGACCTTGCAGAAGCCATATTGAGTCTAAGTTAACCATAAATATTCTTTCTATGCCCTATCCTCAATACAATTATTTTATTCATAGAAATAATCACATCAACTATCACCCTATAATCTCCAACTCTTAATCTCCACAACTTTTGACCCTGCAATCTTTTAAGAAAACGAAAAGGATTTTCTCTTATTGAGAAAATTTTATTCAAGATAATTTCCGCATCTTTTTTTTGTAATTTCCTAAGAAAGTCTTCTGCGTTTTTTTCAATTTGGATAGAATACATCTTATCTAAGCGTAATTCCCAGCTCCCTTGCAACCTCTTCAATAGGCTTTACTTTCCCTTTTTTAACATTATCTAATGCCGTTTTAATATCATTAATCTCTTCTTCACTTAAGCTTTCTTCTTCACAGTTGTCCATCATATTATTCAACAATTCGTCATAAGACTGTCTGTCAAAGTTTTTAAGAGACTTCAGTCTTTCAAGTGTTTCAAAATCTATTTGAATTGTCGTTTTCATGTTATATATCAACTATAGTTAGTATATAAATGTTCCTATTTTTAAGTATTCTTTCTCTATCTTAAGCTATATAATATAAACAAAACATTTTTGAAGTTTTAATTCTTTAGTAGCTATAGGATAATTGGGAAAAATGTCGTTAGAAGAAAGATTTATAACATCTTTGAATTCAGCTAGCAAGTCGCTTCAAACCGCAGACCATATGATCTATATCACCTACCCCTTAATAAAAGACAAGAAACTACTCTTAAAAATACTCTCAGAACTGCACATAGCGGTCACAAGCGCTGTAAATGCCATTCTGCAATACGAATACTACTATAAAAGAATTGAAATTTACTCAGATCCCCGTTCAAATTTCCAAGAATTCAGAGAGAAATGCGCTCCACGCTATAAAATAACCCCTGAACAAGTAAAAAGCATCTTAGAAATAATAAAAATAGCTGAAAGTCATAAAAAATCGCCTTTTGAATTCATAAAAAACGATAAAATCGTGATAATGTCAGACAATATGCAAACGGAAACTCTAACTCTTGAAAAAGTAAAAGCATTTCTTGTAGAAGTAAAAGATATAATAAGAAAAGCTAGTATTATTATAAAGAGGTAAAAGGAAAAGATATTTATACTACTAGCGCTTAGTAAAATTTGCCAAAGAGGGACCAATAGGAGTCCAGCCATGGAAAGGATAATACAAGAGAAAATATCAGCAGACCATCTGCTTTATGTCAGTCTTAAATATACTAAAACTGGTGATGTAATGCTGAATCTTATTAATAGGTGGGAAAGCATGATAGCTAGGTCTGTGGTGGCTATTCTTGAAAAAGCTAAAAAAAAGAAGCAGATAAAATTAATTCCAACGGCACCAAAACAAAAAATAGAAAAAATGCGCGAGATATATAAAAAAAATGAGGAGATGATTCAAGCTATGGACCTTTACGAATTCTTCAAAAGAGTAGAAAACGCACAAAAAACCAAAGAAAATGAATTTAGAAAGAACGTAACTTTAAAAGTTCTAGACAAAGGGCAGTGGATAGATATTAATCTAGACACACTCAAAGAATATAATCAGATTTTAGAAAGATTTATAAGTCAAGTTAAACAAATTCTCTCAAAGTAAAGGGATTAAATTTACAAAAATGGCTAAGATTTATGCAGTAATTTCAGGAAAAGGTGGTGTTGGAAAGACTACATCGGCAATTAACATCGGAGCAGCTATCAACCAGCTGGGCGAAGATGTAGTAGTCGTTGATGGAAACCTTATAACTCCAAATGTAGGGATACATTTAGGGGCTCCAATTGTTCCAGTTAGCTTGAATCATGTATTGTATGGAAAAGCTGAAATTGAAGAAGCAGTTTACGAACACGAATCCGGAACTAAAATAATTCCCGCATCCCTTTCACTTAAAGATCTAAAGAAAGCTAATCCAAATAAACTAAAAGCTGTTCTTACAAAACTTAAAAAAAGCACAGACTATATCATACTAGACTCTGCAGCAGGACTAGGCGAAGAAGCCCTTGCTGCTATAAATGCGGCAGACGAAGTATTAATTGTTACTAATCCTGAAATGCCTTCGGTAACTGATGCTCTAAAAACAATAAAAATGGCAGAAGAAGCTAAAAAACCAATAATCGGCGTAATCGTAACAAGAGTAAAAAGAGATGGTTATGATATGCCTTATCTGAACGTTAGAGGAATGTTAGAAACTCCAATACTTGGAGTAGTTCCAGAAGATAAAAACATAAGGAAAGCATTAGTGCTAAAGAATGCTGTGTATCACACTCATCCTAAAAGCAGAAGCTCTCGCGCATATCTTGAAATAGCTGAGAGAATCACTGGAAAAAAGTCTGAATCAAACCAAGGGCTTTATAACAAATTCTTAAAAAGTCTCGGCTTAAGATAAATTTAATAATTCTGGAGGTTACTAGAATATATGAAGTTTTATATTTCTGCAAAATGGCAGCTAATTGAAGAAGTTAGAGAAATTTATAAACTACTAAAAGAAAAAGGCCATGAAATTACAGAAGATTGGACTCTGCATAATTCTGTCAAGCCATACGATAAAGATGTTGAAATCTCAAAAAATTATGCAATAAAAGATATGCAAGGAGTCTTAAACTCAGATGTTTACATTCTTTTAAGTGATGACAAAGGAATTGGTAAATATGTGGAGTTAGGAGCTGCAATAGCATCAAATATTCTCTGTGGGAAGCCCATAATTTATGTTATAGGCAGTCTAAATAATCAATCACAATTTTATTTGCACCCTTCTATCAATCTCAGAAAAAACTTTAAAGAAGTTCTCACCGAAATTGATGGGCTTGTGGTCTAATGGCATGACGCTTCTTTCACGTGGAAGAGATTCGCGGTTCAATTCCGCGCAAGCCCATTACACTTACATAGAATAAGCAAAGCTATAAGGCTGACAGTTAGAAACCCTTTCTAATAAGCTCTTTAAAAAACCTTTACCATCATTTTTAACTCCACCCATAACCTCTTCCAAACCTACTCCTTTTTCTCTAGCTCTAGCCTCATAAAATCTTAAAAGCTCTACTGCAAGAATATCCACTTTATTACTCGCACTAATAACTCCCACTACACTTCTACCCTCACCATAATAAATGCCCGCTGCTTTCTCAGTTTCCCAATCATGCCCAATATCCAAAACACACTTATTGAAAGCCGCTCTCCTTTCTCCACCACTTTCTCTGATTTGACAAGCTTCAGCTAAACAGCTCTGCACTCTAGAATCAGTGTAAGTTAAATTTTGCAAGTCATACGCACCAATTGATTTGTCCATTTTAAAGCTTTTTAAACAAGATGTCCGCCTTTTTAATCTTTATTGCACTAATCGGCTTACTAATTTCAGAGTAGATTAATTTAAAACCAAAATGCTTACTTATCTTCTCAGAAGTTTCAGGAATAAAAGGCCAAAGCAATATCGAAATCGCTTTAATGCTATCAATCAATTCATACAACTTCTTCTTGTCTCCTGTCACCCATATCTTATTCTTCTGCACATACTCATTGCAAATATCAATAAAAGCAAAAATTTCATTTAAGGCCTTATCAAATTCGTAATTATCAATCAATTTTTCAATTTCCTTAAGCTTTAACTTCTTTAAAAGCTTGTTTTCTGTTTTCTCGACGGTAAATTTCTCACCTAAAGCACTAACTCTTGAAACTAAATTTCCAAACTTGTTAGCAAGTTCATTATTATGCCTAACAATTAAAGCCTTCTCTGAAAAATCTCCATCATCTCCAAAGGAAGCTCCCCTAAATAGAAAATACCTAGCCGAATCAACTCCGGCAATTGAAATCAACTCATCAACATTCATTACCTTGCCTCTTGATTTTGAAATCTTTTCCTTATCAAAAGTCCACCAACCATGAGCAAAAACATTTTTTGGTAGTTCAATATCTGCTGCCATTAACATTGCAGGCCAATACACACTATGAAACCACAGAATATCCTTGCCAATTAAGTGTACATCGGCAGGCCAGAATTTTTCTTTTCCTTTTTTCCTTGTAACCGTGTAGTAATTTAAAAGAGCATCAAACCAAACATAAGCCACATGCTTTTTATCAAATGGCAGTGGAACACCCCAGTTAAAACTTGCTCTAGAAATACTCAAGTCTTGCAGTCCTTCCTTAACTCTATTGGTAATCTCCTTCTCCCTAGATTTAGGAAGAATAAACCCTTTCTTGTAAAGCGCAAGCAGTTTTTTCTGATACTTGCTTAACTGAAAAAAGTAACTAGCTTCTTTTAACTTATCCACTTTTTTCTTGTGAATAGGGCACTCGCCATTTGCTAAATCCTTTTCAGTATAGTAAGCTTCACACTCAACACAATAAAACCCCTCATACTCTCCTAGATAAATCTCTCCTTTATCATAAATTTTTTGCATTACATCCTGAACCACTTTTTCATGGTCAGGGTCAGTAGTTCTTATAAATCGGGCATACTTAATATTCAGTTTTTCCCACGCATCTTTAAACTTAGGGATTAATTCATCGACAAATTCTTGAGGCTTCTTTCCTTTTCTTTCAGCAGCATTTTGAATTTTCTTGCCATGATCATCTGTTCCCGTCGAGAAAAGCACCTCATTTCCCTTAATAAAGTTCCATCTAGCTAAAATATCTGCAGCAAGGGTTGTGTAAGCGTGCCCAATATGAGGTATATCACTTGGATAATATATCGGGGTAGTTACGTAAAATTTCTTTGCCATTTTAAAACAAAAGAATAGATATTATTAAAGCTTTTCACTGCATCATAGATTTAACAAACGCATCAAACAAAGGAGCGGGCTTCAGTAAACTACTATTAAACTCAGGATGCGCCTGAGTCGCTATAAAGAACTTATGATTAGGAAGCTCAATAAATTCAACAAGCCGCATATCAGGGCTCATTCCGCTTAATACAAGCCCTTTTTCTTGCAATATAGAATGATACTCAGGATTTACTTCATATCTATGCCTGTGCCTTTCACTTACTTCATCTTTCCCATAAATCTCTCTTACTCTCCCACTTAACTTTGCAGTATAAGCTCCTAATCGCATAGTAGCCCCTTTTTCAGAAATTACTTTCTGCTCTGGAAGAATATCAATAACCTTGTGCTCTATTTCAGGAGCAACTTCAGTAGTGTGAGCATTCAACCCGCAAACATTCCTAGCAAACTCTATAACAGCCATCTGCAGTCCATAACAAAGCCCAAGATAAGGGATATTATTCTCTCTTGCATACTTAACTGCTTTAATCTTCCCTTCAACTCCCGACTCCCCAAATCCTCCCGGAACAATTATTCCTTTCAAATCCGCTAAAAGTTCTTCAGGAGGTTGTTGCTCGAGTTTCTTAGAATCAATCCACACAAGCTCCACTCCAACATTATTCTTAGCTCCCGCATGCCTAATTGCTTCATTAATAGAAAGATAAGAATCAGTTAAATTGTAAGCTCCAATATCTAAATACTTGCCGATAATTCCCACTTTTACTTTTTTTTCAGGATTAATCATCCTCTCCACTAAAACTTTCCATTCAGACCAGTCAGGTTCGCTCTTTTTAGTCATATGAAACTTTTCAAGTATTTTTTCTCCTATTCTCTCTGATTCTAAATCTAGGGGAATTCTGTAAATACTTCCTTTTTTCTCAGCAGTGTCAACATCAGGCATAGAAATAACTTCATCAGAGCTTACATTTGCATAAATTTCAATTTTCTTTTTTCTAGGAGCATCTAAAGCTGTCTTCCCCCTGCACAAGACAATGTCCGGCTGGATTGCATTTTCTCTCAGTAGTTTAATAGCAATCTGTGTAGGTTTAGTCTTCATCTCATCAATATGACTCGGCACAGGAAGGTAGGTTACAAGAACATAAATCAGATTATTTCTTCCAAGCTCCCTTTCCAAAGCTCTCATTGCAAAAAGAAAAGGGACATTTTCATAGTCTCCAATAGTCCCCCCAATTTCAACAATACAAACCTCATAATCTTTTCCTGCGTCTAGAACTCTTTTTTTTATCTCTCCCGGCACATGCGGTATAAACTGAACAGTCTCGCCTAAAAAGTCTCCTCTCCTCTCTTTTGCAATTAAATTTCTATATATCTGGCCAGTTGTAATATTGTTCAGTTTTAAAATAGGAAACCCTAAAAACCTCTCATAAGTACCCAAGTCCTGATCAGTCTCTCCACCATCATCAGTAACCCACACCTCTCCATGCTCTGTAGGTCTTAAAGTTCCTGCATCACAATTAATATAAGGATCAATTTTTACAGCAGTAGTTTTGAAACCATACTCCTGCATTATCTTTGCAATAGAAGCTGATGCCACCCCCTTTCCCACCCCTGAAATTACACCTCCTATGACCACAATGTATTTAGTCATTATAAAAACCTCTCAGCTTTGAAGCTTATAAATATTGTTGTGGTAGAAAACTGATATTAACAGTATTTGGTTAATGCAGTGAGCTAATCTCTCCAAGTTAGCCTCGCTGTTTGATAACCTTTTCTAAAGGTTAACTATAAATATTGTTGTGGTAGAAAACCTAATTTTCGACTTTATCTTCTAATCTGCCTTGTTCAATAAGAAATGCTTTTACCTCTCCTGGGTGATTAGTAGTATACTCCCAAAGCTCTTGGTTTTGCCAGTCCCCTCCACAATAGTCATAATTATCGTTCAGGATAAATTTGTTATAGACCAGCCCCCTAGTTGCAAGATCAGAAGGAAATCCAGCTTCCTTGTATAAATCAACTACACTTAATTCAGGAGCTATTCCCTTCGGAGTATCTCTCCCACCAGTTTCATCTACAACATAAACCCTATCAGGCTTCCACCCAAGTGTCCTAACAGAACTTAAAGGAAACCAGCCTTGAGATTCATACCCCCTTAATAAAACCTCTTTTGGATTTTCAGCCTCCTCAACGATTGGATTAGGAGTTCTTAAAACTTCTTCAGCTTCTTCATGGTCTTTACTCTTATTACCTCCCCAATGAGATGCAAAATAGGTAAAAACTACTGCTGATAAGATAGCTACGGGCAATATCCATTTAGGAGCTTGTTCAACCATTTTAAATTAATCATAGAAATTACTATATAAAACCTATTCACCGAACCGCAATAATAACAATCACGATAATTATAATTACAATTAAAACAATAAGCAATATTGCTAGCGGACTCCAAAAATCAGAATTATTTGGAGTTTTGCTATTTAAAGAAACATCATCAGCTTCAGAAGGATTATTATTTTGAAGGTTAATTACTGGCTGTTGGTGGGATTGATTCATATTTACAACAGGAGGATTAGGCCTTGTGCTCCCCCTATTACTGCTCCCCCCTCCGCCAGAATCATCGTCGTCATCTCCTTCAGGTAAACACTGCCCATTTAGACAGCCATACAAACAATTTTCAACTAACTCAGTAACATTACTTAATTCGCAAGTTCCATTATTACAAAAAGGTATTAAATGATCATTTACAACATTTCCTTGTATACAGTAAAGCTCTGAATAAGATTCATTGCCACAATCAGAATCAATTTCACAATCTTGCGGTTCATCAATGCACTCTCCATCCAAACACATATAATCGCACTCTTCTAATAACTGCGGTGAAAGTACACTTGAACAAAAAGCGCCTTCACATCCAGGGTTATTGCAAGTGAACTCTATATAATCTTGAGTGGCATTTTTTCCAACACAA
>JBDRJD010000020.1:0-21414 GCA_043815245.1 archaeon
GATAGTATCCTTATGCAGGGAAAAGAAGGACTTGGAAGGATTAATTGCGGTAATTTAGGATATGGAGTTAATCTTATTTTTTGGGGGTTGGAATCTGGGAGCACTAAAGTTTTAGATTATGTTAGGAAAGGTTATACTCAAGAAGATATTATAAGAGCTGCTGAAATTATTAATTCTTCTCCAGTAGAAGCTTCGGTAATGGTTATGCCGGGGTTGGGTGGGGCGAGATATTATGAGGAACATTTAAGAGAAACTGCAAAAGTTTTGGGAATAATTAAACCAAAATTTATAACATTTATGGGACTAAATGCCCACCCTGATTCGCTTTATGCGAGGATAATGGCAGAAGAGCAAAGGCTGGGGATAAACAGGAATTTAAAAGATGATGAAAAAGCTATGCAGATGATTCAGATGATTGAAGAAATGCCAGGTTTTGAAACTACTATCGGTTGTTTTTCTAATGAAATTGATAAAGTGGGGCATAATCCTTTAGAATTCAGAGGAAATACTTCTGAAAAGATTAAAGATAGTACTGATAAAAGAGACGTTGTAATCAACTCAATGTGCGACTTTTCTATTAGATGGGATGCGAGATTTGATTCAATTAATCCTGAGTTTCCCCATTTAGCTCATTTACAACCTTTATTAGAAGTAAGTGTTTGATACAGAGTAAATTTATTCACTCTGTCTCACAAAGTTTTAATAGGTTGAAATCCGAAGAATTTTGTGATTACTCAACTATCCATGTCTGAATAATAATAACTATTATAGCTATTACACTTATGATTCCTTTTACAGCTAGGAAAGTAGGATGCTCGTATCTAATCTGAGGCAGACTGAATATTCCGGCAAGGACTGCTACTACTCCAATTGATAAGGTAGTTAAGCGAGTGAAATTTTTTGATGTTAGGCCCTCTAATTTAAGGTTTTTTAGCTGAGAGAGTTGACTTTCCAGTATCAATCCTACACCAATAATTAGCATTAAGAGTGCTTCTACATAGAGATTTGCATCAAACGAGAATAATGTTTCGCTTATGATTCCTCCAAAGCCCACCATTGAAACAAGAGCTAAGGCTATGATAAATTTATTAGAAGCTGTAACGCGCCTAATACTTGCTGGTTGTTTCTGTATTTCCTCTTTTTGTTGCATTTCAGTGTCTTAACTTTTTGTATCCTATCCAAATTAAGATTATTAATACTGCTCCAAGGATTATTAGTCTGAGATATTTTCCAAGTCTGTCCCAGTATTGCACTGTTCCAATAAACATTGTAATTACCCCTCCACCCATTAAACCTAAAGATACAGATTGTAGTCCTAGAATTATTCCGAAAATAAGTGCAATTAATCCTGTGATTACAGCGATTATAAAGACCTTTTTTCTATGGGCTACATCTGCTGATTCAAATTCTTTCTGGCAATTATAAGTTATGTCGCAGTAACCCACTGATTTAGGAGTTGCTGGAATTGAAGGGTCCATTGAAGGGTCTGCTGTCCATCTTCCTCCTGCTGAAGTACAATTTTGTTCATCATTGTATAGGGGAGGCGATTCTGGACAGAAGTCGGTCCACTCAGGGCTTTCGTAGATTGTACTTATAACTTGAAATATGAATGCGGTAAGAATTATTGCTATTGCTAGTGCAAGGATAATTGATTTCCAGCTTTTTCCGATTATTTCTTTTTTCTTCACCTTTTTTGCCATTTTAAGATAAAGTCAGAGGAGTATTTAAAGTTATTTGGTCGAGAATTTATCTAAAGTAAAGTATTAACAGTAAAAAAACCAAGATGGTAATAAGGAAAAAAATTCCCAGTGTATACGCGAGCAAGTAGAGTGCATCCTTTTTCTTTCCGTTAAGATACCAGATTGCAGGCCTTCCAAATACTAAACTTCCTGTAAATGCAGCTGAAAACACAAAAAGCATAAGCATTGCAATTGGTATTAGAACTGTATTCTCTTCGAGATTGGCTGTCTGCAGGAAATATAAAAATGAGGCAATGGCAATTATGTATGCGGTGGTCCCAATTGAATTAATAAAGCTGATTTTTACTATTGAGTTCATTTTAAGCACTTAAAGGAACCTAGTTTCCTTTAGATCCTCCTGTTAATTTACTCTTAACAACTTCCTTTAACAAATTAGAGATATAAGTTTATAAAACATACTCTTTTTCTATTTTAGAAAGTTTTTACTGCTCGTATCGCATACAGAGATTAGAAATCTCTGTCCCTTCAACTCTTGCGAGATTGAAGGTAATGGTATTGCGCGATAACCTCATAAAGCCCGTATCGCATAATGGTATTGCACTGGCTTGGAGAGCCAGGCCCTTCGGGGCATCCAGGTTCGATTCCTGGTACGGGCGTTTTTTACGCTTTCTTGCTTACGGGCGTCCTGCCATCTTTAGATGGCATGAATTTAACAAGTGCAGTATCAAAACTTTTAAATATTTGTAAGATTAGGAAATTCCATGGGTGTAAAGGATTACGAGAAAACAAAAGAGGCTTTAGATCAGATGGCTGGGCTTGGCATAGGCAGGGAAGCAAGACAGCAGCTTGTAAAAACATCTTATTCTTGTATTGGAAGGCTATATGGATATGATGTTATATTTGAAGAAGCTCTTAAAAATGTGCAAGAAAGGGGCTTGACTGGAGGAGAGGCACTTGAAGTAATAACTGGCTCCCTGAATAAAAGAGATACTGAAATTGCTCGAAATCTGGTTGAAGTTAAGACTTATGTGCCTTTTACTGATTTTCCTTAACTAAAGATGGTGAAAGTAATACTAGTAGATGCATGGAAGACTTTTGTTACAGATGAGGGGCTGTTTTTAGATATGAAAGAAATGCTTGATGAATTTCCAAACAAGAAGATTATTCTTACAAATGCTAATGAGGAAGAGTTAGTTAGGTTAGGTATTGTGAATATGCCTTATGAAGTATTTACGCTAGCCCATAATCCAAATAAAAGTGATCCTGAATATTATAAAAAGCTACTGGAGAAATATGCTTTAAATGCAGAAGACACGATTTATTTTGAGCATAGTCAAGAAGCTGTTAAGTCTGCGCAGGCATTTGGTATAAAAACGCTTTTCTATGATGAAAATAAAAGGGATTTGGATGAAGTTAGAGAGTTTCTTAGGAAGAATCTGCAACAAAAAGCTTTAAAACTTGAAAGTATAAGTTAATTCTAAGATGGAACCTGGATTTTTAACAGTGTTAATCATTGCAGTACTGCTTTTAATAGCTGGAATTATTGCCCTGGTTGCATATTCACGGAAGCTGCAGCATTTTAAGGCTACTGGAAAGTTTCCTGGGGGGCAGCCAATGACTACAGGATTTGCTATTGGAATTCCTATTGGAATTGCAATTGGGGTTATTTTAATGAATGTTATGGATAAGGGAGTGTATCTTAGTATAGGAATTGCTATTGGAGTAGCTGCAGGAGTGATAATTGGGGCGGCGTTAGAAGGGGTTTGGCGAAAGTAATTTTCAGAAAGTATATTTCTAAGGCAACAAATGCTTATATAGAAGGAACAATATTACACTATGTAAAAGCTAAGGGGAAATTGACTTTTTATTTTTATTTTTATTTTAGAATTCTTAAACTAATTACTTGGGATTTCTACGCCTGGGCGAGCTAATGCAAATTTCCAAGGCAGTGGGCGAAGGTCTAGTGTGATAACTCCATTATCAGCCTGCTCTTCAATTAGCCCATAATCAACATGTCTTAGAAAGGGCTGACCACTTGAACCATCTAGCTTTTCACCTGTTGTGATACTAATTTCTTTTCCATATACTCTTACTTCTTTTACTTTAGCGCGTGCAAACTCTTTATCTGGGCCTTCACGTGAGCTCCTAATAGCATATTCAACTAATGTTCCGCCTGCATACTCAGCTGTCAGTGCATTAGAAATCGCTGTATCATCCATACTGAGATATACTGATTCAGAAAGGCTGGCTAGATCCATTATAAAACATAGATAAATTCTTTATAAATGTATGAGGTAAAATCAATCACCACGATATCTAGTCTTTCATTTCTATCTTAATGTTTACAGAACGAGGGATAGAAGTTCTCATAATTGCATGAAGCACTCTATCATTAGCAGGAAGGTCAATTACTCTTTTATGAATTCTCATTTCAAATCTATCGAAAGTAGCTGTACCGTCTCCGCAAGGAGATTTTCTAGTAGTGATTTTAAGTTTTTTTGTAGGCATTGGTATTGGGCCTGCAATTATTACACCTGCTTTTGAAGCTATATCTTTGATAGTTTCACAAATTTGGTTAAGCATGGCTATATCATGGCTGCTTAATTTTATTCTTACTTGGGTTACCATATTTACAAATATTTAAATATTTACGTAGTAATAATAGGAAATGTTGGGTTTAAAAACTTTGCTTAGAGTCCTCATCCTGTTATTATTAATTGTAAACTTAAGTTCCTTTATATATGTTTACACTGAATCCGAAAATCTTGAAAAAGTGCTGGTTACAAGAGCTATTGATGGAGATACAATTGAGACTGTAAGTGAGAGGGTGAGATTATTAGATATTAATACTCCAGAAAGGGGAAAAGCTGGATATGAAGAAGCTAAGAATTTTTTAGCTAAATTAGATGGAAGTGAAGTAGAACTGTATGGTGGAGGGTATGATAAGTATAGTAGAAAGCTTGCTTATGTGTTTTTTGAAGGTAAGCTGGTTAATGAGGAGATATTAGAGTTGGGATTAGGAACCTTGTATTATTATGATAAGGGCAAGTATACAGAGAGATTAGAAAAAGCTGAAAAAAAAGCCAGAGATGCTAAAATAGGGCTATGGGCAAGAAGTGAAGAGGATTGTGGGAAGTGCATTGAATTGATTGAAATTGAAAATGATCCGTTTTTAGTTGAGTGTGAAGCTAAGTTTGAGTTTGTTAAAATCCGAAATAAGTGTGATTTTGACTGTGATTTAAGTGGGTGGGAAATGAAAGATGATGCAAATCATATTTACAAGTTTGAGATGACTCTTGAGAAAGATTTGGATGTAAGCATTTTTAGTTCAGATATTCAAAGGGGCTGCCAAGGAGTTTGGAATGATGATCGTGATTCTGTTTATATTAGAGATAAAGAAGGGAAGTTAGTTATTTTCCAGCGCTACTAGCTTTTCTTTCTTTAATAGCTCTTACAACTTCAGGACGTTCAAATTTTTCCCAATCAGCCCAATCTGCTTCTTCCCTTATAGGTGTAATTCTGTCATGTAATGACTCTGGAAGTATTTCTCTTAAGCGGCCCTCTCCCTTTTTTATACGCTTTGCTGTATCAGATCTTCCAAACCTTAAATTTACAATTCCTTTTATTACTCTTTCTAAGAAAAGTGGGTTTGCTGCTTGAATATACTGCTCTCCAAAAGGGGTAAAGTCTGTTCTTAGAATTGCGTAAGCTACTAAGAAGTCACTATCAACTATTTCTGGGCGGAACATTCCTTCTTCTGTCATTATTTTCTCTTGTAGTTCATAAAAATCTTCTACATCTTTCCAGAGACGTTCTTGGCCGTGTAATCCTGGCCAGTATAAAGGAGAGCAAATACCTACATCTGAAAATAACAAGGGTTCTCGGATATGGGGGGAGTGGACTAGGCTGGCAATATCATATCTATAATTATTTAAAATATCAATAACTTGGCGTAAACTAGAGTCTTTTTGTTCACGAGTAAGATAAGGGTATGCTGCTCCAACAATATGGAAAATTGGTTTAGTAAAAGCTTCTGATGGGCCGCCACACATACTTACATAGCCTCCACCTGCTCCTTCTTTGACAGCAGATTTGTAAGCTGGGCCTAATTTAGGAATAGCTTTATCTGGATTAGTCATAATTAGCTGTCTGAGAGGTTCAATATGATTTAAGGCAGCTATGTCTTGTTTTGCGCAGATTCTTTCAAGTTCAGCCATGAAATTATCTATATCAAATTCACCCATTTTTGATTTCCCTTTTAATAGTGAGGTAAAAGAAGTATATATGTGGGTGAGGTGGTGCTCTTTACCTCATAAACTGAAAAGCGAGCCAGCCCCGCCGCTGGGACTGGCTCATCATCTCAGCCTTAGTTGAGATGATCATGATTCGTGATATAATTTTATGAAGAACCTAATCATTCTTCAATAGCATTATAAGCTCTTTCTACACTGAACCTAATTTCTTGAAATTGATCATCCAGAGCTGTAGGCACTGGAGTAAGAGCCGCGCACATATATACCCCGAATATTGCTGATAATCCGCTAAAAATTGCGTGATTAATTTCTGCGCGAACAGTATCATATACTTCTCTCATGAAGAAACTAGAAAAAAGAGTATATTTAAATGTTTTTGGCGTGCTCAATAAACTTTAACTTATACTTTTTATTTTTATAGTAGAGCTTAATTGCGTAATTTATTAAAACCGCTAGAACAATCAGGCCCCCAAAATAAAAAGCGCCAGAAGAGGATACTGAAGGAAGACTTTCCCTGGTCAAATAACCTAAGATCCCGGCTACTACTCCGACACTTGCAAGAATCTGAATAGACTTAATACTGCTAGATATTGCCTGAGTTTCTACTTCTTTAATCATTGAAATTGCTGAATCTACATATTCTGAAGTCATTCTCCATATCTCTTTTATATAAGAGAGAGTTGAAAATAAATCTTCATATTTATACCGGAATAGCACACTTAGGGTTTCGTCTAACCTTAAATATTTTGAAATTGAAGAGCGAGTTTTAGCATAAGGATCCATTTGATTAATTCTATCCCTTATCAAAGTAATTGATTTTCTGTAACTGTCTAACCTGGCTCTATGTTCACTTACATCTCTACCTTGGATATATTCTTTTTCTTTTATATCTGAGATTTCTTCCCAGATTTTTCTATGAATATCTAAATACCTTTGCAACTGATCTTTAAATTCTCTAAAGAAAATCTGCATTTCTACTAAAGAAGTAAGATTATCTTTTTGGGTTGGAGAGGCGACTACAAAAATAAAAGGGGGAGTTTTATAAACAGTTATATTTTTTGAAGTAATTTTACTGTAAACATCTCCATAATTTTTATCTATTTCATATTTTGAATGCTGCCTATCTATAACTGATACTACAATGGGATGCTTTTGATTTATATTTGCCAGAATTTTAGGGGTAGGGGCTCCAAGGGAGAATATAAAGTTTATTGCAGGATTGAGCTTGTTTTCAAAGAAGTGATCTAAATACTCTTTTGAAGCAATTATATCATCACTTTCGTATTCTAAAATGTATAAACCGTCTTCATAATACTTTATGATTATTCCGTCCTTTGTAACTGCTTTTACATATTCAAAGTAGCCTTGCTCTCTTTTGACTGAAGTTAAGTCAAGGGCGTTATGGAGCTCTTTAAGTTTTTTTCTATCCAGCTCCAGCTTAGTGTTACAGTTCTCAAAAAACTCGTAAACTTCACTTAAGTGCAGAGTGGTCCTTTGGAACCAGCCACCTAAGGTAACTTTTACTACCTCTTTTTTTGGCATTTTCTTATATTTCTAAATTTAAAGTGATATTTAACTCTTTTGCTTGATTTTGAAGAGATTGGCAAGATGCAGAATCATTTGCGCACCAGCTTTTACAGACCTGCCTGTTAATCTCCTGTTTTTCCTGCTGACAGAAAAATAAACATTCAAACCCTTCGCACCAGTAGCCATGGGAAGAAGGAATTTTTAAGTTCTGAATTGATTCAAGGTTAATATTTGAGCCCCCTAGATACTGTCTGACGTTTAAGAGCACATTTAGGTTTACTACTAGCAAAATTATAGCAAGAATCATTACAAGGATGAGTGCGATGATTATAATAATTGTCCCTTTTCTCATACTTCTTTATACAGAATAAGGTATAAAAGGTTTACTCAGATTCTTCAAAGATCATGTTTCCTGCTTGGTAAGGAAGTGTAGTATGCCTGTTTTCCAAAAGGCGTGCATAGCTTAGGGGATTCATTGTGGCTCGTATCTGAGTAATTTCTTCCCAAGTTGATTCTTCACATGGAGCGTATTCCACTTTAAGAGGCGGGGCACTTTGGTCTTTTGTTGTTTTAAGAAGTAAGCTCCTTCCTGTAGGCTCTCCGGTTTTTTTGCATAGAATTCCACACTCTAAAGGAGAGTCATCAAGACGCTCAATTTCATTTCTAGGGTCGCCAATTACATCTGGTAGTTGCCCAGCTGTTTCTAAATAGCATTCAATATTTTCCTGCTCAAAATAAGCTTTCATTTGTTTTTAATGAGGTGGAGCATTTTTAAATGTTACTATTTTGAAATGATTAGAACTAGATTATTTCAGCTTTTATTATCTTAACTTCTGTTAAGGGGCGGTCATTGGGGTCTGTTTCTACTTTAGCTATTTGGTCTATGACTTCCATTCCTTGAGTTACCTTGCCAAAAACAGGGTGTTTGTCGTCGAGAAAATTGTTGTCAACTAAATTAATGAAAAACTGACTTCCACCTGTATTTGGGCCGGCATTAGCCATTGAAATGGTGCCCCGATTATTCTTATTATTAGAATTAAACTCATCTTTTATTGTGTATCCTGGACCGCCTCTACCTGTACCCTCAGGATCTCCGCCTTGAATCATAAATCCGTCAATTACTCTATGGAATATTACTCCATCATAAAAACCCTTTTTTACTAGAGAATCAAAATTTCCAGCAGTAATTGGCATGTTTTTATCTAGCTCAATTACAATCTCCCCCATATTGGTTTCCAGTTTAACTTTAGTGGGTTTAGCTGACATGGTATAGTATATAGAGTATGCTCCTACAATTACTAAAATAAGAGCTATTATAAAGATTATGGTGGTTTTTTGCTGTTTTTTCATTTTTCAAGGTCTATATTCATATTGAGCAATTCCGCTTTTATTAAGTTTACTGTCTTGTCAATGTCTTCTTTTACTTTTTGCTCTTTTTTTATGTCTTTAAAGTTTTTCTGCCTTAGACCCTGTATACTGATTTTTGACTTGCTTATCTCTACCCCCAGTTCTTGAACTTTATCAGCGCCTAGATTAACTTTTTTAATTTGCTTTTTTATTTCAGATATTTTGTTTATTTGTTCTATAACTCGCTGGCTTTCTTTTATATCCCCTAATGTGGCTAAGAGCCTTTCTCCACTGTCCTTTTCAAATGCTTGCAGAAAGTCAGATTTGTACTCTTTGATGACTTTCATTTTCTTTTCATCTGTATGAAAAATGCTTGCCAGTTGCTTAAAGTCAATTATTTCTCTTAGGCGTAATACTTCTTTTTGAAGGTTTTCTTTTTCCTTGTCAATTGCTTGCTTTTTCAATTGATAGTCCAGATAGTCTTGTGTTTGCTTTGTTTTTTCAATTAGCCTTTGCTTTTCACTTATGTATTTTTCTATTTCTGCAACTACCTTTTCTGACTCTTGAATACTTTGGTTTAAAAGCTGCCTTTTTTTAGCTAGATTCTGTTTTTCTGTTATCTTGGAGTTTATTGAGAATATTGTTTTTGAATTTTCTTTAAACTGCTTGTCTTCATTTAGTATTTCTTCGAATCTTCTTGAAAAGTCCCTTAAGCTTCTCTTCACAGCTCCTAGCTCTTTTCCAATTAAGATTGTGGCTTTTTGATATGAAAAGATGGATCTTTTTTCAAAATCTGAAAAAGTGGAGTTTACTTCATTTACTAGGACTGGAAGGCTTTCATAGGGTAAGCTTTCAAGTTTTTCAGTTAGATTTTCAAGGTATTGGATATAGTTGTTTAGATTTTCTTTCACTATTAGTTTTATTCTTTCTTCTTCTCTTATTTTTTCGAGAGTTATTTGTTTAAGGGTTTGATTTTCATGTTTAAGCTCTTCAACTAGCTTTGATACGCTATTCTTTATCTTGGCTGTTGAATCCTGCTCTTTTTGGCTTATTTCCTGATTTTTGGAGTTAATCCATTTATCCAATTCCTTAAGCTCTAGTTTTTTGTTTTCTGCAACAGCAGGTTTCTTAAAAAAGTCTAAAATTCCCATATTTATGTACAGAAACAGTTATTTTAAAGTTAACTTATTTTTTAGAGAGTGGTCTGAATAGGAAGTATAGTATGCCTAGAACTGACCAGCAGATGGGGCAGTAGATATTCCTCTCTTTCATGTTTGATACAGGTATTGGGGAGTTTTAAAGTTTATGATTCTAGTTCATCAAGGTCCTTGTAAACTTTAGGGTAGTAAACTATATAAATACTTATAAAGATTGGTAGCAGATGATTTTAATGAGATTTTACCATAGGATGATTGCATTAGCCCTCCTTGTAACTACATATGTGGGTCTTGCTGGATGTGAAGAAAGAAGGGATGTAATACCTAATGATAAGGCAGTTGCTTTTGCTGATGTTAATAATGATGGTCTTCAGGATTTAATATATGCTCAGATGCTTCGCGGAGTAAATGAAGACCCAGAGAAGAACAATTTTTATGACTGGGATTTATTTCTTGCATTGGGCCATAGCGGGGGAAGGTTTTCTCCTGGGAAAAAAATTGCAAAAATTGGAATGCCCCCAAATGATTTACAGGCAAGAGATCTTAATGGTGATGGAAATGCTGATATAAGCTATCTGGTTATGAAGCCAGGGTTTACAGGAGCAGATAGCAGGATGTATGATTGGGGTTTAATGGTAATGGGGGGGAGGGGAGATGGGACTTTTGAAGAACCAGTTGAGGCTTATAATTTTGACAAGGCTCCGGGAGTGATTTAAAGTTTACTCTTATTTTAAAGAATCTTTAGCTATCCAGTATTTGAATACTGTGAGATAGTGCCCCAGATGGTTATTTTCTATTACAGTAGGTTCTAAACCCCAATTTCGCATTGATCTTACAAGCTGTTTTCCACACCTGTAAGGAATTACTGAATCAGCGCAAGATAGGTGGACTGAGATGCCTGTGTCTTCTAAATTATCTATATTATTTTCAGGGGAAATATCCTGCCAAAACCACTTTAAATCAAGCATTCTTATTCCTTGGGATTCGAACTCTTTTCTGAGATGCTGGGTCATTATCCCATCCCATAAAGATTCTGCTAGGCAGTGGCCTGGAACAAGTAATGTCATTAAACTAACAGGATAGGAATTTGCTATCATTGTGGCGTTTACACAGCCGAGACTTGCTCCGATTATGTGTATTTTATCGAAGTTGTAGTCTTGGTCAAGTGCTTCTAGATCTGAACAGACTCTGTTGCATATGTGTTCAAAAGACTTCGTTGTTAAATTTATATTAGTTGAAAGAATTTCTGTAGGAAAGGCGTAAGTTAAAAATGAATCTCCTTGAGCAGCTGCTTTTTCTTGGAGACGCACTGTCTGTTTTAGCTTACCACCCTAGTGAGGAAGATATACCTGTAGAGTTTCAGCTCCTGGAGTATGTTTAAATGCCTTTGAAATTGCGCAGAAAATATCTGTAAAGTCTACTTCTGGATCTTGAGCTTCTTTTAATCTTACTGCACTAATTAATCTATCTGCAAGTCCCATTCTAGTCCATTAGAGTCCTTGCAAATTTATAATCGCCGTTACCAAAAGCTAGCTCACTAGCTCTATCGTAAATTGTGCAAGGAAGCTCAAATCCCCTCTTTATCTCTCTTAATATCCTATAGTCTGCCCTTATCTGCCTCCCCACCCACTCTGCAATCCGATTATTAGTTATTGTTATTGGAGTAAGGCCTTGGTCTGGCAGGAAGTCATAAATTGCATGCGCCACTTCGTGGCATAATTCTTTATCGCTTTCATAAGGATTTTTAATCTCTCTTAAAAGAATTAGAGAGTGTTTAGGCAGACAGTGAGAACCCCCTGTAAGAAAGACGTACCAATTTGTGTCTACTAATCCTCTTATTGATTCTGAAGTTATTGGGTCTGCTACAATCTGGTGGAGTTTCTTTCTGTGAGGCGTCCCCATTAACCCTGACATTTCGAGCTGTAATTCAGCCCAAGTCATATCAGAAGATTCCCTAATTCCTTCTGGAAAACCACATTCTGCAATTATTCTATTATAATCTGGATGGTTTCTTGGAATTCCCATTTACTTTTGCAGAATTAGTGGTTTATAAATTTAGTCAAACTTTAATTTCGCCTGTCTGCCAGTGCTTAAGGACTTTTCGCGCTGTTTTATCCGTGTCAACTATGCCGCCTTTTTTCAGGATGTTCCACTTTTTTCCAAGTTCTTCTAAAAGTAGTTCTGAATCGCCTTTAGTTTGAACTTGATAGTGCGCTTCTAATTTTCCTGGATACTCCTTTACTAAATAATCAATTACCATTTCAGGGTCTTTTACCTTGCTGTAACTTCGAGCGCCTACCTTTGTGTGCCTTGCAATGAACTTGTATCTTATTGAAGAGTAGTGCTTTCTGGGAATAACCCCCGGGCTGTCAAGTAGCATTATTTCTGGAGAAAGCTTTAGCTTTTGTATTCCTTTTGTAAAGCCCGGTTCTGCTCCTGTGCCTGCAGACTTTTTTCCGATTAGAAGATTAATTAGTGAGGACTTGCCTGTATTTGGGTAGCCTAAAATGCCTACTGTAACTTTTTCATCTTCAGTTTTTTCAACTTTTTTGGCGACTATCTTAATTCTGTTTCTTAGTATCTGAATCCCATTTCTGTTATTGCAGGAAACAGATACATATAAATCTAAATCAGCAATTTCTAATTCATTGAGTTTTTCTATAAGGTCTGACTTGTTTAAAACAAAAATTATCTGCTTTCCTTGTTTTTTAATTAATTCTTCTAGCTCTAGATTACGGGTGTCGGCAATAAACCTACTATCTAAAACTTCTAAGATAATGTCTGATCTTTGTACAATTTCTAGAGCGAGTGCTGGAAATTTTGCTCTTTGTTTCTTTATTTTCTTTGTATGTCGTGTTCTTCTTGAAGAAAAACTGTATCTTACTCTGACCATAGAATAAATAGTGAATTAGGGTTTAAATAGGTAGCAGAAGTTAACTTTTTAAAGTTTCCAATATAAGGTAGATTATGAAAAGAGGAGATTATTTAGCGTTTGGAGTTTTACTCGTTGCTTTAATTGCGATTTTCGGAATCGCTAATATGACTGGGTATTCTGTTAGGGATTTTGTTTTCAGTGATCTTTCTGATCCTGGAAGCGCTTTTGCAGGGCTTCCAGCAGAAGAGCAGCAGTGTATGCAAAACTGTGTAGCGGTCGGGTGTGAGGCAGAGGATTTAGATTGTATGACTGCTAATCGAGCCAGATGTATGGGAGAGTGCAATGCCCAACCTGCTGCTTTAAGCCCAGATGAACAGTGTGTGCAGGATTGTATTGATAAATACTGCCCTATGCCTGGAGGTCCAGAGTATATGACTTGTATGGATGGTAAAATAGATTATTGTGATGATGAATGTGATATGAAAGGAGATGCTCCTGATGAATCTAAAATGTCTGATGAACAGAGATGTATTTCTGATTGTGTAAATAGAGTAGACCCTTCAATTATATGTGGGAGTAGTAAGGAGGGAGAAACAGGTAATGAAGTATGCCAGATGTGTGCAGATCAGTGTGTTCATTTATATGAAGGGCCATGTCTTAATGATGAGCAGATAACTGGAAAAGAAAATGTTTGTGCAGCTATATGCGAGCATTGTTATGGAGAGCCTGTAATGGGCGAATCAGGGGAGGGGTGGGAGTGTATAGTAGATATTAGTTGTGAAGATGCTTCTGATGAATTTGGAGATGATCCTGGAAGTGGTCCGGGAATAGGAGAAGAAGGTTATGAAGAGCCGGGAATTGTAGAATCTATTGGAAATTTTTTCTCAGGATTATTTGGAGGGGGGGACTAAATTTATAAAGGTAATTTTACATATAAGAATATAAAATGAGGTTAGAAGATTTAATCACAAATACAGCTAAGAAAAGCTGGGATTTGTTTAAAAAACAGTTTGTAGCTTTAATAGTTGGAAGTTTGATAGCTCTGATTTTAATGATTTTTATTGTGACTATTCCGCCACTGGTTTTTGGAATATACTATATGTGTGTGCAGATGGTGAATGGGAAGAAGATTCAGATAAAAGATGTATTCAAAGGATTTAGGTATTTCTGGAGGAGTTGGGGAATTGCTATTTTAGCTTTACTAGGAATTGCTATCGGGCTGGTATTACTGATTATTCCTGGATTGATTTTAATTGTTTTATGGCAGTATGTAATTGCTGTATCTTTGATTGAGAACTTAGGGGTGATTGACTCTTTGAAAAGAAGTTATAATCTTGCAAAGAATAATTTTGCATTTTCAATTGTATTCTTGATACTTACTGCTGTATTGAGCAGTTTAGGCGGAATTACTAGGATTGGCATCTTACTTACAATTCCTTTTACTACACTGTGGACAGTTGTAGCTGCTAAGGCTTTGATTTCTCAAACTAAGAGTATTAAAGCTAGTAAGCCTGTTAAAAAGAAAAAGAAGCGTTAATTAAGCCTTCTTCATATGTAGAATAACTACTTTATGCTTTAATTTTGGGCTTGGGTGCTTTTCAAGGTATTTTAAGGCATTATTTCCAAAGATAAAACTTAGGATTTTCTTTGCAGAATCTAGACTTGGAAAGAAGAAGTTAGTATCTATGACTTCTGAACGATCAAATTTATACTGTGTAATTAAGTTCCTAACGTCAGCTTTGTCTTTCTTAGACGCTTTAATATCCCTCATATCCATGAATTCCCCTTCAAGATAATTTTCAAACAGCCAGATATCACCACCTTTTTTTAAAACTCTCTGAATTTCTTTAATTGATTTTTCTCTCATCTCTTCTGAGATCATTGCTGTTAAAACCCAGCTTGCAAAAACTATGTCAACTGATTTATCGTTTAGGGGAATCTCCTCAGCGCTGTAGTTTAGATATTTTATGTTTTTTATTTTTTTGCACTTCTCTTTAGTTAAGTTAATTAAAGGTTTTGAGATTTCCAGCGCATAATATTTTTTAGAGCTAGGTGCAAGAAGAGAGGTATATTTTCCAGAACCGCATCCAATTTCCAGAACTTCTTTATCTTTAAAGGAGCATTTTTCGAGAAGTTTTTTCAGAACTTTATTACCTTCATCTTCATACTTACTAAATGCTTCGTAAATTTCGGTTTTATCTTTATAGGTTTCCTGCCACTCTTCTGCCATGACTAGAGATATCAAAAGAATTATATAAATTTAACGCGAAGCGTTAAATTACCTTTGCGTAAAGGAAATCATCATGATACTCTTCGTGTTTTAAAGTAGATTTTCTTTGAATACCTTCTAACTTAAAACCTGCTTTTTCTAGCATCCTTGCAGAAGCTTTATTTGAAGTCCTTACGTTTCCGTAAATTCTTCTTAGTTTATACCTTTTAAAGACGTAATCAGAAGATAGTTTTACAGCTTGAGTCATAATCCCCTTATTCCTGAATTCCTTGCCTATCCAGTACCCAACTTTTGCTTTAAGCTTTGGGATAATATCTTCATACATAACCTCTCCAACTGCTTCTCCATTTATGTCAATTATAAAGAAAACGCTATTCTCACTTTTAGCTGCCTTGACTGCCCTATCTAGATTTTCTTTAGCTGCTTGAACTGTGTAGGGAAGCTTATACCCAAAAAAACCATCACTGAGAGCTATATCATTTCGTTTATTCTCGTAATAGCTTTGCAAGTCTGACTTCTTTGCAGGCCTTAGAATGAAATCTTTTGCTTCAATTATTACCATATTAGGTTATAGTAAACACGGTTTATTAATACTTGGGTTGAGCTTGTGAAGTTAGAAAAGAAGCTTTAATAAACTAACTTTTTCTTTCCCTATTATGAAGAAAGTAGAGTTATTAGCTCCTGCAGGGAATTTTAAATGCCTAGCTGCAGCTATTAAAGCTGGAGCTGACGCTGTATACTTTGGACTGAAGGAGTTTAGTATGAGAGATAATGCGCAGAATTTCTCTTTAAAAGAGCTTGACAAAGTAAGGAAGGTTTGCAGGGAGAATAAAGTGAGGATGTACCTTACTTTAAATACAATTATGTTTGATTCTGAGTTGAAAAAGGTTGAAGAGATAATTAAGAAAGTTAAAAACAAAGTAGATGCAATAATTTGCTGGGATCTTGCTGTAATTAATCTTTGTAAAAAGCATAAAATTAAGTTCCATATTTCTACGCAAGCTTCAATTGCAAATGCTGAAGCTGCTAGATTTTACAAGAAGCTAGGAGCTGAAAGAGCAATACTTGCCAGAGAGCTCAACTTAAAGCAGATTAAGGAAATTTCTAAGGTTATGCCTGTAGAGATTTTTATTCATGGAAGTATGTGTGTTGCTGTTTCAGGAAGATGCTTTACTTCACAGTTTCTTCATGGGAGGAGTGCTAATAGGGGAAAATGCCGAAATACTTGCAGGAAAGCTTATACTGTAAGAGATGATGAAGGTAATGAGCTGAGAGTAGGGAATAATAAGATTTTTTCTGCTAAAGATTTATGTACACTGCCGTTTATTGAAAAACTAAAGCAATCTGGGGCTGTTTCATTTAAAATTGAGGGAAGAGGTAGAGAGCCGGAGTATGTATATTCTGTAACTAAAATTTACAGGGGGGCACTGGATAAGAAGCTTTCAAAAAAAGATATAGAAAGATTAACTGAAGAAATGAAAGAAGTTTATAATAGGGGTTTTTCAGAAGGATTTTACTTTAAATCGCCTACAAGTGATGATTTTACTACTACTGAGCATGGAGAGTCAAAGAAAACTAAACGCTTTCTTGGAAAGGTTTTTCACTATTGGGATAAGGCTGGAGTAGCTGGGATTAAACTTAATGCTGGAAAACTGCAGATTGGGGATGAAGTTATAATTTTAGGAAAAGAGACTTTTTTAAAAGAAAGGATTAAGAGCATGGAAATTGAAGGTAAGAAGGTGAAAAGTGTGAATAAGGGGCAGGATGTAGGAATTAAAGTAGAAAAATGCAGAAAGGGTGATGAGGTTTATTTAGTGGTGGATAAGTGTTAAAATGGAAAGGTTTGATTTGTTGAAAAAAGATATAGAAGATCAATTGCCTAAGTCTCCACTTACTTTTGAACTTAAGCATGCTGAACTGACACTAAAATGGTTATTGAAGCTAAAGCCAGAGGCTAATGAAGCATTAAAAATAGCAGCACTGGCACATGATATTGAAAGAGCAGTTACTGGGATAACTGAAAAAGATTTAGAAGATTATTCTAAAATTCATGAATTTAAAAAAGAGCATGCGAAAAGGTCTGTGAAAATTACTCTTGATATGATGAAGAAGCATGGTTATGATGAGCAGACTTTGCAAAAAGTTGGACATTTAATTGAGGCTCATGAAGAAGGGGGAGATGATGAGCAGAATGTGTTAATGGAAGCTGATAGCCTTGCTTATTTTGATTATAATGTTCCGCATTATTTTGAAAGGTATGGGAAAGAAAGAACAAAAAGTAAGATTCAATTTATGTATAAGAGGCTATCTCAGAAGGCCAGAGAGCTAGTAAAGGAAATTAAGTTTCCTAAAGAAATTAAGGATATTTTTGAAGAAGCTATTTCTGAGGCTTAATTGATAGGTGTTAATCTAGATAATATTTAATAATGAATAAGATCCCTAAAAAACTTTACCTTAGCTTTAATTCCCGCTGATTTAAGTAAATCATAACTACTGCTCCGATTATAAAGAGCCAGTCAACTAGATAAGTCAGCGCTAGGCAACCTAACGCTATTATTGAATATATTATGACTTTATAGCTTATTTTCCTCTTTTTCTTTTTCATATTTTAAAACTCCATTAAAAAATCCAATTGTTCAAGAGGAATATTTATGGACAAACCGTAATTAATTGCCTCTTTCCACGTTTCTTTATTATTAGGATCTACCTTAAACTTCTTACCCTTGAACAGCACTATCATTTCTCCATCTTTCCAGAAATGGACGTACCAGCTTTGCTTAAGCTGTTTATGTATCTCATTAATCTCGCTTTCTGTGACTAAAGAGTCATAGATGTGCCAGCTACTTTCTTCGTCACTGTCTTCTCTTATTTTTAATGTCTCAAGCTTATCAAGGATACTGCTATCTTCTAGGCTTTCCTTTACTATGCATCCTTTCCATTTTTTGCTCATTTTCTGTTTTTCATTTGATTAAAGAAAGTATCAAGAATCTCTTTTGTAATTTCTAGTGATTTATTACAAAAATTCTTTAGATTTCTTGAAGAGCTGTTTTTAAAGTATACATTCTCCACTATCTTATTTTTATTCATAACAGAACGCACTGCTGGAACAAAATCGCCATCACCAGACACTAAAATCGCAATATCAAAGTTGTTATCACAGGCATTCTCCACCATATCAACAGCCATATTTATATCATCTTCTTTAATAATATAATAAAACTTTTTTGTTCCGACTATGTTTCTTTTTAATAATTTGCACAGAACTAGATGAAAATTAGGTATTTGCTTTAATTTCTCAAAAAATTCTTTTTGGCTTTTGTATTTTTTGGGATTAAGCTCCACATCCAGAATTGCGTTATAATAATAAATTGCAACAACTTCATTTTTGCCAGCTAAAAACTGAGCAAATTTCTGAAAATCAAAATTCTTTAAGCTTTTATTATTACTATATAACTTCCTTAAACCAAAATAAAAATTATTTCCATCAATAAAAATAGCCACCCTCTTCATATTAAATGCCCATCCCTTGCCGAAGCAAGGATGAGCGTATATGCTTATCTTAGGCAGTTTAAGTTTAAAAGCCTTTTGATGTATGAATTTGTCTATATTTACTCTCCAGTTTACATATATTTCTTCATGCTTTTAATTATCAAATTCACAGCGTCATACTTTTCTTTTATCATTTCTTTAGCTTCTGGCAGTATTAGCTTTCTTTCCCAGTCTCGTTCCATCTTTCCTTCAATTACTTCTACTGTTTCTTCAAATGATTCAAGTTTTTCTAAGAAGAATCTAAACAAATCCAAAAAAGTATCAAAGTGCGCCATTGCGTCTGCACTAGCTACAACCTTAGCTTCTTTAGTTTTAGGTTCAAGATATCCCCTACCCCTATGAGTTAAGATACAGTGTTCAACTTGCTTAATAAAATCTTCTTCATAACCTAGTTCCCCTAGTATTTTTACAGCTTTCTCTGCCCCTTCAATATGATGATTATTTTCTCTTAAGCCCTGCAGTCCAGCTATATCATGAAGATAAGCTGCAACTTCCACTACTTCTAGATTTGCACCCGTCTTCTTAGCTAGTATTTCTGAGTTTTTAACTACAGGAATAATGTGATATCTATAGTCGTCTTTGCTGTACTTTGCCTTTGCTAATTTGATTACTTTTTCTTTAGCTTTCATCTTCTTTTCTTAATTTGATTTAAATGATGTAAGTAGTGATTATCTTCTTCATCAAATACCCAGCTGTACATTTCCATATTATCTCTAAGGTTATCTTCTCCAATTTCTTCTATCAATTCATCTAGCTGTTTTTGGAATTTCTTGAAGACCTTGACTAGTTCAGCTGGTTTAAGATTTTTATATTTTTTAATTGATTTTTTATTAAATTCGTCGAAATTATCATCTTTTAAAAACCAGGGCTTTTTCTTTGTTCTCCATTCTTCTTTTAGGGATTTTGCAGCTTCTTCTTCCCATCCTACTAGATGACAGATTATATCTTTTATTGTCCAGTTTCCTACTTTATCGTTCCATTCATCTTCTTTTAAATTTTTAAGTAATTGCATTAACTCTTTTGTGGTTTCTTCTGTGTTCATCTTTGGTTTAAAAATTTACTGCTTTTAATAACTCTTCCAAACATGTAAGGCCATATTTTATTTTTAAAAGTTTTTTGAGTATTCTGTCTCCATCTTACGTCAGTAGTTTCAATTAGATCTCCAATTATTGTAAAATTATATCCTTTTGAAAATCCTCCTTGAATAGTTGCATGCACGCATCCATCTCCATAAATGCCAGTTATTATTAAGTTCTTGATTTTTCTTTTCTTTAAATATTTGTCAAGTTTAGGATTAGTAAATGCATCATAGGTATTTTTTGTAATAATTAAGTCATCTTTTTCTGGATTTAGTTTATAGAATTTTTTTCCTAAGGCACTTTTGCAGTATACCTCTGCTTGATTATTATTTTCATATAAATTTACTATATTCTTTGCCAGATGCTTCTTATCCCATTGAGTGCAGTTAATGTAAATTACTTTTCCACCAACTTTTTTATAGTCTAGGATAAACTTTTCAAGCTTTGGAATCATTCTTCTGATTCTTCTATAAGTTATTCCCCATTTTTTGTTTTCAAAATCAGGATGACTACACTTGTTTAATATATCAATTACCAATAGTGCTTCTTTCATATTTTATATTTCCTCCAGATTATGCTCATTTTATCATTGTAAAATATTCTTTTTACCCTCTCTTGCATTCTTTATAATTAACCTTACTCTTTTAATCCTTGTTTCTTCACGTTTGGCCCTTAATATCCATCTGTATAGCATCTTTTTAGTTGAAGGAGTAATTTTCTCAAAGTTCTTATTAGCTTTTTTATCTTTTTTTAAAGCGAGTTTTAGTTCAATAGGCATATCTGGATTTTTAGGAATGCCTAAGTCATGTGTGGGCTTTTTCAGGCCTTCTTTGTAGAACTTTAAACCAGAGGGGGTCATTTTCTTTTGCTTAATTAACTCCTTAGCATACCTAATCGTATTTTCACTCCACTTACTATTTTTATTTCTTCTAACAAAAGTTCTGGCATATTTATCTTCATCTAATCTGTTAAGGGTAGTATCAATCCACCCAAAACAAATAGCTTCTTCCATCAGCTCCCTATGTGAGGGAGATGGCCGCTTAGTGTGCTTCTTATATATAATAAGAGAGACTCTTTTCTCTTTTTCGTGATTTTTAGCCAACCACTTCCTAAAATCACTCCTGTTGAAAATAACTATTTTCTTAATTTTCATATCTTGTACTTTTGCCATTTCATACTTTTTGTTTTGTTTTTTCAGCGTCCTTTATCAGAAATCTTTCCAGATTTCTAAGTTCAGTTGGAGTGATGAATATGCAGGGTATTTTATACTTTTTGTATAGCTTGTTTTTAATTATCTTCTTTTTTCGAGATTTAGGGTGGCCGCCGTAATATTCTATGAATACATTATATTTAGGAAGGTAAAAGTCTGGGGTGCAGAGCCAAGAATCTAAATGAAGAGTGCAGGATTCGTAGCTAGCTTTCAACTTTCTCTTAAAGAGAAAGTTGGCTATCTGAAGTTCGCCTTTACTGCGAACTTTATATCCGTAATTAGTTTTTTGAGTTAGATTTTGAGCGTTTGCTCCGCCTTGCATGAATTTTTTAAATGCTTCTGGATGTTCCAAGTAGTATTTTTTCATTTGCTCGGCTTTTTGGCGGCGGATGTTGGGGTGGTCTTTCCACCAGTTAGTTAGTGCTTTATCTAACTTGGCTTTCTGCGCTGGGGATGTCTCCTTACCCTTATTAGGATTCACGTATCC
>JBDRJD010000021.1:0-2121 GCA_043815245.1 archaeon
ATGGCGGCAATAGAAAGAAACTCCACTGTTTTCAATAAAGCAAGGTCATGTAGGTATGGAATGAATCCGGGAGGTCCAGCAGCTCACTACGAAGAAGAAGGCGCATCAGGACCTTGCACAGCTGGAATTGAAGTATTACAAGAAGGTAAGGGCCTGGGTTATATAAATATAGCAGATATGGATCTTGCAATTGGACTAACAAAATCACTTCATGATATTTCTAATGGAGGAAATCTAGTAGCAACAATAGCAAAACACGAAATGCCCAGTGGAGTTGCTCGCGGTAGCTCACCCTTAGAAACCTACGAAACAGCATGGCAAGGTGATGAATTATCTTCATTTGGGGGAGTAGTGGCTCTCAGTTATGAAGTAACCCCAGAAATAGCAGAAAAAATAGTAATTCCTTCAAGGAATACAGAAGTACTAACCGCACCAAGTTATGCTCCAGATTCACTAAAAAAACTCAAAGAAAGAGAAGACCTAAGGGTAATTAAAACAGCTGGACTCAATCAAGAAGCAGTTGATGATGGAATAGATTTTAAAAGATTAGTAGGGGCTTTCCTAATGGAAAAAAGAGTTCATTCAAAAATAAACACCATCTACGACATGGAGGTAGTTTCAAGGGCTCAACCAACTCCAGAAGATATGCAAGCTGCCCTATTTTTATGGCATGTAGCCCGTTACACACGATCAAACGCAATAATAATTGGAGATGCATATAAAGTTCACGGAATAGGCTCAGGTCAAAGAAGTAGAATTGATGCAGGAGAGGATTCAGTAAGGTTATCGATGAGAGGATTTGGACCTGAAAATACTTTTATGGCCTCAGATGCTTATATGCCAGAAGATGACGTTGCTAAACTTGCAGTAAAATACAGGATAAGAGGAATAGTATACCCCTTAGGATCAAAAGCAGATCAAAAAGTAATAGATTATGCAGATGATAATGGGCTAATCCTGATAGCAACAAGAAAACCAGGTGAAAAAGATTGTGAAAGATGCTTCACCCACAGATAAAATGGCAGGTCCAATATACATTTACCATGGGCCAAGAAGAGATTTTAACTGGGTAGGTTTTGGCTCTGGTTCTGGGACTAATCTAGCAGCTCTTGCTCTAAACATAAAAAAACCAATGGCAGTTTTTTCAGATGATCCAAATGCGGGTTTCTTAAATCCAGAATTACGTCCTGAATTAAAAGGAGTAGAGCAAATTGTAGAATATGGCTATGAACACTGCGGAAGCTGGAAAGCAGCAAAAGGAGATACACAAAAAGAAGCAGCATATTTTGAAAAATCAGAAGCATTTAATAGATTAATTTTAGAAAGACTCAGACAACTTGAATCAAAAAAACAAAAAAGAATAAACCTAATAGTTCTTGGAGGTTATATGAGGCTAGTAAGAGACCCTTTATTAGAAGAATTCACAGATAGAATAATTAATGTGCATCCATCATGTCTTCCTTACAATCCAAGAGTAAAAGGAAAAAGAGACTTAATAGGAGAAAATGCAGTTTATGAAGCTATTAAAAGAAAACAATGGGTAACACGTTCATCTGTAATAATAGTTGATGAAGGAGAAGATCATGGGGAAATTCTTGCTCAAGGTCCAAGAGTACCAGTTTGGGAAGAAATAAGGCAGCCCGAATTCAAAGAAGCAGATGAAGAATTCATTAGGAAGTACGCCAAAGTTCATCAAGAAAGACAAAAAGAAATAAGTGACTGGCCAGCTTTTGTCTGGACTTTAAAAGCAATTGCAGATAGTAAATTAGCAATACACCAATTTAGAGATATTCATAATGAATGGAGAATAGTTTATCATAATCAAAGTGGAAATCTTCCCTATACAGGCTTTGATACACCCTATAAAGAAATAAAACTAGCCGCCTAATCTAAAATTCTCTCTGAACTCTGAAATAATTATCAATATCAGATGAAATTGCCCAAGCATCTCTTTTTATAAATTCAGAATTATTCCTATGACCAGAAGGAACAAGCCCAGCAATACCCCTTCCTCCTTGAGGCAAATTAGAATCATAAGGCATAACAGCAACAACTCTTTTACCACAATCTTGAGATTTATTTAGAAAGTAATTATACAAATCTCTATCCTCACCAAAAGGA
>JBDRJD010000022.1:0-2328 GCA_043815245.1 archaeon
ATTGCCAGATCTTCCAGAAATTATTGATAAAGAGCTATATAGAGATGGTAAATCTCTTTTCCAGGAAAAAGCTCAAGAAAAAACGGGAATTACTCCGATATATAAAGTCTTAAGGGCATCTGGCCCCGACCATGCTAAGCATTTTACTGTTGGCGTTTTTCTTAGTAAAGAGTTGATAGCTGAGGGATCAGGATCTTCCAAACAGGAAGCAGAGGAATCAGCAGCAAGAAAAGCATTAGAAAAGAAATAATATGTTATCAATAAGATTTTTTAGAACAGGAAAAAAGAATCAGCCATCTTTTAAGATAGTTGTAACCAAAAAAACAAACTCTTCTACAAGAGGTCGTTTTGTCGAGCAAGTTGGTACTTATAATCCAACTACAAAAGACAAGACTTTAAATGTAGAAAGAACTAAGTATTGGTTAGGAGTAGGAGCTAAACCTTCTGATACAGTTTATAATTTGTTAATTTCAGAAAAGGTAATAGACGGAAAGAAAATAGATCTACATAAGAAATCAAAGAAAGAAGCTAAAAAGGAAGAAGTTCCAGTAGTAGCAAAAGTTCCAGCAGTAGAATCTGTTAAAGAAGAACATCCTGTTGTGGAAGAAAAACCAGTAGAGCCAGAAAAACCAGTAGAAGAAGCTCTGGTAGATAAACCTGCTGAAATAGTAGAAGAAAAGAAGCCAGAAGAGACTCCTCAAGAAGTAAAGCCGGAAGAAAAAGTTGAGGAAACACTTAAAACTGAATAACACTCTCCTCTTGACAAAACAAGAATATATGATATAATAGATGCATAAAGAGAGGAGAGACTCTTTATTACAATGTAACCAAGCGGTTCTCTCTAAGGGCCGTTTGTTTGTTTATAAAGTTCATTATAATAAAAGGTATATTGGGAGGAAAATTTTGAAGATTAACTTTGGAAGAAAACCAGAAGTAGAAAAAGTGGTGGAAAAAGAGGATCCTCAAGTTATAGGTATTGTTGAGTTGGGAATACCTAATTTAGGAATTCCTAATTTGACAGCTAGAGAAATAAAATATTTGAGGAGTCCGTTGAGTCCAAGTTTTTTTCAACGCTATGGTCAAAATTAGCGTTAGTCAGGGGGAACATCTTCATTCACTTCCTCCCCCAAACTTTAGATCATAATAGATTTGTGGGTTAAAGATTGGGAAATTTGAGAGAAAGCTCTTTACATATAATTTTATTTATAACGAATATTCTTCATGGTGGTAAGGTATTTATTATAAAGATAGTAAATAGCTTACCGCTATGGAGAAATCCAGCACTCTTACCGTATGGGAGAGAAAATGCTGCGGTATCAAAAGGAGGAGTCGTATGACTTTCGAAATTTTGGAAATACCTTTAATAGGGGGTCCTGGAGCAAAAAGTATAGTTTGTGGAGGCGAAGTAGGAGGAGAAAGAGAACTTTTCTTCTCTATAAGGACTGGATGGTCGGTTCAATTTCTTTACGTTTCTTTGGGATCGGTCCAAGCCATAGATGAAAATGTTTCTACTAAAGATATCTTAGACTGTACAAGTTGGGTTTTTAAAGGCTGGCTCCGTATAGACAACAACGCGATGTTGATTAAATTTGAAGAAATCATTTGGGATAGTCACTTACGTAAAGGTGTGCTGAAAATTTCAACTGATTTTATAGAACAACATTCGTGTGATCATCTTCTCTATAAAAATTCTAAGTATTGCCATATTTGTGGCAGTCAGAGAGGAGATGATTAAGATGTCTGTTTATGGAGATTCTAGGGCTAGTTGGGCCTCCAAGATGAACTTTAATCATAGAAGGTTAATAGGGGAAGAGAGATACCCAGAAGCTTTTAACGCAGAGTATCTTCAATTTGATTTAGATGTAGATGGTCTGCCTCGTCCGTCATATTATACTAATGACGGGTCAAGGGTTTGGAAAATAAAAAACCCTTCTGTCAACGGAAGATAGCAAGTAGACTTCTTCAGGGGGAGATTACACTTAATCTCCCCCATACTCCTTAGTTCATAATAATTTATGAATTGAGGAGTGTTAATAAAGTTGAAGTTTCGTGGGCGATGAAAGCTATGTGTTTTCATTTTCAGCCTTACTCTTTCTGCAAGAGTTCGGCCATTGACATAGTAAAACAATTTAACTAAAATATGGATGTAGTAGCTCTTATGGTTCTCTCAGAGTTGAGGAGATCCCGAAAGGTCGCAGCTACTTAAGATAGACTAAACTAGCAGAATATTATGGCAGATAAAACGCCTACCGATCAAGAACTGTTAGAGTACATTGTGAAAGCTTTAGTCGATCATCCTGAAGATGTCAAAGTTGACCGTAAGGTTGA
>JBDRJD010000023.1:0-2087 GCA_043815245.1 archaeon
CCTTATCCTTACTTCTTTATTATATATGGGCAAAACCCATCTTAACCTCTCTTCCTTTATTGTTTTAGACATATTAACATATATATACCAAGACAATAAACTATCTTGGTAAAAACCGCCATATGTCTGTACACATTACCATAGACCCTTTACAAGTTTTATGAATAGTTGTAATATATTTTAATAAGATGATGAAGTATAAATTAAACAAAAAATACTTTAAATTTACAAGAATTACTGGTCATACGACCGGGTGATTTTTCAACGTATTAGTTTGAAGATTCAGCCGGTCCTCAGGATCGGTTTTTAAATCTAAAGATCTTTAAATTCGTTAAGCGTTAAGGAGGATTTAGTTGGAACATATTACTTTGCACAGACAGAATCTATCTGGGGCTACTATCTCTTGTCCGGGCGAATGTGGCGGAGTTATTCCACTTGATAGTAAAAAAGGAGTCTGCGGGAGATGTTTTAGTAGGGTCATTCACATTTACCATTCGAAAGGTAAAGGTAAAGGAAATCAAGGAAAAATAACATTACTCGTGAACAGCAACGGAAACGGTAAACATTAAATCCAATCAAAATCACTCCAAGCTGCTTTAACCCAACAAAGCAGCCTTTTTTTACAAAGGAGTTGTTTCGTGATAAAATAGTTTTAGTTCTAAGGGGTGATGATCTGGAAGGAGGTATTGAAATGATAACTGAATTATCAAGCAATAGTCAGAGACACTGGCTTAGGTCTATTGTTTATAGGGTATATGCTTTTCGTTTTATTATGAAAGAGCTAAAAGAAGCTCAAGATAGAAAAGATAAGCAGAAAACTAAAACTTTAGAAGAAGACAGACTTAAAGCCTATAAAAAAATTAATTCTGGCGTAAATAAGGGACTGTCTATTGGTTTATCTGAGACTCAAATAACAGAGATCAATAAAAAAATTGTTGAACTAATCTCAGAAAGAAAAAAACCAAAAGAAATAATTCAGATTCTAAGAGAGGAAAAATTACAGTAATTCAGATCATCACCCTTATTCCTCTTTGGGTCCCATCGTCTAGTGGCCCAGGACACCAGATTCTCATTCTGGTAACAGGAGTTCGATTCTCCTTGGGACCGCAACTATTGACAATACCACTAAATGTGGTATTGTTTTATTATTAGCATTTTTAAATGTGACTCCTACAGGTCATTTTATATAGATTCGAAATAAAAATAAATATGAGGTGAAAAATGATAGATAATCAAATTATCTCTATAGATGAGGATAATGAGAGCTTGGTAGAGCTTCAACTCTTAGCTCGGAATGCTAGATTGCGAAAGGCTCGGATAGAAAAAGGCTTTACTCAAAAAACTCTTTCTCAAATTACTGGAATTCCCATTGCCACCATCGGGTTGATTGAGAATCTTCGGTTTATTCCTCTTCGTGAGAAGATGATTGAACTTTCTTCTGCTCTAGAGAAGCCAGTAGACTTTCTCTTTCCTCCAGAGCTTCTGGAGGCGATAAAAGAAGGAGTATTCGACAATCGGAGAGTTGAAATTGAGTCTGAAAAGGTTATAAGCCTAACTAGGGATAATTGGTTTGGGGGTCACTTAAACCTAATTCCAATTTCCGGAATAGAGGAAGCCGAAAAAAGTATTCTTAAGAGTGAAATAGAAAAAGTATTGCATACCCTTACCCCAAGAGAGCAGAGAGTACTTATTTTAAGGTTTGGTCTGTATGGAGGAGAGGCGACGACTTTAGAAAAAGTTGGTCAAGAGTTCAATATTGACAAAGAACGAGTTTGGCAGATTGAAAGTAAAGCTCTTAGAATACTTCGTCATCCGGCTCGTAGTAGAGGCCTGAAAGATTTTCTCCCTGAGTAATCTAAAGGTAGCGGGGCTCATAAGAGCAAGAAATTAACACGTTTCTACCTTACCCGCCAATACCCTGAACAAGTGTCATAAGAGATTTATTCAGGACAAGCAATCAGCCCACTGGCTGGTTTTTTGTTTATTAATCATAAATTTTTTAATAAAAATTAACTTCTACTTTAAAAGTCATCCATAGAAGGATGGTTTTTATTTTAGTATTGTTAATTTAAGTTTTTTTCTTTAAA
>JBDRJD010000024.1:0-8551 GCA_043815245.1 archaeon
TTCCTCCGCATGAACAATAATAATCAATCAAAACAGAATCTTCACATTCAACAGGTCCAGCCCAATTATCATTTCTTACTTCAATTGCAGAAACGTCCCATCCTTCATTTAGTGTTTCTTCATCATAAGTTGTTAACCAAAAGTTACTATTAGGAGAATTAATTGGTTGTGCCCATCCAAGATCATATATATCTTGTAACCACTCTTCATTCTCTTCTGGTGGACCAGAGATACCAAAATATCTATCAGTAATATCTTGCCCATCAAGCCTCATATACCATCTTTCATGTGTTGAATTAATTTTCTTTATATTTATTTCATAACAATACCACTTTTCTTGTTCCATTTCTATTGTGGATGCAAATATTCCACTTTCCCAACCTCCTATTTGTAAAGTCCATAAAGTATCGATAGCAGGATCCATCCATGGTGGAGTAAAGACATCTGGTCTATTCCCAAATCTCAACCAATGCTTAGCATCTGTATAACCTAGGTCCCTTGGCAAATCAGTAGCCATAAACCAATGATTCTGATCATGAATATTATCTGCATTATCCTGATGCATTTTAAAATAAACTCTCATATACAAATCATCTGGATCACCAAAAACATCTCCATCTGGATCATCTATTTCCCAATTAAAATAATATGGATTGCCCCAGCCTCCACCACCAACAGTTCTCAAATTCAAAAAATTATTTCCTCCTGGCCCTCCTGTTTCAATATCAGGATACTGAAGTGGTGCATCTAGTCCCCATCCTCCAAACCATTTTCCCCCATCAAAACAAGAATTGTAAGCAGTTGAATTTGTCTGCATATTTTCACAACTCCCAACATCATAATTCCAACTACTAAAGAACAGGCAGTTTGGATCACTTTCACAATCTAATTCTTCCTGAGTAGGAGCCAACATCACCACCCCCAAATCCCCATCAATATCCTGCTTTGTCAACTTAAACATGTCTAAAAAACCAGAAAAATCCCCTATAACCTGCCCAGTACCAACCGCATACTTCTCAGAAAGAAGATATAAAGAAGCATTAAAAACAAGCAAAGACAACCCAATTACAGCTACAGCAACAGCCACATTCCAATTGCCCCTCTTTTTAGGAACATCCATAAATATGACACGATTTTAATAGATATAAAGCTTATGATAAGATATTTAAAGCAAAACCCTCACATTCATATATAATGGAAGAGGTAATAGAATCACTTAGCCCTATAGAAAGAAAAATAATCCCTTTCTTAAGTGAAAAGACCGTAGAAAAAATATCTGAAAAAGCCGGATTAGATGAGACCTCTACCTTAAGAGCACTTCAATTCTTAGAAAATAAGAACCTAATAAAAATCAGCATTCAAGAAAAAAACCTTGTAGATCTAGGCTACAACGGAGTACTCTACTTAAAAAATGGCCTTCCAGAGAGAAAACTTCTACACATTCTAAGTGAAAAGCAACAACTAAGTTTAGAGGAAGCCCAAAAGCTCTCAAAGCTGTCTGACAATGAATTCAAAGCAGCTCTAGGCGCACTAAAAAAGAAAGCCATGATAGAAATGAAAGAAAAACGTCTATTCCTAACAGCTTCAATGGAAGAAGTAATTAAAAAATCACTTGAAGAAAAGTTAATTGAATCACTCCCCTTAGAGCTTGAGAAACTCTCTCCAGAACAAAAACACTCTTTAAAACAACTAGAGAACAGAAAAGACATAATAAGAATTGAAAAAAAGAAAACAGTATCTTTCACTCTAACCCCCCTTGGGGAACAAATAGAGAAAGCAGATTTAAGCAAAGCAGACAAGCTAATAGAGGCCCTAACTCCTGAAATAATAAAATCAGGGTCATATAAAGGTAAAAAATTCCGTAGATACGACCTAAAGAGCAAAGTCCCAGCAGTCTACGGGGGCAAGCGTCATTTTGTAAATCTTGCAATCTCACACGGCAGAAAAATATGGACTGAAATGGGGTTTAAAGAAATGACTGGCTCACTATGCCAAACAAGCTTCTGGAACTTTGATGCCCTATTTACCCCCCAAGACCACCCAGTAAGAGAAATGCAAGATACCTTCTACCTGGATACAAAAGGCAAATTCCCAGATAAAAAAATACTAAACACAGTAAAAAAAGCTCATGAATCTGGAGTTCAGGGCAGCAAGGGCTGGCAATACTCCTGGAACGAAGATGAAGCAAAAAGAGTAGTTCTAAGAACACATACTACCTGCCTGTCAGCAGCCACACTAGCCAAGCTAAGCGAATTAAAAGACAAAAGGGGAAAGTTCTTTGCAATAGGAAAATGCTTTAGAAACGAAACAGTAGACTGGAGTCACGCTTTTGAATTTAATCAAACAGAAGGAATAGTAGTAGACCCAAGTGCAAACCTGCGACACTTGTTAGGCTATTTAAAAGAATTCTTTAAGAAAATGGGCTTTGAGAAGATTAGATTCACACCCGCCTACTTCCCTTACACTGAACCATCAGTGGAAATAAACTGGTTTCACCCAGAAAAAAAAGTCTGGTTGGAGCTAGGAGGAAGTGGAATATTCCGTCCAGAAGTAGTAATCCCCTTACTAGGAGAATACATCCCAATACTAGCTTGGGGTCCAGGATTTGACAGGAGCCTAATGGACTACTATAAAATACAAGATATTAGGGAGCTCTATAAGAATGATATCTCGCAATTAAGAAAAATTAAGCACTGGATAAAAACCTAAAATGATCAACCTAAAAGAATACCAAGAATTTTGTAAAAAAACAGCAAAAAAATTTGAAAATAAAGATTTGGAGATATCCACCTGGGGCCTGGGGATAACAGGTGAAGCAGGAGACGTAGCATCTTGCATAAAAAAAACATTCGCCCATGAAAATAAAGCAGTTGAAGAAGGAATAAAGGAAAATTTAGGAGATACACTCTGGTACGCAGCAATGATATGCAACTTTTTCAAGTGGGATTTGCAGGAAATTCTAGAAGAAAACATACAAAAACTAAAAAAACGCTATCCTCAGGGATTCACATTAGAAAACGCTCAAAGAAACGGAACTAAAATAGACTGGAATGAAAATGAAAATTAAATTAAATAAGGGTAAATTGGCATTCGTAAGAAGGCTGAGTGTCAAGTAAACCTAGGTTTCCATACAATGGCTAATGTAAGATTTTCAAGAAAAGAATTTGAAAAGCACATCAAGTTAACTAGTGAAGTGCAAGACAAGATACCCTATTTAGGCACTCCTCTTGAATCTCTAAACTCAGAAGAAATAGAGCTTGAAATCTTCCCAAATAGGCCGGATTTACTTTCATTTCAAGGTTATATTCGGGCACTAAAGGCATTTTTAGGAAAAGAAAAGGGCCTGAAAAAGTATAAAGTTCACCCAGCAGAAAAAAAATTTACAGTAACAATAGACAAAAACCTAGAGAAAATACGTCCTTATACAGCCTGTGCAATTGTAAAAAATATAAGCTTCGACAACGAAAAAATTAAAGAAATTGTAGACGTTCAAGAAAAAATTCACTCAACTTTTGGAAGAAATCGTAAAAAGATTGCAATCGGAATATACCCCTTAGAAAAAATTACACTGCCAATAAAGTTTGAAGCACGTAAACCCGCAGATATCAAATTTATTCCCTTAGAGGAAACAAAAGAATTAACCGGCAAGGATATCCTAACAAGAACTTCTACAGGCAGAGACTACGCACACCTTCTAAAAGACTACAGTGAGTATCCAGTATTTGTAGACGCAAAAGGTGAGATCCTAAGCATGCCTCCAATTATCAACTCCCAAAATACAGGAAAGATAACAGAAGAAACAGAGAACATATTCATTGAATGCTCAGGTTTCCATTTCGAATCACTAAAAAAAACACTTAACATAATCGTAACAATGCTCGCAGACATGGGCGGAAAAGTATACCAAATGAACCTTAAGTATAAAAAGCCAGAAAAAACACCTGATTTAACTCCTGAAAAAATGAAAATTAGCTTAAAGGACGCAGAAAATCTGCTAGGGGTCTCTTTAAATGAAAAGCAAGTAAAAGAGTGTTTAGAAAAGATGGGGTATGAATACTCCAAAGGAACAGTTAAAATTCCTGCTTGGAGAGCAGACATATTGCATCCAGTAGATATTTATGAGGACATTGCTATAGGGTATGGTTTTGAAAATCTTACACCAGAAATACCCGAGATTTCTACAGTTGGGCAAGAAGAAAAATCAGCAATTTTAAAAACAAGAATCTCTGAAATCCTAGTAAGTTTAGGGTTACTAGAGATAACTACCTTTCACTTAACAAAAAAAGAAGACCAGTTCAAAAAAATGGCTCAAAAAGCATCTGCCTGTATAGAAATAGAAGATTCAAAGACAGATTATAACATCTTAAGGGAAAACCTTCTCCACTCTGCACTTAAAGTGCTATCAGAAAATGTAGATGCAGAATATCCTCAAAAAATATTTGAGATTGGAAGAGTATTCTACAAAGATGATTCTGAAGAAACAGGAATTAAAGAACAGGAAAAACTTTGTATCGCATTATCACCTTCAAATTTCACTGAATTAAAGCAGTCTCTTGAATATCTCGGTAATATGCTTGAATTAAACTTGGAGGTAGAAAATACAGATCATCCCTGTTTCATTCCAGGAAGAGTAGGAAAAATAATGTTAAATAATAAAGAAATTGGCTTTCTCGGAGAGGTCTCCCCATCTATCTTAAAAAATTGGCATTTAAAAATGCCGGCAGCAGCACTCGAAATGAGTCTTGATTCCCTTTTAACCTAAGTAATTTCTATCTTTCTTCTGAGACTTCTTTTCCCAACTTTTTCTTAAAGAAGTAGAGATTTTTAACAAGTCCTTCTTAATAGTCTGCCACTCTTTAAAAGAATACAGAATAAACTCGGCTTCTCTCTTCTCACTGTAGGTAATATCTAAATCAAGAACATCTATTTCTAATTTTCCCAGATCAGTATAAGTTTTCTCTACAACTTTCCTTTCTTCAGAAGACAAGTTCTTCAATAAACTTAAGAAGAATAGGGGAGCTGCACTAGGGTTTAATAATAGCTCAGTAAACCTAAGGTAAGTGATGATTTTATCCATCATAACCTTCCTTATCTCTCTAAGCAAGGTTTCAGTCTCTCTTTCAGCAATCCTTTCAACATCAAATTCTTCATTTAGCTCCTTAAATGAAGGTAGCTTATACTTCTGCTTTAAAATATCATAAGCTTTTTTTAACTCTTTTAATTTGTCCATTTTTTAAGTATCCTTACTTTACAAGAAAAAAGAAAGTGTTTATAAATGTTTACTAATTAAATTTTTAGTGCCTCAGTGGCTCAGTTGGTAGAGCGCCACCTTGGTAAGGTGGAGGTCCCGAGTTCAATCCTCGGCTGAGGCTTATCCCTCAGAGTCAGGTAGCCAGTTCATCTTAACAACATAACCTGTAGCGCTAATACCGTTATTAAAAACACTGCCAATCCAATCTATATACATTGAATAAAAAGCAGAAAGCCCTTCTTGGTTTCTCAAGGCAAGATTATTTTCAGAAATAATAAATAGTGCTCCAATAATAAAAAACATCATAATTAACATTTCTATTTTCATTTTTTTGTTGAATTCTTTGAAGAATTCCCCCCCCAATCTAAGCTGATTACCTTGCCAGTTACTTCCTTAACATTAGTCAAAGTATGCCCCAACCAAGAAAAATAAATCTTACCCCCATCCACCACCCCCTCAAAAGTAGTAAGATCAACAGAATTCGAAGAGTAGACCTTAGTTACAGAAATATAGAGGAAAAGCAACAAAAATACCATTACAATAGCAAAAATCTTGTGCCTCATATCCTTAGTCTTTAAAAACATAAATATGACTAAGATTAATGCAATTGCAATAAGCCATATCATTAGTGCCATCTTTTTCTCTATTATAAGGAGAAGCTAATATTTAAATACTTTTTTCCCAGTATTTTGATAAGACACAACTCCCCCGAGGCATACTCAAGGGAAGTTGTTAAGAAGCCGTAGGTTTCTTAAAGCCCTGTAGTACAGTGGTCAAGTATGGCTGGTTCTGGGCCAGCTGACCCAGGTTCGAATCCTGGCAGGGCTATTTCTTCAATATAAGACCTTTAGATTCATCCCATTTAAAAGGAAGGCATTCTCCAAGTTCAAACGTGCCCTCAAGACCTGCCTGCTTTATATGTCCATCCGGCAAGGCCTGATGAGTCACTATAACGTGCTTCATGTCCTGATTATAACTTCTTATTCTAGCCATCTCTAAATCAAACCTCCCTGTGACCTGTTCATAAGTCTCAATTCTTCCAGCCTCGCTCCTTATCAAATCATGCAAGTATTCAGGTAGATGTAAAAACCCACCTTGCTTATAATAATCTCCATAGCTAAACTTGCCGGGATTAGTAATATCCTGAGAAACATAAAAACTTCTGCCTCCCAGTTCAAGGTTTCCTCCTTCAACAAGCTTAATAAAAAAACCATTAAAATCCAGATTTTTCACTTCCCTTAAATTACTGCAAGGAAACTCCCCCCTAGTTTTGATATCTTGGGCAGAAGCAAGCTTCTTCCAAATTCTTGCAGTTTCAGCTGTTCTTCCAAAATCAGAATAGAAAATTCCAATCCTCTTATTTAACCCAGCCCAAGAATCAACAACCGGCTGAGCGTTTTCAATTACTTGAGCGACTCCATCCACAGTTAAGTCTTTAGCCTCTTCTAAACTATCCACGATACCTTGCTTATACATTGCCTCACCATGCCTCACAATAACTCCATCAGCTTCTTCAAAACTTATATTCGATTCCATTTAAACCTCCCAGCTTTCATTATATCAACAATATTCTGCATAAACATCTCACTCACTTCCTTATCCCTGTTAGGATAAAACTTAGGAAGCAGGTAGATAACCCCTTGCAGACCCATAATTAAACTCATACCTTCTCTAATTTCTTTATCTCCAGTCTTTTCTTCATACTTTTTTAAAAACAACTCTCCTAGTTCCTTAAAATACTCATTTTTAGTTTCATGATAAAGCCACAAGTACTGGCATACAAACCATCCAATATCAATTCCAGGATCTCCCCAGGGCATCCTAGAATAGTCTACAACAAATAATTCTTCATTTTCACTAAAAAAGCAATTAGCACCCCAAAAGTCTCCATGAAGAGCAGTCAGTCTTTCAGACCTGTCCTTAAACCTTGAAATTAAATCATACATTAAAGCTAAATAATTTTTCTGAGCTTCAAGAGGAAAAACAACATGATCATTAGGAAAATCCTGAAGCAACACCATTGTAAGTTCAGGATTAGAGATAACATTCCTTAAACAGTCGTTATAAACTGCCTTAAGTTTGCCCCCATCACTAGAAGGATGCTTTAAAGAATGCACCTTAGCAATAAAATCAACAAGCTTCTGAATTTCTTCAGTATCTTTTTCATCTATTTTCTGCTTATACTTCTTTTCCTGGAGAATTTCCAAGTAACTTTTTCCCTTTCCACCAAAAGCCTGAATATGATATATCTCAGTCTGACTATTAACTGTTGGCAGCTTCTCAATCTCCCCATCATTACCCACGAGAACGCCAATCATCTTAGGATTAGCATTAGCTCTTCTAGCCATCCCCTCACTTAATAACAGAGAATAAATCTTCCTCTCAGGAAGCTCAAACCCAAAATCTTCAGACTTTACTTTCTTAATAAAAAACTCTCCTTTATTAGTTAAAAGCTTGAAACCATCAGAATGGTACCCCTCCCCTACCTTTTCTAAGCCAGTCACCACTAAATCTTCACCCAATTCCTTAGATAAAACCTCTTGAAACTTATTAATATCAATTCCCTCTGTCATAGATCCAAATGGATTTAAGCCTATATAAAGCTTTCTATTTGTAACTACTATTAAGTAACATATATTGTCACAAGATAATGAATTAAGCTTAAATATAGCAAATACCTTACTAAAACATGGCTAAAAAAGAAATAGGAACTGTTTCAACTTACTTTGGTAATGTGGGTGTAGCTGCCATAAAGCTTTCCGGAGCTCTGAAAGTAGGGGACAAAATACACATAAAAGGTAATACGACTGATTTTGAAATAACTGTGGACAGTATGCAAATAGAACGCGAAGAAGTGAAAAAAGCAAAAAAAGGAGACCACATAGGCATAAAAGTTCCTGAAAAAGTGCGCCCAAATGACAAAGTACTCAAAGTAGGATAATTTAAAAACTACTTTTTTCTTTTCTTTATTAACTTACCTAGTAAGCACTTAGAGAATCTTACCATGGTAAGGAAATTCCAAAAGAACTTTGGTTTCTTTATCAGGCTTGACCCTATTTTAATAGGAGGTTGAGTGTTAAGGAACCTTGGTTCCTTACAGCTCCCATAGTCTAGAGGCCAAGGATGCAGCCCTCTCACGGCTGTGACCCGGGTTCGAATCCCGGTGGGGGCGTCTATCACTTTCAATCGGAGCTGGAATTTGAAATGTTTCTACATATTCTTATGGTATTGGCTCAATATGAAAGAGCATTAACCATTAGCAGAATTAATTCAGGATTAAACAAAGCAAGAGCTGAAGGA
>JBDRJD010000025.1:0-10653 GCA_043815245.1 archaeon
AAACTTGCTAAAAAAGTTTAAATTAATCTAATTTTTTATAATTGTCTTGATTATCTTTTCTTCATCTATCTTTAATCCTAATTTCCTGAAGAAATTGCAGACATTTTTTATATCTCGGTTGAGGAATTCTTCTGCTCTTGAATTTTCTAATACGGTTGCCTGGGAAAAGTCTATGAGAACTGGAGTTTCATCATTGTTTAATATATTAAATTGAGATAAGTCTGCGTGGATCAATCCTATCTTGTAGAGTTTTTTTATATTCCCTATTGTTTTCTTGAAGAATTCTTTTGGATTTTTTGGATGGTCTATGCCCAGCTTTGAAGCTACTTTATCGCCATGGCCTATCAGCTCTAAGATCAAAACATTATTTTTAAATGCTAAAGGAGTTGGTACAGAAACATTTGCTTCCCTTGATTTTAACAGGTTCCTATATTCTCTCTGAACCCATAAAAATATTATCTTTCTTCTTTTTCCTTTTATAGATGAATACCTTGGATCTTCTTTTATATAATCATACATCCTGTTGAAATCGCAATTTTCTAATCTATATATCTTAACTATTACTCTGCTGCCATCTTTTCTTTTTGCAGTGAATATGTTTGCTTCTTTACCCATACTTATAGGGCTTTCTAAACCTTCTAGATATCCTTCTGAGATAAGCTTGAAAAGAGTCTTGTTTGTAAATTCGTCAAAAACAGTATGCATTGTTTTGAATTTTTCGTTTTGGTGATGGGGCATAATCAAGTATAATTCCATCCACTATTTAAATATTGAGATTGGTAAGATATTGGTTTAATAACCACTCAAGAATAGTACTCAAATCGAAATATTTATATATAAGGTCTACTATCTGATAGTAACATCGAGAGGGGTGGTAGAAACCCCTTAAATTCATTATAAAAAGCCAATATCACAAATAATATTGTCTAAACACCTCTTTCCCTTAAAAACGTCTTGAGAAGCCATAAATGCTTACGCATTTAATGTCTCTGGCGTTTTTTTGGGTTTTATAAGTCAAGAGGAACTCATAATCACCTCTTTTTCCCTAGTAAGGGTCTCGCAAGAGATCTTTGCTAGGGTTTGATTATCATAAAGGTTCAAAAGAACGAGAAAATTTCATAAATCATTAAAATTGTGAAATTTTCCCTAGTTTAGTAAAGTTTTTCAAACTTTATAAACAACAAGATTTAAATAATAGTTAACTATTACAAAAAGATAGCTAAAATAAAGATTATAGAAGCCCGTCACGAGAGTACTCAACGGAGCTTACGCTAAATGCAAGCAATGAGCTTGAGAGTTAGTGTTACGGGCTACAATTATATTTATAAGCTTAATAAGGTCAAATCAGTTAAAATAGGACGAGTTTAGTCGTAATATTCATTTATTCGGTTTAATTCACTTGGATACGGTAAAGAAAGCATAGTTTAAACTAAACTTGTTCTATAAACCACAATTAAATTCAGCGAGAAGGAGAAGATTAAAATCACTATCGTCACTTCATTAAAACAAAGAAGCCTGATAATAGAGAACCCCTTCTAGAAAAATAAGAGCTTATAGGAGAGTGTATAAAATGGGAAAAATAAGTCCAGTTTCGTCAAAATATATAATTAACACAGTTATAGAGATAGATGGTGTAGTAGACAGGCCAGATGTTATAGGCGCCATATTCGGCCAGACAGAAGGATTGTTGGGAGCTGATCTAGAGTTAAGAGAGCTTCAGAGATCTGGAAGAATAGGCAGAATAGAAGTAAATGTGGACACAAGAACAGGCAAAACAACTGGAACAATCACAATACCTTCAAGCCTTGACAAAGCAGAGACTTCTATTGTGGCAGCTGCTTTGGAGATAATCCAAAGGATAGGGCCATGCAATGCTAAAATAAAAGTACAAGGTATAGAAGATGTCAGAGTCACTAAAAGAGCATTTGTCATAGAAAGGGCAAAAGAGCTTTTGAAAAAGATGATGGAAGGTGTAATACCTGATTCGCAAGAGTTAGCAGATGAAGTCGCTTATTCTGTTAGAGTAATGGAAATCCAGGAATACGGCAAGGATAGATTGCCAGCAGGGCCTGGGGTAGATGATAGTGATGAAATAATTGTTGTAGAGGGAAGGGCAGATGTATTAAACCTGCTTAAACATGGGTTTAAGAATGTAATTGCATTAAATGGAACTTCGGTTACTGAAACAATAATTGAGTTAAGCAAGAAAAAGGTCTTAACTGTATTTGTTGATGGAGACAGAGGGGGAAGAATTATATTAAAAGGGCTGATAAATGTAGCAGAGATTGATTTTGTCGCTATGGCTTCTGCAGGCAAAGAAGTAGAAGAGATAACTAAAAAAGAGATTCATAAAGCTCTTAGAGGGAGAGTGTCTGTTGAGCAAGTAAAGCTGGAGCTTGGAAAAGATATAGATAGAATGGAAAGGCCTCCAATGTATGAGCCTAGAAGGTCTGCTCCACCACCACATCAAAGCTATAATAGAGGACCAACTTCACCACCGCCTCAAAGGACGTTCAGCAGCGCTCCAAGAGTAGACAAAAAGGAAGCAAAGCCTGAAGAGAAAAAGGTTTTCAGAGAGATGCTAGAGAATCTAGTCGGAACAAGAGGAGCACATATATTGGATGACAAGCTGAACATATTAGGAAAAGTACCTATATCTGAGCTTGAAACCACAATAAAGAGCTTGTCTTCTGGAGTCTATGCTGTTGTATTTGACGGCAATATTGAAAAAGAGCTTGTCAAGACAGCAGAAAAAGCCAACATAAGTTTCCTAGTGGGTATGGATTCAAAGATTAAATCAAATGAAACCAGCCTTAGAATACTGACTGCAGGAGAATTATAAAGTTTTAAATTATATTTTTATTTAATTCTTTTTTACATTCATCTAACTTGTTAAATTTACAGAATAAGTCTTTTATTGAATTTGCTGGCTGAAGCCCTCCGAACTTGAATTGATTGTTGATCAAGAATGAAGGGTAAGTTGTGATGCCTAATTCTTCACTTAACTTTTCTTTATCGTTTTCATTCACTATGGTTTTTTTAATGCCGATCTTACCATCAAATAGTTCAGAAACTTCTCCTAGGTTCTGTGTTAGTTTTTCTTCCATGTCATGAGTTAAGAAGAATTCCAGCCTTCCTGGAATTGAGTTTCTTTTAAAGAAATAGACTGAGCCTGAAGCTGTGTTTGAAACTAAATAAGCATCATCTTTTTTGATAAGGGCTCTCTTAAATCCATCAAAGTTAGCTGCATTAGTAATGTTTGAATCGAAGATAAATGCAGGCAATGCAGTGATTCCTGTTTCTGTTATTATTTGTTTAGTTTCTGGTAGATTGTAGTCTAAATAGGTTATATCTGCATTAGGGAATACTGCAAGAATGACATCTTCCATCCTGGAAGAGTCACAAGATTCACAGGCATTGTCGTTGATTATTTTAAGGGTTACTTTCTGGTCTTCGATGAATTCACACTTTGAATCTTTGGTGCCGGGGGATGCGCAGGTTCCTATCTGATTATTTTCACTGCAGTCTGAATCTGAAGAACAGATCATATTGTTTGAAGATAAGTTCCCTATGCCTGAATTTGTGCATCCCCTTATCAAGAAAAAAAGGAGGATTACAATAATCAGAATGGCTATGCCATAAATCCATTTCTTAGAGAATTGCATCTCTTGTGATTCTTCCTGGGCAACAGTTTCTTCTTCTGGTTCTTTTTCTTCAACTTCTTTTTCGTCTGAGCTTTCTTTCTGCCCTTCTTGAACATCGTACTGCTCAATGGTTGTTTCTTTTTCCTTTTGTTCTTCACTAAAATCATTAAGTGTCCTTTTAGGAGTTTCCTGCCTGATCTCTTTTATCTCTATATCCGGCTCATAAGAAGGCTCTTCTGGTTGAGATTCTATTTCCTTAAGCTTAGCATCTATCCTTTCTTTTCCACGTTCATATTCCTCTTTAGAAATAACGTCTGCTTCCAGACTTTCCTGCAGGAACCTTAGTTCTTGCTCTAGCCTTTGTTTTTGATCAGCGCCCATTTTCTGATTATATTGTTGTTAATTGGTCAATAACCCGTTTGAATTCTGATTTTTCTTCATCTAACTTATCGTATGAATTACCTGCCCTTACATATTTGCAACCAAATACATAAGTAGGAACTGTACTTTCAGGGTTATATCTTTTGAATTTTTCAAGCTCTTCTTTAGGAATCCCTTGTTCTTTTAATCCTGTTAGGATGTCATCCCCGGTATCCAGCTGCCAATGACGAAGAATTGCCTTGTCTTTATAATCAACTGCCAGACTATCAAATGTATCGCTAATCCATTCTGATGCTGCGTTCTTTGAAGTGGAGAACAGGGTTATTATTACCTTTCCGTCCTCTTTGCAGATAGGATCTTCTGTTTTGGTGAATGTCTCTATTTTAGTTGTAACCTTCTCCCCTTTTTTAGTGATAGCTGCATCTGACTTAAGCTGGTTTATGTAAATGTCTATTGCATTGTTAGAGATTTCACTTAAAATGGTATTTTTAATTGTCTCTTTTGCTTCGGAGTAGGGGATATTATCTGGGTCTCTTTTAATTATGTGATAACCAAATTGAGTTTGGATTATAGATGAAACCTGGCCTACTTTAAGTGTAAATGCTGCGTCTTCAAATTCCTTTACCATCTGACCTTTTGAGATAAATCCTAAATCGCCGCCATTTACTGCTGAAGCAGTATCTATAGACTTAAGATTGGCCAAATCTGAGAAAGGTGTTGCTTTCTGAAGCTGCAATAATACTGATTTTGCTTCTTCTTCTGTAGCGACTAAAATATGGCTCACCCTGATTTCCCCTGGCTTAGCTGAAAAGTCGCTTTTATGGCTGTTGTAATAATCCTTTATTTTCTGTTCTGTTACAGTTACTCTTGAAAAGACTGTTTCATTAAGCAGTTCGTTTATTATCAATTGCTCCTTAATCTGTTTTTTTAAATCACCCAGGTTTATGTTTCGATCTTTCAAAAGCTGCTGGAATGCTTCTTCTGATTGGGCTTGTTGCTTGATATTATTCAATTCTAATTCTACTCCCTCATCACTGATAACAATGCCCTGCTTCTTTGCTTCCTGCAAAAGCAGCTTAACATTTATCAACTGGTCTAAGAATGCATCTTGAGTTATGAAAAGCTTGTATTGGTCAGGGAGCTGAGCATATTTTTGGCCTAGCTCCTGCGCAGTTATCCTTTCCCCATTGACTGTTGCAATGGTTCTTTCAGGAAGCAATGTCCTAAAAGCGAAGTATAAAACTATGGCTAGAACAGCCAATAAAATGATTACAGCAGCGACTTTTTTAACTGTGCTAGTTGTTTTTGCTTTTTTTGGTGAGCTAGATTTAGACTTTTTTGAATTTTTTTTCTTAGAAACTGATTTGCGAGACTTTTTTTCCTTAGCTGGTTTTGTTTCTGTTTCTTCTTCCACAACTTTTGAATCCACTACCTCTTCACCAATATCCTCTGAAACCTGATCCTGTTCATCTTCTTCCATTTTAATTCCTCCTCAAGTGTTGAATGTAACTAAAAGCAATCTATCAGAACCCCTCTTTAGATGTACGAAAACTGCCTATTATTTAAACCTTTTGGAAAGCACAGATTTGTTTTGAATTTAATCATTTGATGCTTTACTACCTGTTGGTTTCGATAAACATTTATATTAGTTCATCAGTAAATAAGATTAATGTACGATATTATCATAGGGAGGAGTGAAAAGGATAAATTGAAGTATGGTACAGAAGGAGCAATATTTCTGGGAAAGCATTATGTCAAGATGGGGCAGATGACTTCTCTTTCTAATAAAGTGTATATGGATGTTACAAGAAGCCATGTTGTTTTTGTGTGTGGAAAACGTGGCAGCGGGAAATGCCTAGCTGGAGACTCATTAATCACATTAAATGATGGTAGTGAGATGCCCATTTCAGAATTGGAAAATAACAAAGAAGGTATTTTTGGACTTAATGATGATTTTAAGATCAAGGATTTTGAAAAGACTGATTTCTTCAAGAGAGAAGTTGGCAGCGTATTAAGAATAAAATTAAGGAGCGGAAGAGAAGTAAAATTAACTGCTGAGCATCCCCTCCTAACAATTAATGGATGGAAACCGACTAAAGACCTGACTATTGGCTCAAGAATCGCAACACCTAGAAAAATTGAGTGTTTTGGCAGAGAAAAGATGAATCACAATGAGATTAATATATTAGCATATTTAATAGCAGAAGGGCATACAAAAAAACCAGCTTTGTTCAGCAATTATGAAGATGAATTAGTAAGGGAGCTAAGAAATTGCCTATCATGCCTTCATCCTTCAATAGAATTAACTGAGATGAAGAGAGGCTGTTTCAAAATAAATTCAAGAAGTATAAAAAGGAATGTGTTAAGTTATAAGATTAATAGAGATGAAAAAGGAAAATTTTCAAAAGGTTCGTCAATAACTCATGAAAAAACAGCAATAAGGGAGTTTTTGGAGCAGTATGGCCTTTATGGATTATCTGCATTAGAGAAATTTGTTCCTGATAAGATATTTAAATTAGATAAAGAAGGAATATCCTTATTTCTGAACAGGCTGTTTAGCTGTGATGGAAGCATATATAGACCGCAAAAAGATAAGAGGTATTGGGAAATAAGCTATAGTTCTTCATCACCAAGATTAGCAAAACAAGTGCAGAGCTTATTACTCAGATTCGGGATAATTTCAAGATTAAGAGATAAAAAAGTTAAGTTTAAGGGGCGAGTATTTGATAGTTTTGAGGTTGTTTTAGATGGTCAAAATGTTATAGAGTTTATAAGGCAGATTGGGTTCTTTGGAATCAAAAAAGAAAAACAGAAAAGAGCATTAAAAGATATGGAAGAGCTAAAGAGGAATACAAATGTAGATACAATACCTAAAGAGATATGGAATAGTTATAGGCCAAAGAATTGGGCAGAGATTGGGAAAAAGATGGAGTATAAGACTCCAAAATCTTTACGGAGCAGCATTGCTTATTCACCTTCAAGACAAAAATTACTGCAGATTGCTATAGCAGATAATAATGAGAGATTAAAGTTACTAGCTGAGTCTGATGTTTTCTGGGATGAGATAGTGTTGATAGAGAAGATGGAGGGGAATTTTACTGTTTATGATATAAGTGTGCCTAATGCCCATAATTTTGTTGCAAATAACATCATAGTCCATAATAGTTATACTATGGGGGTTATCGCAGAAGGGGTAAGTGATCTGCCTGAGGAAGTAAAACAGAATATAGCTGTGATAATGCTTGACACCATGGGGATATATTGGACAATGAAGTATGCGAATGATAAAGAAAATGATATATTGAAAGCATGGGGGCTTGAAGGTAAGGCTCTTGATATAAAGATATATACTCCAATTGGATATTATAAACAATACAAAGAAGAAGGCATCCCTACTGACAAGCCATTTTCAATAAAGCCTTCTGAGCTGGATGCTTCTGACTGGTGCATGACATTTGAGATTGATATAAACAGCCCTGAAGGGGTATTGATAGAGAGGGTAGTAGATGAGCTGAAAGATAAGAAAGAGGAATTTGATATACAAGATATTATTGATGTTGTTATGAATGATGAAAGGAGCGAACAAAAAACTAAAGATGCTATTGAGAATAGGTTTATAGCAACCAAACACTGGGGGCTGTTTAGTAAAGAAGGCACAGAGTTTAGTGATCTAGTCAAAGGCGGACAGGTAACTGTACTGGATGTAGGGTGTTATGCAACAATACCTGGGACACAGGGATTAAGGGCTTTAGTAATTGGACTAGTTGCTGAAAAATTATTTGTACAGAGGATGGTCTCAAGAAAGAATGAGGAAGTTAAGTCAATAAAAGAAACTACTCATTTTGTAGGTGAGAAAACCGGGTCAAAACAGGATGAGCCTTTAGTATGGTTAGTTGTGGATGAGGCTCATGAGTTTCTGCCAAATGATGGAGTTACAGTAGCTACACATCCTCTTGTGATCATATTAAGAGAAGGGAGGCAGCCTGGGATTTCACTCATATTGGCTTCACAGCAGCCTGGAAAGATACATACAGATGTTATGACTCAGTCAGATATTGTCATTGCACATAGGATTACTGCGAAGATGGATATAGAAGCATTGGGCATGTTAATGCAAAGTTATATGAGGGAAGGATTAGATAAGCAGCTTAATGTCTTGCCTCGTTCTAAAGGGTCTGCGATAATATTTGATGATACAAATGAAAGGATGTATCCCATGATGGTAAGGCCAAGATTCACATGGCACGGCGGAGAAGCTCCAAGCGCAATGCATAAAGAGAAGAAGGTTTTTGATTTCTGAATAAAGTTGTTTTTTCTAGAAAAATATATAAACTCTTAAGATAATCTACTCTTTGGAGGTGGTGTTAATGGGATTTTCTAAGACGTTTCCGAAGACTGTAGAAGGAAGTACATATCCCAGGTGGGAAGAGATATTTTTGACTTCAGAGGAAGAGAAAGATGTTGAGCAGAAAGCAAAGGAAGAGAATATAGAATTAATGAAAGAATGCATAGATGATGCTAAAAGGATTCTTGAGGAGAAGGGGTTTAAGGGGTTTAAAGAAGATATGTTGGCTGTTGCTATTCCTTTGTTTGAGAAGAGAGCTTCGCATATAGCCTATTGGAAAGAAAGCAAATGCAAAGAAAGGTTTGATGAGCTGAATAAGTGATTTGATTTATTTAACCTTAATCCAATACCCATATCCCGGATTGAACTGTTTCAAGGTGTTTAAAGAATCATTCCTGCTTTTTACATTGCTTAGCCAGTCAGAATTATTATAGCCGTAAACAACTGAATAATTTATTAGCGTTTCATTCAATAAAGAAGAGTTTAATGAAGGATAGCCAATAAAGTTCCATCCTTGGGTTAATGTTATGTTTATCTGATTAAACTCAGTCCCGTTTACAGTCAATATTTGGCTTGCTGAAGAATTAATCCAATATGCCCTTGATTCATTAAAGCTGTTGCTTCCTGCTAATTCCTTCCATGTTTCACTATATGTAAATATCCTCGAATACGATATGCCACTTAATACAGCACTTACTAACTTATCTGTTAAATTCAATGGGAATGAAATCAGATTCCATCCATTGATTAAAGTAATGTTGAATTTAACAGGCTCTTCAACAGGGGGCTCTTCTGGAATTTCTCCAATGATTGTAACAGCCACTTTCTCAGTCTCATTCTGAAGCACACTAGCATTATCAGAAGTATATATAGTAAAGAAATCCCATGTAGAATTAAGCTCTCCAGTTGCATTTACACTCCAGGTTATGTTGCATGACTGGTTTTCTTTCATGTTTTGCAAACAATCAGATATGGTTAAGTTTTCTGGATAAACAGGGTTTTGGGTTGTTGTGTAGAAAGGAGTGCCTTGGTTCATTGGGATGACTCCTTTTGGGCCTTGGACAAAGAAGGTTAGGTCGTCGTTCTCATCGTATGCCATGCTTGAACATGTATAGTTCTTACTTAGGATTACGAGTCGAGAACCTACTCTAAGAGTATGATTCCCACTAACCTCGTCTAAAGTTATATTGGTTAATAATTGACGGAAGGATGCACCGGCAGTAGGACACGGAACTTTTTTCTTAAAAGTAAAATTAGGTATTTGAGTATTGTTAGTATAAGAAATACCTACCCCTACAACATTTCCCTCACAATAAATTCCCGCATTAATCTCTAAAGTATCTCCTACTTTAAAAACAGTTCCATTTAAATCTGTAATTGTTATATTCTCTATTGTTTTACGATATTTATAATTTATACTCTCATTATCCATACATCCATCAATAGTATTAGGGGAATGTGGCTCATATGCGGGAGTGCCATTTGAGTAAGTAGCATTATCAGCAGACATTAATAATTCAGAACCAGCAATACAAGGGCTTTCAGAAGTCTCGCAATAAGGAGCACCCAAACTAGGATTATAAACAGCTTTTGGGTCCAGAGTAGCAGTCACATTCCCGCAATCCCCCTCTTCACACCTAACACCTGTTATGAAATTAAAGAAATGGTTCTGCGTAACATTAACTGAAGAATTAGGTAAGATAAGATAAGGAACCAATTTAGCAGCATAAACCATATTGCTAAATAAGATAAACAATCCAATAATCAAAAAAACTCTCTTTACCCCCATACCCTAAGAGTAATCATTATGGTTTTATAAACGTTTCTTTTTTTAACTACTCAGAAATTAAGATATTTCCCCAAACCCTAAAGAGTTGATTATTCTCATGCAGTCTTCTGGACTTGTTAATTCGTATTCTACTTCTTTTTTGTCTGTTATCTGTTCCTGCCCAAAATTCCAGACTATGACTGGGTCATTAACAACTCCAATTTGTTTACCAATATTTAAATCTTTAAAATCTAATTGTATCTGTCTCCAGTACCTACATACTTCACTACTAGCAGGCGTACATATATTAGGGTTGCTTGGATTACCTGGATACAAATACTCCAAACACCCCTTGGGTATACTCTCAACATAAGTAAAATCACCAGCTGTTTTCCCATCGTCGGGCTTTATCCTTATCTTTATATCAGTTCCGTCTTTCTTAATCTCAACCTTTCTCCCGATGAATACATTCTCCCTTGTATCCTCTATTTTTTCCTTAATTATAGAGTTATCCA
>JBDRJD010000026.1:0-3403 GCA_043815245.1 archaeon
TGGCTGCAGGATACAAAACCCGCAGGTGGTTTTGAGTTCGAATCCCGGTTGGCGCATTCAGGGATGAGAACAAATGGCTGCAGGATACAAAACCCGCAGGTGGTTTTGAGTTCGAATCCCGGTTGGCGCATGTTTTATATATTATAGATTACATAAAACACAAAAAGAGGAAAAATGAAATACGACGTAGTAATTGTTGGAGCAGGTCCAGGAGGGCTAAGGTGCGCAGAAATTCTAGCTACAAATGATAAAAAAGTTCTAGTTCTAGAAAAAGGTTCAGTTATCGGAGATAAAGTCTGTGCAGGGGGGCTAACTTTAAAAGATCTCTCTTTAGGAATGCCAGATAAAATCATCCAAAGAAAATTTAAAACAGCATTAGTCACAACTCCCTTTCAAAAAACACGTATGGAGTTAGACTCCCCTTTTGTAGCCACTTTAGATAGAAAAGATTTAGGAAAATGGATGGCAAATAAAGCAAAAAAAGCTGGAGCAGAAATACAAACTCAGACAGAAGTAACTGCAATTGAAAAAAGTAAAGTCTTAGTAAACAATCAAAAAATAAAATTCAAATATCTTGTAGGAGCAGACGGCTCCACATCAATTGTAAGAAAATCTCTTGGGTTAAAAACAGAAAATTTCTTACAAGCAATCCAGTATATAACTAATAAAAAGTTCAAAGACATCCAGCTCTTTGTAAACCCTGATAAATACGGTGGAGCTTACCTTTGGATATTTCCTTACAAAGACTCAACCTCAGTAGGTACGGGCTTTGACTTATCAAGAAAAATAAAGCAACCTGTATTTAATCTGAATCACAAAATTATAAAAAAGAACTTCGATAAGTGGTGTGATAAAAGATTCAACAGAAGCAAAGCAGAGTTCCAGGCATTTATTATTAATTATGACTACCAAGGCCATGAGTTTGGAAACAAATTTCTTATAGGAGATGCAGGTGGATTTGCATCTGGCCTAACAGGAGAAGGAATATACAATGCAATTAAATCAGGAGGAGATGTAGCAAATAAAATAGTCTTAAAAAAATATTCCTATCCCGAAATACGCCACATCCTATATATCAAAAGAATTGAAGAAATGCTTCTTAGAAGTCTAGAGATTAACAAAACTGTAATGAAAGCTGAATGGGAACTACTCAACTTGTTATTTAAAACAAAGTGGGGCGATGAGATCGCTGCTAAAAGTATATGAAAAAACAAAAATTTATCCTGATTGCAATACTAATAATAGTCTTAACACTATCAGCTTACTATCTCTACACTTCACAAGACAAATCCTCAGAACTATCAATAATTTTCCTTGGAGACACAGCTTTCGGCGAAAGTTACAACACAGGGATATTAGAACAATACGGCTATGACTATTCCTTGGAAAACTTCAACTCAATGCTGGAAGATTCAGATCTCGTAATCGCCAACCTAGAAACCCCCATTACAAATTTTTCAACTCCAGCTTATCCTGAAAAAGAGTACAACCACTACTCCTCGCCAGAATACGCAGGAAAAGCTCTCTCAGACCACAATATCAAACTTGTATCCTTAGCAAACAACCACCTAATGGACTTTGGAACTCCTGGATTAGAAGATACAATAAAAAATCTACAAGAAAATAATATAATCTTTACAGGAGCAGGATTAAATGAAGAAAAAGCTATTCAGCCAACTATAATAAATTTTGAGTTGAAAAACAAAACATTTTCACTAGCACTAATCTCCGGATTTGAATTTCAAGAAACCTACAATGAATACCAATTCTACTCTCTAAATGAAGCTCCAGGGGTGCTTAATCTTGAGTCTCCACATATTCCCTTAATAATGCAAGAGATAAAATCCTCCTCTCCTGACACCTTTCTAATTATTTTTCCCCACTGGGGCGAGAACTATAACTGGAAAACAGGTAAGCAACAAGAGACGGCACAAAAACTTGTACAAGCAGGGGCAGATATGATAATCGGGCACGGAGCACACACTCTTCAAGAAATTGAAAAAATAAATAACACAACTGTAATCTATAGCTTGGGAAACTTTGTATTCCTTTCTCCTGGAAGATACTCCGCTAGTGAAACTCCCCCCTATTCACTTATAACGAGGATGATAATCAAAGAAGACCTTGTCGAGTTCCGCCTCTACCCAATTAAATCAGACAACCTTGAAACAAATTACCAGCCAGGTTTTGCATCAAAAAAAGAAGTTGAGTCTATAAAAGAAACCCTAATAGAAAAAAGTCCGCAATTGAGTCTAGTAATTAAAAAAGATAAATATGGATACTATCTTACTCTTTAACCTTATCCTTGCCCATAGCTAAAAGAATCAGCAATAAGATAATAAAGATTAGTATTAAAGTAATTTCAATAGCAATAAATAACAAGAATAATAAACTGGAGTTTGCAAAAAATCCTATCCCATCATCTTCAGTTTCCTCTTCTTGCTCTTCAACAACTTCTTCTACAACCTCTTCTTCCTGCACTTCAACAACTTCTTCCTGAGCCTCACCTATAGTTAGCTCAGTAAATACACTCTCCCCATAATCACTAAAATCAGTGTCTACATTCTTATCTACACACCCATAATAAGTTTTAGAGGCACTCCCAGCTGTAAAATCACAGCTACACCCATCTCCATCTACCACACAATCGCATAAAACATCAGCAAATACAGAACCACAGCTAGCTGACTTTAATTCAAGGGAAATATCCTCGCACCCACTTAAGTTTCCAAAAGTAGCCTCAACACTATCTCCTTCATTTGCATCTGCGGGATTAAAAGAAAGAGTCAATAGTCCCTTACAAGTCACAGCTTCCCCAACATTCTTTACTCCAGAACTTACGGGCGTTCCTGTAAAAAGTATTGAATCATCTGAATCTTCTCCCACCCCATAAACCGACATCACTTTAAAGCTAAAATTACCCTCTGCAGTTGACTTCATTACATAAACTAATAATAAGTCCACACTCCCATTTACTGAAACTAAATAATTTGGCTTCACAGTTATGAGATCTTTAAAGTTAGCACTCCCCAGCATCTCTTCCCCAGCATCTATTGCACCATTAGAATTTTCATCAGCATAAATCTCCAATTTATCCACCCCACTGCCCTCACTAGAATCCTCTACTGTGATGTTAACTAAAGAAATACCCTCCCCACTAACTTCCACATTAAGCTGCATCATAACATTTTTCAAATTAGCAATCTCAGCGTCATAACTCCAGGAATGATCTCCCGGATCATTATCTCCTAAATTCACCTCCCCACTACCTGCAGAAGCTTCTACAGTGAATCCAACATCGGCAATAGAATCAACTGGCTCTAATATAGGATCCACATCAAACTTGCCATTATTATTACAATCAACAATAATATCATAATCTCCTGCTTTAGGATTGCTCCAG
>JBDRJD010000027.1:0-8583 GCA_043815245.1 archaeon
ACTATTGACAACTTCCCATAAGGGGCCATTAGTGCTAGTTCTGCTGGAACTGATCCAATACTTGATAGTAGGGTAAATAAGATGCCTGCTACAAGTCCTAAGACGAGCCCAAATAAAGCCATTACCTTGCCTAAACTAAGAACTCCAATTCTACGAAGCCTTACTGTGCTTTCTGATTTAGCTCTTTTTGCCATTATTTTTTACCTCCTCTTAACATTCTTTTTATTGATTCAAGTTGCTTCTGTATATCGCGAACTTCCCTTTCTGTTTTTCTATTAACTGAATAATCATATTCTGCACGAATTCTATCTATTTGTGCAGCCCTATTTTGCGACATTAGTATTACTGGGGCTTGTATTGCAGCCAGAGTTGACAATACTAGGTTTAGTAGTATAAATGGGTAGGGATCAAATGGGTCTCCTGAGTGAAATTCCACTAGGTAGTATCCGTTTATGAGCATCCAGACAACCAAGACAACTGCAAACATTATAATAAATGCCCAGCTTCCTGCCCACTTAGCTAAGTTGTCAGCTGTTTTCTGTCCGAGAGTTAGCCTTGCTCTAAAAACTGGGTGGATATCTTCTTTAAGAACACCTGTAGTTTTCTTATTAACTTCCCCCTTCTCCTCTTTCTTTTGCATGATAATTAATAGATTTTTGTTCTTATAAAGGTTTTCATAAAGGAAACAAAAATAGCCTGCTACGTAAGCTCGGAGCTAGCTTACTCCGCAGTTATTGATTCTTTATGTCAGAAATGCTAAGCGAAAACCACATCCTTTAGGATGTGGATGAGCATTTCTGAGCACAAGAAAATTGTTTTGAATTTTGCAATTTTCTGTGCCCGAAAACTCAGGGTTTTCTTGGCATCCTAAAGTCTCAAGAATTTAACATTCTTGATGACTATCAGAAACTTATAGTTTCTGAAGTTCCAACAAACCACACCTTTTAAAGGCTTCAAAATCAATAGATTTTGACAGTGCTCAGAATTTTTAATTCTGACATGTAGTAAACTCAAGGAACTTTTTGATTTTTAATAATGATAACAATTTTTTCTTTCAGCATTGATAACTTTTGTTTAATAGTTGAAATGGCTAGTTTTAAATATCCTTGTTGTTTCCTTGTTTTATGGAGCAGGAACTAAAAGCCGGTATAGAGATTCATCAGCAGTTAGATACTAGCAAGTTATTCTGTAGCTGCCCTTCTTTAATTAGACAGGATGATCCTGATTTTACTGTTGAGAGAAGACTACATGCAGTTGCTGGTGAAAAAGGAGAGGTAGACAAGGCTGTGAAGCATGAAGCTTCTAAGGAAAAAGAGTTTACCTATCAGTCATATTATGATAATTGCTGTTTAGTTGAATTAGATGAAGAGCCGCCTCATCAGATTAATCAAGAGGCTTTGGATATTGTTTTACAAGTTGCCTTGCTTCTAAACGCGGAGATTATTCCTTATACGCAAATAATGAGAAAAACTATTATTGATGGTTCAAATACCGGGGGGTTTCAGAGAACCGTTTTAGTTGCTAAGAACGGTTTTCTCCAGACAGACGAAGGAAAAGTGGGAATACAGAGTATTGCTTTAGAAGAAGATTCTGCTAGAATTATTTCTAAAGAGGAAGATAAAACTATTTTTAGGCTCGACAGATTAGGGATTCCACTTATTGAAGTTGCAACTGCTCCTGATATTAAATCCGCAAGGCAAGCTAGAGAAGTTGCCTTGCATCTTGGAGAGATTTTAAGAGCTACGAAAGTTAAGAGAGGGATTGGAACAATAAGGCAGGATGTGAATATGTCAATTAAAGGCGGGAAAAGAATAGAGATTAAGGGTGTGCAGGAGCCAGCCTTAATTGAGAAGACCATTCTAATTGAGACAGAAAGGCAGAAAAAACTGATTAAGAAAAAACAAAGTGAGGCGGAGGTAAGGAAAGCTTTGAAAGATGGGAAGACAGAATTTTTAAGGCCCCTACCAGGAGCTGCGAGGATGTATCCTGAAACTGACCTTCCTCTTTTACATATTTCAAGAAATATAATCAATGATGCAAAAGCCAAATTGCCTAAACTAAAATCTGAAATTAGAGATGAATTAAAAAATAAGGGCTTGTCAGACGAGCTAATGAATATCTTGTTGAAAGCTGGAAAGCTTGAAGAGTTTAATGAGTTGATGGTTGTAAGAAAAAATCCTAACTTGATTGTCAAGCTATTGGTTTTGTGGCCCGCGGAGTTATCTAAAAAAATCGCTAAGCCGAGAAAAATCACTATTGACATTATTGAATCTATTTTACAGGCTGTAGATAAGAAACAGGTGAGTGAGAATGACAGCAAGGAAGTTTTAGAAGATGTGATTAATGGGAAGGATATAAAGGAAGCTTTGAAAAAAGAAAAAATTGATAATTTGGAAGAAGAGGTTTTAAGGATAATTAAGAAAAAGCCTGGGTTAAGTGAGAAAGCTTATATGGGGTTGGTGATGAAGGAGTTTAAAGGGAAAGTTAATGGAAAAGAAGTAATGGAAATTTTGAAAAAATTGTTGAAGTAGGCAAAGATTTAAAAACAAGGTTTTTTTCTTTTTCTGATTAATAATTTTAAAGATGGTTCCAAAAAAAGTTTTTTTTACTAAAGGAGTTGGAAGACATAAGAATAGGCTCACTAGTTTTGAGCTCGCCTTAAGAGATGCAGGAATTGAAAAGTTTAATTTAGTCTCTGTGTCTTCGATATTACCACCTCATTGTAAGATTGTTTCTAGGGAAGAGGGATTAAAGAGTTTAAGTCCTGGAGAGGTAGTTTTTTGTGTAATGGCCAGAACTGAAACTTCTGAAAATAATAGGCTAACTGCTGCTTCAATTGGAGCTGCTGTTCCTGCTGGAAATGGAAGTTATGGTTATTTATCAGAGCATCATTCTTTTGGAGATACTGCAAAGGATGCAGGAGATTATGCTGAAGATCTTGCAGCGTCTATGCTGGCGACTACTTTAGGAGTTGAGCATGATGAAAACCTTGGTTGGGATGAAAGAGAGCAGATTTACAAAATGTCTGGAAAGATTATAAGGACAAGAAATATTACCCAAACTGCAGAAGGAAAAAAGGGTTTGTGGACCACTGTTATCGCATCTGCTGTTTTTTGCCGTGAGTGATTCACTTAATGTTTATATCTATTCCTACTAAAAGTTCTTTTAAACCATTCAAGCATTCTTTTAAGTAATCCTGCATCAATACATTCGTCGTTTATGCATACATTTCCTTCACACTCAAAATAATTATCACAAGCTTCTCCAACTGTTTTTTGGTTTGAGATTTCTAATTCTAGTGAGCAATATTTCCTGTTTTTATTAGCGTCTTTAAATCTCGTGCTTATTGGATAGCATTTTTCTTCATAAGAACATCCATCACATTCTTTTGTTATTGGAGGGTTTTCATCTCCAATCACAAGGACACAAATATTATCCTCGCACTTACATTTCCCAATTAATGGTTCCCATAATAAATCACAGCCAGTATCGGCTACTACTTTACTATTAAAACATCCTGCTGAGCATTTGTTATTAAATAGAACATTATAGCTAACTCCACAATCTGCATTAATATTACAGATTTTCTTTTCATCATCTCCTACACTATCACTATCATCATCTCCGGGATTTAGAACGCTTTCGTGACCTGTAGAATTTATGTTCATAGTATAGCTAAATGCTGTATGTGGGTAATTTGCCATAGGAGTTTTGTAGATTTTTATATATTCCATACCCTTTTCTTGGGCAGTAAATTCGTAAGTTTTTTTGGTGGGATTTTTATCTTTTCCAACAGTAAATTCTTTTATCTGGTCAAAATTTTTATTGTACATCTTAAAAGTCATTGAATCCCACTGGAAAAAACCTGCTTCTACTACAGGGGTCATATAGATTGTGACAGTAACATTTTCTCCCTTACTTAAATCAATTTTATAGAAATGAAGAACATCATCTGTATGAACTGAACCAGATACATCTTTATTTAGGATTATTTCTTCTGCATTAGCAAATGAATCCCCTGCAGCTAGCAGTGTTGGAATTAATAAAACAATAAATACTAAAAAAATTAATCCTTTGTACATTTTAATCCTCTTTTAGATACAAGACTAGTTGCTTTATAAATATTATGTGTTTTAGTTTATTATGAAAAACTTTAAAAACCCTGTTTACTAATTTCTTTTAATGAACAAAAGAGGGCTGACACCGATTATTATTGGAATTATTGTTGTAGTCGCTATTGTCGTGGTAGTTGGAGGAATTATGATTTTTTCTGGAGGAGGGTGTAGTGACGGAGAAGTAAAGTGTAAAAACAGTGAAGAATATATCTGCCAGAATGGAGAGTGGTTACTTAATGGAGAAAGTTGTGGAGTAAATAATAATATAGCAAATGATGATGTAGCTGCAAATGATGATGATTCTGGATCAGATTTAGTAGCTTGTTCAAACTCAGAGTATAAAACCGAGATATATATGGATTATTCAGTTAGTGAAAATAAAGTAAAATTAACTGATGGTAGTGTTGATAAACTAGCTGATAATATAAGAGATAATGGGAATTCTGCATTAGATGGGATTAAAGATTTAGATTGTTTGAATACTGTGGTGATAGAGCCTATAAGTGGTTTATCTGATATTAGCGCATTATCAAGTTTAACTAACTTACAGCAACTGACAATAACATATAATGATGTTTCTGATTTAAGTCCTTTATCAAATCTTAAGAGCTTAACTTTCTTAAATCTTCAAGGAAATGATATAACTGATGTTTCTCCGCTTTCAGGATTAACTGAATTAACTAATTTGAATCTAGTTTCAAATTCTGATCTTGCAGATATTAGTCCTCTTCAAGGTTTGAATAATCTAAATTACTTATATTTACAACGAACTTTAATTACTATGGATACTTGCCAGGATTTTAAAGATAGTCATGAGGGTGTGCAAGTTGGTTGTGGAGAGTCCTTAACAGGTTGGATTTAGAATACAAAACAACGAAATTAAAAATTTCGAGCATTTAAACTCTAACGAGTTCAAATATGAATAAAAGAGGATTGACACCGATTGTTATTGGAATTATTGTTGTAGTAGCGATAGTTGTAATTGGTGGAGGAGTTATGCTTTTTTCTGGTGGAGGAGATGATAGGGGGAATGCTCCAAGTGGGGGGGATAATAATATAGATGATGGGGGGGATGATGATTATATTGGTGTAGGAACTGCTGAGGATACTTGCTTAAATGATAAATATACTGCCTTGAGACATAATTATGTATTTAATTGGGTTGGTTTGGAAGAGATGGATGGTGGAGAGTTTAATAGGGATGTTCATGCTAGGGGAGATGTTGCTTTGAATGATATTGCTGATCTGACTTGTTTAGAGTATCTTGATATAAATAGTGGATGTACTGGTTGTACAAAGCTAACAGATATTTCTGTTTTGTCTGACTTGCCTAATTTAAAAATTGTTATTCTTGTAAAGAATGAAATTAGTGATTTAAGTCCTTTAGCTAATTTGCCTATAAAGGAGTTAAATGTTAATTATAATAAGATTAGGGATATTTCTGTTTTAGCGAATTTTAAAGAGCTAACAAATGTGAATATTAAGGGTAATGAAATTAGTGATCTGAGTCCTTTATATGGGCTAGATAAATTAGAAACAGTAGAGGTAACTGAGGCAGATGGTACAGGTAATTCTGTTACAGAAGCTCAATGTGACGAATTAGAAAGCGAATTAACCGCTTTGGGCAATGGTGGAGTTTTGCAGTGTCATGGGATTAGATATTATTAATAATTAGTTTTATAAATCCTACTTTTCTTGTCTTAAGATGGAACGTAAGTATGTTCAAGATGTATTGAAAGGGAAGGAAGAGGAAGTTTTAGTTAGAGGTTGGGTTTATGATATGCGCGATTTAGGCAAGATAAAATTTTTTCTTTTAAGAGATATTTCTGGAATTATTCAAGTTACTAGTAAAGATGAAAAGATGAATAAGGAGATTAACAAGCTTGCAAGAGAGTTTGCTGTTAGTGTTACAGGATCTGCAAGGAAAAGCAAACAGGCTCCTGGGGGAATGGAGATTTTTCCTGAGAAGATTGAGGTAATTGCAAAAGCTGAGCATCCTTTACCTATTGATGTGTCTGACTTTTCTAAAACAGGGCTAGACAAGCGGTTGGATTGGAGGTGTCTAAGCTTAAGGACTAAGAAGTCGCAGGCAATATTTAAGATTCAAGGTAAATTAATTGAAGGGATGCAAGAATGGTTAAATAAAAATAATTTTTATCAGGTATTTACACCTTGTATTATGGGTGTTCCTTCTGAATCTGGAAGTGAGGTTTTTGAAATAAAGTATTACAAGGGGAAGGCATTTTTAAGACAAGATCCTCAGTTGCATAGGCAGTTAGCTATTGCTGGAGGAATTGAAAAACTATATGATATTGGTCCGAGTTGGAGAGCTGAAAAATCTCATACTGTTAAGCATTTATGTGAGCATAGAACTTGTGCTGTAGAGTTAGCTTTTATTGAATCTGAGCAAGACACAATGCGGGTGGAAGAGCAAGTTATTATTTCTGCCTTTGAAAAAGTAAATGAAGAGTGTAAAGAAGAACTAAAAGAATTAGGTGTTGAACTAAAGATTCCAAAAGCTCCCTTTCCTGAATTAAGATTTCCGGAGGTTTATCAGATTTTAGATAAGATGGGGAAGAAAATTAAGGTTGGAGAGGATTTAGATGCTGAAGCTGAGAAATTATTGTGGAAACATATTCAGAAGAAGTATCCTGGAGCAGAGTTTTATTTTCTTAATAAGTTTCCTTTTAAGATAAAGCCTTTTTATGTAAGGAAGGAAGATGATTCTGAATATGCAAGGAGTGTAGATCTATACTATCAGGGGATGGAGATGTCTTCTGGAGGACAGCGAGAGAATAGGTATGATAGGTTAATGGAAAGTGTTAAAGTCAAGAAGTTAAATCCTAAATCTGTTGAATGGTTTACTAAGTTCTTTAAGTATGGTGTTCCGCCACATGGTGGATTTGCTTTAGGTATAGAAAGATTAACTATGATTTTACTTGGAATTGAGAATATTAGAGAAGCAGTCTTATTTCCAAGAGATCCTGAAAGAAATACTCCTTAGAGTTCTTCAACGAACTCGTGAATTAACTCGCCTATATTTTGAGAATATCCTCCTTCCCAGACTGCAAATATTCTTGAATTATTTTTTTCTTGTAGATTCTTAATTATCTTGGCAATTTTACCATAACTTGATTTTTCTAAACCTAGAGATGCGAGGTCACTTTGATAAGTGTCAAAGCCAGCTGAAATTGCAATTTGTTGAAAATTAAATGGTTTTGGAATTTGTCTTATTGCTTTTGATAGTGCAGAAAGATAAATTTCTTCTCCACATCTTTGAAGTGGAATGTTTAGGATATTATCATATGATTCATAACCAGTTCCAGGATAACAAGGAGATTTATGTAGGGAAATATAGAAGATCTCCTTATTTCTTCTTACAATTTCCTCTGTTCCGTTTCCGTGATGGCCGTCAATGTCTAAGATTAGTGTTTTTAGCTTTGACTGTTCAATAGCTTGACAAATATTATTAAAATAGCAAAATCCACCTAGCTTGTTTTTAGAAGCATGATGCCCTGGAGGATCTATTAACGCGAAGGCTTGTTGTTCCTGAGCTTTAATTGCCCCATTAATAGAAAGCATTGCATATTCAAATGCTTGCTTCCTATTAGGGACATCAGGATCAGAGTAAGTATTTGTTTTTACTTTTTCAATAAGTTCCTTACTATGCACAGTTGGTTGTTGAAGATGTTGCTTTGGAGAGATAAACTTGTAATGTTGTCTAAGGAAGTTATGAGCTTGAATTAACCTTTGTGGATTTCCGAGTGTATTTCGATATTCTAGAGATTTTTGAGAGAACACTATTTTCATAATGTTTATAAGTTCAAAATCTATATATAATTATGGATAAAGAAAGAGTAAAAAAAGAAGCTAAGAAAATTATGGATGATTTTCTTAAGGCCTTAGGTAGTATAAAGCTTGCAGAAGGGGGAGTTGAAAGAGAGGAGTTTGAAAGGGAGGAGGGTGATGGTGAAGAAGCTGATAGCTTTTTTAGAGAGCAGTTTCTGAAAAACGCTCCAAAAGTAAAAGAAGACTGTATTGAATCTGAAAAAGGAGATTGGGTATGATGGACTTGAATCAAGTTAAGAAAGTTATGAAAAAATACGGAAAATCTTGGGAAAAACAAGATTCTGATTTAATTTTAGACTGTTTTACTAAAAAAGGGGTTTATCAAGAAAGCCCTCTTACTAAACCTTACCGAGGGCATAAGGAGATTAAGAAATTTTGGGAGGATATTGTTGTTAAAAAAACTAAAAATATTAAATTTGAGCTAGGAAAAATTTATGTTTCAAAAGATGGTAAAACTGGATTTGCTGAATGGGAATGTAAAAACACCTGTAGAGGAAAATTTAATCATATGGTGGGAATTATGATATTAAAAATGAAGGGAGATAAGATTACTTATTTAAATGAATATTGGAATCAAAAATGAAACAAACAACTGAACAAAAAGTAAAAGAATACTTAA
>JBDRJD010000028.1:0-60170 GCA_043815245.1 archaeon
ATACAAATGATAATGATGGGTGCGATAGTAATTGTCAGTTTGCAATTCCTCCGAGTCCAGGTCCAGGACAGCCAATAGAAAATATTTATTATGTTGATAAAGATTCAATTGGAGGAAGCTGTGATGATGGAAATATTGGAATTGAAAGTGAACCTTGGTGCACTGTTCAGCATGCAATGGCTACTTTACAAGCAGGGGACGCTGTTGTTGTTAGAGAAGGGGTTTATGATAATGCACCTCCAAGTCCTGCTTGCACGATTTCTTATACTGCATCGCCTCCTGCCTTATATCCTGTAAATGATGGGACAGAAACAAATCCAATATTAATTATGGGTTATCCGGGAGAGTTTCCAGTTTTTACATTTAGTGATCCTGCAGATTATGGTTGTAGAGTTATTGGATCGTCAAGCAATTCGTATATAATTATTCAAGGATTTTATGTAGATTATTCAAGATTAGCAGTAACAAATTCAGATAATATAATTGTTAGAGGGAATATTGTAAACGGGAGAAATCTTAATTTTGATCAAAATGCTGGGGGAATTTTCTTTCAAAATGTTGTTTATTCCTTAGTTCAAAGCAATGAAGTATTTGGAGTTGTTGGATCTTCAACTAATGAAGGATGTATACAAGTTTTTGATAGGGATCCTAGTGATTCTAGTTGGATTGGAACTTCAAGCAATGTATATGAAAATAATTATTTACATGATTGTGATGATTATGGGATTTATTTAAAACAATCTCCTTATGATGATGTAATAAGAAGAAATTGGGTAGAGAACATAAATAATAGAGGGATTAATGTGGGGGGTCAGTTAGATTCTGAAAATATCTATATTTATGAAAACATTGTTATTGGTGGTTCTCCAGGAATAGTTCCTTATACAAGTAATGGTCAGACAGATTCAACCTTTATTTATAATAATTTAGTTATAGGGTCTGCAAATGGAATTGTTGCAGGAGCAACAGTTTATGATACTCAATTATGGAATAATATTGTTATGGACTCTGGAAGTAATGCTTTGAGTTATGCAGATGATTCTCCAATCTTTAGTTATTCAGATTATAATTTATTTTATAACTATAATAATTTTGCACGGCATGACTCTGTTGTTGATTCGGCAACACTAGGTGATTGGCAGACAAATCATAATTTAGACTTAAATTCTATAGAAGCCCAACCAATATTTTCAGATTTGGAATATCATCTGGATGTAATTAGTCCTGGAAAAGTAGCAGGAAGATATGGAGAAGATCTTGGTGCTTATCCGAGGGGTGGAATTTCAGAAAATGATTATACTTTAATTGGAGCTGGTGATTTGAAAATTCCAGATGAACCAGGAACCTGCCAGATTACTAATGCATATTGGGAACTTAGAGAGTCTTAAACTCCTCGATTTTATGCTTAGTATACTTCTGGATTAAACCCTTGGCCTCTTCAACATCTTCTTTTTTCTTTACAAGAGCGGTTGGCCCTGGCTGAAGAGGAATTATTTTTGTTCCTTTAGCCTTTTCAAGTATTTGATTTTCAGTGTGATTTTTCCCAAGAATAATCTCAGAATCTTTAAAATGGCGGCCGATTTTCAAAAGTTGAATGTCTTCTCCTGTTAATTTTTTGTTTAATATCGGTTTTAATTTTTTTACAAATTCTTTTTCACAAAGAAGACAGCCACCAGCAGGAGAAGGATAAGTAATTTTATATTTTTTTGCAAGTTCAATCTGCTTTTTTCTTGACCTGCCTTCAATATCAAGAAATTTTGCCCTATTAACTAAACCTCTCTTTTCTGCTTCTGTTTCTTGAAGTAATTTGGCTGAGAGGGGGCGGAGGATTTTCCCGCTTAATCCAACTTCTTTTTCTACAATAAGGAGAGCTTTTTTATGCTGACTTAGTGGCCGCTCTCCAAGAACCTCCCCAGTTGCAATAATCTCAATGCCTTGTTCTTTTGCATACCTTTTAGCCAACTTAAGAAGGAAGATTCTGCAATCAATGCAAGGATTTAACCCAGAACCTCTTTTAAATTTAGGTTTTCTAATTATTTTTAAATAGTCTTGAAGATACTTGCCCTTAGTGGCATCAATTACTTTCATTTTAAGAAGTTCTTTTTGAGCAAAGTTTAGTGAACAGTGAGAGTTGCAGCATCCTGCCCCAAATGGAAGATCTACATAGAATAAAGTTACGTCTGTTTGTTCTTGGAGAAGCCTAGCTACTAATCTTGAATCTAGTCCTCCTGAAAAGAGGACTAAGCTTTTCGGTTTCTTGGCCATCCATTTAGTAGAATTATCTCACTTTTAAACTATTCCTAGCTTTTCAGCGTCTTTATAGTATCCACAGTGTTCAAAATCAAAATTAAATAATATCATAAATTCTTCTAGATCTGCCTTTCTAGCTCTAACTTTCTTTAAGGCCTTATACACCATCTCAGTAAAACAGTAAGGGCAGAGGAAAGCTCGGTCGGAGTTGCAAGCTATGCATTTTACAGAATTCCCGAGCTTCCGTGCCCCCAAGATTTTTTTAATTTCATTTTCCACAAAGTTGCTCATCTTTGTTGGTTTATTTTCCAGCCATGCCTCTATCCCCCTTGATAAACAAAAGGGACAAAGAGGATTATGAATAGGTTCGCGACATTCCAGACATAACGCATCAAAATTTGTTATTGACATTTTAGAATTGATCCTTCTTATACCCGACAAAAAACCAAAAAGAGATTAGTTGTGAATATTAGAAGGAAATCGGATTGAATTTAGTTGAACCACAGACATACTTCACACTAATCAGTGTAGAATTCCAAATCGCTCTCTTTTGTATGTCTGCTATCATGCCAATTATAGTAAAAGGGGATTTATATATTTTACGTATATATTTTTGTTAAGGTAAACTTTTAAGAATGTAGCTGATTTTTATTGCGCTATGGGGGACTTAAAATATAAAGAAGTGGAGTTAAAATTTCCTTTATTAAACTATAAGGAACTAAAGGAGAAGCTAGAATCAACTGCTAAACTTGAAGAGAAGAATGATTTTCAAAAAGATACTTATTATGACCTTCCACACAGGAGCTTTTTAATCAAGAGGCCCATTTCAGAATGGCTAAGATTAAGGAAGTCTAATAGGGGATTTAGCCTTAATTATAAGAAATGGCATAATGAAAGTGAAAATGAAGCGGTTTCTTGTGATGAATTTGAAACAAAAGTAGAGGATGTTGTGGCCCTCAAGAAGCTTTTTAAAAATCTCGATTTTAAAGAACTAGTTGTAGTTGAGAAGATCAGAAGTGTTTGGGATTACGAAAATACAGAAATAGCAATTGATGAAGTTAAGAGGCTAGGAAATTTTATTGAGATCGAGGCTAAGGGTAATTTCTCGGATATTGAAGGAGCAAAGAAACATTTATATTCAGTTCTTATGAAAATTGGAGCTAAAGTGGGGGAGCAAGACTTTGAAGGCTATCCTTACTTATTATTAAAAAAGAATAAACTTTTGTAAATATTAAGCTTTAAATATAGACTTTATTTAATACAGTTATGGCATCTAAAGAAAAAAGTTATGATGTATTAATTCTTGGAGCTGGTGCTGCAGGCTTGTCGGCTGCAATTTACACTGGGAGATATGGATTAAAAGCAGCGGTGATAGCAAGAAAAGTGGGAGGAATGCTAAATAATTATGATAAGATTGAGAACTACCCTGGTTTTGAGGGAAGCACATCTGAGTTATTTAAGACTATGCACAAACAAGCTGAGAAGTTTGGGGCAAAATTTATAGAAGAGGAGATAGAAGGAGTTAGTCGAGAAAAAAAGGAGTTTATTGTTAAAACAAGTAGGGGGAAAATTAAAGGAAAGGCGGTTGTAATCGCCTTGGGGGCGGAAAGGAATAAACTTGGAGTTAAAGGTGAAAATAAGTATACTGGGAAGGGTGTGAGTTATTGCGCTACTTGTGATTCTGCATTTTTTAGAGAAAAAAACGTGGCGGTCATTGGGGGAGGGGATGCGGCTTGTGAAGCTGTGGAGATTTTAGATAAGTTTGCAAAGAAGATATATCTGATTTATAGGGGGGATTCTTTGAAGTGTGAGAAGATTACGAGAGAGAAGATTAGCAAGAATAAAAAAGTGGAGCTTATTATGGATGCAGTTCCAGCTGAGATTAAAGGTAAGGAGATGGTAAATGAACTGGTTATTAAACAGGATAACAAGAGCAGACCCTTGAAAGTTGAAGGGGTTTTTATTGAGATAGGAAGCGCTCCAATTGTAACAATTGCTCAGGATTTAAATTTGGAAGTAGATGAGAATAATTATTTAATTATAGATGAAGAGATGAAAACTAATCTTTCTGGAGTTTTTGGAGCTGGAGATGCTATTAAGAGTAAGATGAAACAGGTAGTTGTTTCTGCTGCGCAGGGGGCATTGGCAGCTAGGGGTGCGCACCAGTTTATTGAGTTCAATAGTTAGTTTTTTAAATATTGAATTAATTCTCTCAACATGAAAATCGGAGATTTTCAAACATTGAAAATTTAAAAATTAAAGAAAAATTTCCAATATCATGAAAATAGCTTACTTGGGCCCTGAAAAAACCTTTACTGAAAAAGCAACTAGGGAGCTTTTTCCAAATGATGACTTAGTGGCAATGCAGCCAATTAGGAAAGCTATACTGGCTGTTGAAAATGGAGAGGTGGACATGGGGGTTGTTCCAATTGAAAATTTTTATAATGGGGAAGTAAGAGAAACCTTAGATACTTTAACTGAGTGTTCTAAGGCAAAAATAGTTCAAGAAAAGGCCATGACAATTGTATTATGTTTGGGAGCATTAGAAAGCCACGGAGAGATAAAAAGGATTTTATCTAAAGATCAGGCAATAGAACAGTCAAGTCGGCATTTAAGCGAAAAATATCCCAATACACAAACAATGGCTGTCCCTAGTACTGCAGAAGCTGCAATTATGATTAAAAGGGAAAATCTAAATGATGCTGCTGCAATTGCTTCTGAAAGCGCATTAGTTGAAGCGGGTTTTAAAATTATTGATAAAGATATTTGCCCAAATAATAAGACAAGATTTGCAGTTTTAAGTAGAGAAAAAACTAAGCCTACTGGAGATGACAAGACTTTTTTGGCAATTCATCCTCCAATAAGCGATAAGCCCGGAGTTTTGTATAGTAGTTTAAAGGTTTTTGCGGAATTAAATATAAATTTAGAGTTAATCATGTCAAGGCCAGATGGAAAAAAGGCCTATTTCTTTTATCTTGAGTTAGACGGGTATGAAGATGACGAAAATATAAAAATGGCAGTTAACAATCTAAGATTATATCTTGACCCAGAAAATAAATATTCGGATACAGTAAAAATTCTTGGAAGTTATCCTAATTCCCATTGGAAAAACTAGCATGAAAATCAATATTATAGGTGGAAGTGGAATTATGGGGAGTGTCCATAAACCTTTATTTGAAAATGCAGGGCATGAGGTGATTATCTCTGGTAGGGGATCTGAAATAAGTATGGAAGACGCTGCAGAACAGGCAGATCTGACAATTGTGAGCGTACCCATTTCTGTAACTGAAGATGTGATAAAGAAAGTTGCCCCGAATTGCAAGGCAATTATGGATTTCACTGGATTAAAGGTATTTCCAATAGAAGCTATGTTAAAATACACGGAAGGGGGGTGTGAGGTGGCGGGATTGCATCCCATGTACGGAAAGGTAGACTCAATTAAAGGAAGGAATGTAGTTTATTGCAGGACTTCGAGAACTGGAGAAAAATGTGAAAAGATAGTTAAGGTTATAGAGGACGCGGGTGCCAAAATAATAGAAATGTCACCAAAAAAACATGATTTAATTGTTTCTGCATTAGGCCAGAATATTAGGGCTGAGATAGTGGAGGCGTATGCACTTTTAATGGAAGATTATGATATAAACGCAGAGGAAATGTATGGAATTGCTTCCCCTTTAAACAAGATAATCTTAGATGCAATTGCAAGACAGATAAATCCAAAAAATGATGGTATGTATAGGGAAATGAGAGAGTTCAATCAGTATGATAAAGAAGTTAAAGAAAAGTTTTTGAAAAATCTTGAAAAAGTAAATGAAAAAGATGTTCCTGAGAGAATCAGAAAATTATTTGGAAATAAACTAGAGGAAGCGCAGGAAAGAGCAAAAAAATATGCTGACATAAAATGATAATTGATATAGCGGACTTAAGGATTAGAATAAACCAGATTAATGAAAGGATAATCTCTGGATTAAAGGATAGATCGAGATATAAGTTGAATAAAGATATCTTTAGTGAGGAATTTTCCAGTGGAATGACCTGGTTTGAATATAGGCTGAAAAAAGAGCAGGACTTGGATTCTGAGTTTGGAAGGTTTGAGTTTCCAGATCAGTCTCCAATAGTGTTTAAGAAAGAGGAGTTAACTAGCCCCAGAAAACAGAGGATTATTCCTGAGACTGAAGTGAAAATGCTTAGTTTTGATATTGGGAAAGAGATAATTGAATTTTACAAAGAAATTCTTCCTGAGTTGTGCAGTGAAGGTGAAGAAAGTGAAAGTTATGGGGAGATAGCTAAGCTGGATGTTAGTAATATTCTACTTTTTAGTGAGCGAATAAGTGGTATTGGGAAGTGTGTGGCTCAGGCTAAATTACAGAAAAATCCTGGATTAAAGGACTTGCAAGACGAAGAGCAGATTAAAGGCATCTTAGCTGACCTTTCAAGAGAAAGAGAGGTGATAGACGAAGCTAAAAGAATTGCTGAGAAGTATGAATTAAAAAATCCTGGATTAGTTGAGAAGATTTTCAAGAAGATAATTGAGCTCAATACTAAAATGCAAGTTGAGTATGTGAGAAGCTTTTTAAACTCCTAAATTGTGCTATCTTTAACCCGGTAGAAAGAGTTCTGAGCAAGATTTAAAATGATTGAAACACCAACACTAACTAAAGGAAGAATAGAAGCTGCAAAAAAATATCAAGGCCATCCTGTAGTTAAAGAGTTTAGGAGAATGAGAAATTACCTTTGTGCAGCTGAAGAAGCTTATGATATTTTAGAGGAGGAAGAGTTAAAAGAAAGAGTAATTGAAGCTACAGGTATGGTAATTGCTGAAAATTTAAAGAGTGTTGAAATATCCAATATGGGAGAAGAAGATATTATTTCTATTTGGAGCTGGGTTTGTAATGAGAGTTCTGGAATTGTGCCAGCATTAAGGCACAGATTATCTTCTATTATTCCTGCAGTGTATGCAATTAGAGGTATGGAATATTCGGACTGGGGGTTTGTACCTATTCAAGTAGCTCAGACAAACACATTGCCTGAAGAGTGTTTACAAGATACAGTTAATGCTTGCAGATTTTACTCAAAATTACAAGAAGTTTACCAAAGCATTGATGAAATAGAGTTTTATACAAAAGGAATTAGGGGAGGATTTACTGCTTTAGGGGATTTAACAAAAAAAGCTTACCGAGAGGATGACAAAGAAGCATTAGCTGAAATTGGAAGACTTGAACAATGGTCAAGTGAGCATGAAGATGATTTGCTAGGAACAATTGAAGAAAATTTTAATAATGGTTTGGGTGGATTGATTGGATATATTAAGAGACATTATATAGAGAAAATAGAAGATTCTACATCTTCTCAAGAATAGCAATTCGCTTCTCAATTGGGGGGTGAGTAGAAAATAATCCTTGGACTTTCTTTCTATAAGGATCTGACATAAATAAAGGGGCGACTGCTTTGTTGATTTTGCGTTTTTCTTGTTCAGAGACGTGCTCAGATTGAATCTTCTTTAAAGCTGATTTTAGTCCTGGTGGGTATCTAGTAAACTTTACTGCAGAAGCATCAGCTGCAAATTCTCTTTTTCTAGATATTGCAAAGCTGACAAGATTAGCCACAAGTGGAGCTAAAATCGCAAGTATAATCCCAATTAAAAGCAAGATTGCACCACCTTTACTATCTCTATCTCTGCTACCACCTGAATACCATAGGCTTCTTAAGAATATTTGAGAGAAAATTGCGATCATCCCCACTAGGACTGCAGTAAGAGTCATAAAACGTATATCATAATTTGCAATGTGACTTAGTTCGTGACCTATAACTCCTTCAAGCTCTTGTTTATTAAGCTTTTTTATAGCGCCAGTTGTAACGCAAATTACTGCATGCTCTGGATCACGGCCAGAAGCAAAGGCATTTATTTGTTCATTTTCCATAATGTAAATCTTTGGCATTGGCAGGCCAGAGGCAATTGTAAGTCCCTCTACTGCATGGAATAACTGCCTGTGTTCTGTGCTAGAAGCAAGTTTTGCGCGAACTGAAGCTATTGCAATCTTATCTGAGTTATAATAACCTGTGATTACATAAATCATTGAGATTATAATAGAAAAAATCATGATTACAAAGAAGTAGCCTGGGTCAAGAGCCATTGAAATTACAAAACCCACAATTATAAAGAAGACTACAATTGAGATTATTAGCAGCACTGACTTAATCTTATTTCTCTGAATTTGATCGTGAAAAGATACTCTTTTTTCCATTATTAATTGTAGATTTTACTGTATTTAAAATTAGCTAACATGCGCTCCACCATCCCCCAAAACATTATTAATACTTAACTAAGAGATTTCAAAACATCTTCAGTGACTTTCTCAATTGACTGCTGTCCATTAATCTTAATTGAGTCATACTCTGACAGAATTGGCTCTGTCTGTTCATGATAGACTTTTAATCTTTGTCTAATTGGTGCTTCGTTATCATCTGTTCTTCTTACAAGCCTGCCGCCACAGAAATCACACTTTCCTTTAACTTTAGGAGGATTAGTAATCTCATTAAAAACAGCAGCGCATAACTCGCAGGTAACTCTTGAGGTTAATCTACGAACCGCTTCATCATCAGAAATTGAAATTTCAATAACTTTATCTATAGAAGTAATTTTTTCAAGCTCTTTGACTTGCTCTAAATTTCTTGGAAAGCCGTCTAGGATAAATCCCTCTTTACAGTCTTTTTGGTTAATTCTTCGTTGGATTAATTCTAAAACAATTTCTGAAGGAGCAAGCATTCCTTTAGAAGTGTATTCTTCAATTTTCTCCTTTAATTCACCTGTAGCATTTCTTAACAAATCTCCTGAAGAAATATGGGGAATTTTAAGCTTAGAGGCAATTATCTTTCCCTGAGTTCCTTTTCCTGAAGCTTGGGGACCTACAAAAACTAACTTCATTTTAAAAATCAATTTTAGGCACTGCTCTAGATGCTTCTGGTATTTTTAAGAATTCTCTTTCTTTTTTACCAAAAATACTTGCAAACATAACCCCTGGAAAAGTCTTTACTGAGTTGTTATATGAAAGAATTGAATCATTGTAAAACTGCCTTGAGTAAGCTATCTTATCTTCTATTGCAGATAATTCCTGCTGAAGATGAAGGAAATTTTCATTTGCCTTTAAATTAGGATAGTTTTCTGCTATTGCGAATATGCTTTTTAATGCGGTTTGAAGCTGGTTTCCTGCTTTCATTTTAGAAGAAATATCTTTTGCAGAAAGTAATGCTTTTCTTGCATTAGTTACTTCTGTGATGACTTTTTTCTCGTGTTTCATGTAACCTTTTACAGAAGCTAACAAATTTGGAACTAAATCAGCTCTTTTCCTAAGCTGAACATCAATCTGACTTAAAGAATTATCAATTCTATTGCCGAGAACTACAAATCTGTTAAAGTAGTAAATAAGCATGATTACAACAAGTAAGATAATAATTGCTATCACCCAAAGAATGATTCCTATGACCATGACTAAAGAAATAAAGGATGGTTTATAAAGGTTTCCGAAAAAGATTTAAATAATCCCTCTCAAAAGTTGATATATGAAAATCCCGGTTTTAAAGGGTGAGAAGCGTAGAAAAGCCAGGAGAAAACACTTCCGCACTGAAGTAAGAGAGGTTGCTATTTATAGAGCTTTTAAGGAGAATGTTTCTAATCCTAAGTCTGTTTTTTATCCTGCTTGCGGGTGGAATATAAGCCCCTCAAAAGTTTTTGAAAATATAACTTTTGTGGATCCTAATCCAAATGTGTTCGCTATACTGAAAACTTGCGGATTTGATGCATTTTGGGGATGTATCCAAAACTATGTTCCTGAAGAAGAGCATGATTTACTTATTTTGCAAGGATTTTACACAGGATTAATAAAAGAAACTTTACGTTTTGTGCCTGAAGAAGGTTATATTCTTCTGGGACCTCTTTATTCAAATTCATTAGGTTTATCGGGGAGCATGTATGAAGAGGCTAAGATAATCCAATCTACAAAAAGATTTTCATGTTATGGGGAGATTAATTTTGTTGAGCGAAAAAATAAAGATAGTAGTGAGGTTACTTTTACAAGAAACTTAGAAGGAAAGTTAGCTGGAACTTCAAAGAGTCATAGATGTAGAAAAAAAAATAGGTGCTGACTGGTATATATTTAAAAGAGATTAGCAAAGATCAAAAAGTTTCAAGAGTTTATCCCCAAGGAATGACTTTTTGAAACTTTAGGATGCATGAAAATTCTGTTAAAGAATTTTCTGCCCCGAAAATTTATTAAATTTTCGCTGCTCGGAAATGTTTTCTGGCACTTTACATTTCTGACATAAGCTTTAAAAATACTAAATAATAGTAATATTTATGGATTCGCGTAAAAGAGTATTTTTGACAGTGGTGGGTTTAACAGTTTTAGTTCTGGCTTTTTATTTTGTGGCAATGAATATTACAAAGTATACTGGATATGTGGCGATTACTGAGAAAGAGGATTATGATAGTTTTGCGCAGTGCTTAACAGATCAGGGAGTGATAATGTATGGGAGTGAGTTATGCGGGCACTGTAAAAATCAAAAAGAGACATTTGGAGAGTCGTTCAAGTATGTAACTTATGTTGAATGTACTGAACAACCAGAAGCTTGTGCTGGTTTAAGAGGCGTGCCGGCATGGGATATTAATGGAGAAATAATTTACGGAGAGCAATCTTTAGAGAAATTAGCTGAATTAGCTGGATGTGACTTATAAAAAGAGGAAATTCTAATATGGCAAAAGTGAGTGTGGATAAAGAAAAATGCATTGGATGTGGCAACTGTGAGGCTGTAGCTCCAGAAATATTTGTTTTAAAGGGGAGTATGTCAGTAGTGAGAAAGGCAAGTGTGACTGGAGAAGATGAAAAAAAAGCAAAGGAAGCAAGGGATTCCTGCCCAACTGGTGCGATTATCCTAAAGTAGACTGGTTCTAAATGCGAAAGATTTATATATTATGTTAACTATAGTTAACTATACACAGGACACCTACGGTTTCCTCTGTAAAACCTTCCCTTAATGGGGGTAAATAAATTTTCAGTTGGAGGTTAAAATGTATTCTTTACCGCAAGAGATAGAAGTCTGGTACATAATTCCGGGAATTAGAAGAGAACTAGCTAGAGAACTAACACAAAAGCATGATTTGACTTATGAGAAGGCTGGAAATATCTTGGGAGTCAGTAAAGCTGCTATCTCGCAGTATTTAAAAAACAAGAGAGCAAAAGAGATTAAATTTTCAGATAGCGTTAAAAAGGAGATTGAGAAGTCAGCGAAGGTCATAGTTAAAGATAATAAGATGGCTGTAAGGGAGATTATGAGGCTAATTTCAGTTGTGAAAAAGTCCAAATGTGCATGCGACATCTGTAAAAAGCATAATAAAGGAATCTTAGATATATGCGAGGGAAAAGTGAAAGAGTGTTAATTTAGGATTATGAGAATAAAATTTTGCCCAAAATGTAAAGATAGTGATCTCGTAATGGTTGCTGGAGCGCACATAGGCATGTGGAGATGTAAAAAGTGCGGGTTTACAGGCGCGATATTTCCAGAAAAAGAAATAGAAAAACCTAAGAAAAAGAAAAAATGAAAGTTTACTTAGATAATGCTGCAACAACAAAGGTAGATAAGGAAGTAGTTGAAGCTATGATTCCGTATTTTAGTGAAAAGTTTGGCAATGCGTCAAGTTTGCACAAAAAAGGAGAGGAAGCAAGAAAGGCTGTTGAAGATGCGCGAGGAAAAATTGCTAAATTTTTGGGAGCTAATCCAGAAGAAATTATTTTTACTTCTGGGGGGACTGAATCTGATAATCTTGCAATTAAGGGCTTAATCCACGAAAATAAATCAAAAAGGCATATTATTACTAGTAAGATAGAACATCCAGCAATTTTAGAAACCTGCAGATTTTTAGAGAAGAAAGGTTATGAAGTGGACTATGTTTCAGTTAATAAAGAGGGGGTGGTGAATATTGAGGAGATAAAAAAGAAAATTAAAAAAGATACGCTTCTTGTGAGTATAATGCATGTTAATAATGAACTAGGAACCATTCAGCCAATTGAAGAGATTGCAGAATTGTGTAGAAAACAAAAAGTATACTTTCATACTGACGCTGTTCAAAGTTTTGGGAAGCTAAAAATAAACCTGGAAAATATAGATTTGTTAAGCGTATCCGGGCATAAGATAAATGGACCTAAAGGAATAGGTATGCTCTTTGTAAAGAAGGGCGTGAAAATCTCGTGCATAATCCATGGAGGGAAGCATGAAAGAGGGCTAAGAGCAGGTACAGAAAATGTCCCGGGAATTGTTGGACTTGGAAAAGCTGTAGAGCTGTTAGATAAAAAAATGAAAAGTGCTGAAAAAGTTAGGAAATTAAAAAATAAACTAACAGAAGAGATACTGAAAATTGAGGGCGCGGGGCTAAATGGGGGCCATGAAAAAAGAATATTTAGTAATGTTAATGTTTCATTTAAAGGTGTTGAGGGCGAGAGTTTAGTGCTATTGTTAAGTAAAGAAGGTGTGGAAGCAAGTACAGGTAGTGCGTGTTCAACGCATTCGCTAAAACCAAGCCATGTTTTAACTGCACTTGGTTTAAAAGAGGAAGAAGCTCATGGAAGTTTAAGATTAACTTTAGGGTTTGATACAACAGAAGAAGAGATTGATTATACTATTAAAAAAATAAAAGAATCAGTACATAAATTAAGGAGGATTGCAGGATGAGCCTGCCAATTACAAGAGAAAAGGCAATTGAATTGCTTAAAAAGTATAATAAAGATAAGCAAGATTTTAATCACTATTTAGAAAGTGAAGCAATAATGAGGAAACTAGCCGAAAAGTTGGAAGAAGATGCAGATTATTGGGCAATGCTTGGACTTTTGCATGATATCGACTGGGGGATCACTAAGCAAGATACTAAGATCCACATGTCTAAAGCACCTGAGATATTAAAAGAGGCGGGTTTTGATGAAGAGTTTATTGAAACTGTGCTGTCTCATGGTTATGGGTTTGAAATACCCGGATTTGAAGATAAGAAAAGATCGAATAAAACAGAGTATGCTCTGGCTTGTTCAGAAACCATCACGGGTCTGATTCATGCATATGCCTTAATGCGGGGCAGTAAGATAAGTGATATGGAAGTAAGCGGTTTGAAAAAAAAGTTTAAGGATAAAAGGTTTGCAGCAGCTGTAAGGAGAGATATTATTAGAGAGTGTGAAGGGCTAGGGTTGAGTCTAGAGGAGTTTTTTGAAGTTGCAATTAATGCTATTAAAGAAATTAAAGAGGAGGTCGGGTTAACATGAAAATGTTTGAAGATATAAAGGCAATTTATAGGAATGATCCCGCTGCAAAAAATATTGAATTTTTGCTATATCCAAGTTGGCACGCTATACTTATCCACAGATGGATAGCACACCCGCTTTATTACATAAAAATCCCATTTATCCCAAGGTTAGTCTCACAAATTTCTCGTTTCCTAACAGGCATTGAGATTCACCCAGGAGCAAAAATAGGCCGTGGATTTTTCATAGATCATGGTATGGGGACAGTTATTGGGGCGACAGCAGAAATTGGGAAAAACTGTGTAATGTATCATAATGTAACCCTTGGGGGAACAGGAAAGGAAGAGGGCAAAAGACACCCCACAATAGGAGATAATGTAATTATTGGCGTTGGATCCATATTACTTGGTTCAATGACTGTAGGAGATAATGTAAAAATTGGGGCAGATACATTCATAATAAATAAAAATGTTCCTTCATATTGCACTGTTGTAGGCACTCCTGGCCGGATTGTAAAGATAAAAAATAAAAAAGTCAATATTAAATTAAAATAAAATGGGGGAAATAATAGCAAACATGAAAATAACAAAAAAATCGAAATTTAGTGAGATTTTAATGAACAAGCCAAAGGCAGCTGAGATTTTAATGGAAAAGGGCATGCACTGTGTAGGATGTCCTATGTCAATGCAAGAAACTTTAGAACAGGGCTGCAAGGCACATGGGATGACAGAAAAAGAGATTCAGAGGCTGCTAGACCAATTAAATAAACTAAAATAATAAAATGGAATACTCAAAAAAAGTTATGCAGAACTTTTTCCATCCGAAGAATATGGGCAAGATAGAGGATGCTGATGGGATTGGAAGGGTTGGCAACCCAAGATGCGGGGATATTATGACGGTTTATATAAAGGTTGGAAAAAGGGGAAACGAAGATTATATAAAGGATATTCGGTTTCAAACCCTAGGATGTGCAGCTGCAATAGCTACATCTTCAATGATTACTCAACTAGCTAAGGGAAAAAGCTTGGATGAGGCAAGTAAAATTACAAGAGAGGAGATTGCTAAGAATCTGAAGGGACTTCCTCCGATTAAGATGCATTGTTCAAATTTGGCGGCAGATGCACTAAAAAAAGCAATTAAAGATTATCAAAAAGAATGAGGACGATTGTAACCTTGCTAAGTGTATTGGTTTTAGTGTTAGTAGGCTTATTACTAGTTGTAGGAGTTATGTTATACTCAACAATAAATGATGAAGTAAAAAAAGGGGCTTTAGAGTTTAGTGGAGTTGAGAATGGTGTTATTAATAATTCTGAGGCTTCATTTATGAAAGTTGAGCTAAATACTGAAAGTTTAGCGCTGGAAACAGAATCATATCAGGAAAATTTAAAAAATACAGAGAATATTATTGAAGTAGATGATAGAGGTTTTTACATTGCAAACAGTTTAGTTTCAGGGTTATCGATTAGTAAGGGAGAGAATGTCAGGATTACGCTGAAGGTTAGGGGCTTAAATACTCAATTTGATGGACTTGATTTTAGAGGGTGCGGGGTGAATATAGGAAAGATTGATAGCGGAAAGTCAGAAACATTAGAATTAAAAGGGATAAATACGTGTTATATAGATGCATATTGGCCTTCAACTAATGCTATGAAGGCAAGATTAATGCTTAATGTAAACTAATGTTTAAGAAATGAAAGGGGGTTGATAAAATGGCAAAAAAATCAAAAGGACTTGGAGGATGGGCATTCCTAATTGGGGTGATTCTTGCAATTGTCTTTGCATTAATTGGTAGCCTTTCTAGCGGATTATTAATAGCTTTAGTAGTAATTGGATTGATAGTAGGATTATTGAATGTTACAGATGAAGAATCAACACATTTCCTATTGTCTAGTGTAGCTTTAGTAATTGTGGCTGCATTTGGTTCAAATGTAGTTTCAGCTATTGATGTACTTGACAGGGTTCTGAATGCATTGCTTGCAATCTTTGTACCAGCTACAATTGTAGTGGCTATAAGGAATGTTATGTCCATTGCAAAACACTAAACACCAACTTTTCTATTTTTATTTTTCTGGATTTCGTATATAGTAAACATTTATATACTTTGTTAACTATAGTTAACTAAGCACGAGATACCTACGGTTTCTTCTGTAGGATCTTCCCTTAAGACAACACCTAGGGCTAACTAAGCACATATTCTTTCGTTCTTAATTTGGAGGTAAATTAAAATGGGCGGGAAATTAAGAAGCTTATGAAAACTGTTAAATAGGCTAGAAAACTAGAACTAAAATGAGGTTTTCAGAAAAAGAGATAAAAGATTTGTTTTTTGCTTGGATTATGATTTCTCTAGCTTTTGCTATTTTATTTTCTGGAGGATTAAGCTTTTTTTCTTCACTAAATAAATTTGTAATTGCCTTGGGAATCTCAGCTTTTACAGTAGGAATTGGGTTTTTGTTTCACGAATTAATGCATAAGTATTATGCGCAAAGATATAGACTTTGGGCGGAATTTAGGGCTTTTTATAATATGCTATGGCTGGCTTTGGCTCTATCTTTATTTGGGTTTATTATTGCAGCTCCTGGAGCGGTTATGATAAGAGGTTACCTTAACAAGGAACAGCACGGTAAGATCTCGTTAGCAGGGCCTGCAACTAATATTGTTTTGGCGGCAATATTTTTAGTTCCACTAGTTTTACTGAAACCAGTAGGTGTACTAAATCTATTATTTTCATATGGGCTGACAATTAATGCATTACTGGCTCTGTTTAATATGATTCCTGTTCAGCCTTTTGATGGGGGTAAGATTTATAACTGGAATCGGACTGTATACTTTATTACTACTTTAATAGCCTTAGGGCTGTTTATTTTAAGTTTTATATTTTAGGAGGTAAACATGGCAAAAAAAGTAATTGTATATTCAACAGAAACATGCCCCTGGTGTCACAGAGTTAAGGATTGGTTAAAAGAAAAAAAGGTTAAGTTTGAAGATAAGAATGTTGCTGAAGATGCTAATGCTGCGCAGGAAGCAGTTGAAAAGAGTGGACAAATGGGAGTTCCGGTGATTGATGTAGATGGAGAGATTATTGTTGGTTTTGACAAAGAGAAGTTAGAAAAGGCTTTGAAATAAAACTTTACCTTGGGGCAGGTGTTTGACTAACTTTTTTATTATTTGTAGCTGCAGGTTTTCTATGTGGAATTTGATTATTTTTTACTTTTTCTGCTAAGCTTTCTTTATGGGCTGAAGTCAGTAACTGATATGAAAGAGTTTTATAGCCATCTCCAAGAAGGCAGGCGCTAAATACTAAAGAGTAAGCATCTTTTTCAAGGCCTGACAATCCTCTGATTTCTTTGTATAGTTCAGTTTGCAGACGCTTTTGGTAAGAATCTTCACCAACTGGTCCTTCTGGGATTGCAAGCTCATTCCTAACTTGTTGCTTAACATTAGAGTATCTTTGTTGAGCGAGAGCTATTAAAAAAAGTGTTTCAGTATCTATTTCTGAAGTGTTGTTTTTATTTCTATTAAATATTCCCATTTAGGGGTTAGTTTTATTGGTTTTATAAAGTTATTGTAATCAATAAAAACAGAAAGTAATAAAAATAATGAATACTTGGACTTTCAAAGAATAATGGAAGACTTTATTGAATCTCTGAAAGCAGAGCATGAAGACATTGAAAGGGAGTTAATGGAATTAGAGGTTATTGCCCAATCCCAGATTGTTAATTATTCTAATTTGTTGCATGTATTTAAGAAAATTGTTGCTTTATGGGACCATCATGAAAAAAAAGAGGAGTTAATTTTTCCTAAGTTGAAAAGGAGTAATATCCTTATTCCTGTTGAGAAAATGTTATTTGACCATAGAGAGTTAAAGCCATATAAAGATACAATAAAAAGAGCAATAGAATCTGGAAGTGAGTTTGAGGTTAAAAGAGCTCTGCGAGTTTCTGGGAAAGTGATAAGTGAGAAATTAAGAGAACATATTCAAGATGAAGAAAATGCCTTGTTTTCAGCGGTACTAGACCAATACACAAAAGAAGAGCTTAACAAAATTTGGGCGGGCTAGTGCTTCTTTTTTCTAGTTTTTCTTTGCTTTTTCTTTACCTTCCTATAGATAATTATCGTAAGGATAAGAATTATTAAGAATATTATCAATAAATAAATTAAAAACCAGAAGTCAAGTGCGATTAATCCAATAAAAGGAATTTCAACTGTAGGAATTATTTCTACACACTCGCGGATTTCAACTTTTGTTTCTTCACATGAATTCAGGTCGTTGCATACTCTTTGCTGCGTGCTTTTCTTACAGCTTGTCCAGTCAGAACATTCCCATTTTACAAAGCAGGGGTTAAATTCTGAGTCATCTAAAAGATTAGTACACCCAGGATCATCAATAAAATCTACTAAACCATCCTCATCATTGTCAATACCATCTTCACACTCCCTTGGAGGAAACCTTGAACCTCCTCCACCTCCACCACTAGGCGGCTGTTCTGGAGAAAAGGCACAGAGAGATTCATTAAAATAACAATCTGAAGTGCAATTTAAGATTCCGTAAGCATATCCTAAAGAGCTACAAGTCTGGTTAGCTAGGTTTGAGAGGTCGCATTCTTCTCCATAATCTACATTGTTATCTCCACAAAAAGAAGTTACTTGAAAGCTACCTGAAACCTCAAAGGCAGTAGCTAACTCTAAATCGGATTTGAAAAAATCTATGATACTTTTAAAAAACTCTTTGACTTTAGAAAAAAATCCTTCGCCATTTTCTTGTACATCAGCAAGAGTCTCATTACCTTCAATTACTCCTCCTGTAATTACAAATCTGCCAGTAGTGGATTTAGCTGAAACTAAGAAAGTTCCAGATATAATAATAAGTAAGAAGATAACTACTGTAAGACGCATTTTCACCTCCTATCTTTTTCTTTTTCTGTACAAGTAAATGATGATTATTGCTAGAAGTATTATTATAGCTATTGATAAGATTACAATTACTGGAATGAGGTAGCTTGGACTTGGAGGCTCATATAGATTTGGGCCTGATCTCTGAGCAACGGCACTTACTGTTACTGGAAGGCCACAGGTTTTTATATTGACTGTTGAACCTTCTGATTCAAGAGGCATACACAAAATGCAGAAGGTAGTCTTATAATCCCCGAATGATGCACCTTTAGAAAGAACAACTTCTCCTTGAACATTAAAACGCTGGTTTTGAGCTACTGTATAATTGTCTTCTAGAATTATCTGTAAGTTGTCTGAACTTTCTATTTCAGGAATACAAATAATGGGAAAGTGGTCAGACTGTATTTGGAAAATAAAGTAATTGTTTTCTCCTGGACGTAATTCCATATTTTGTGGTTGTGGAAAAGTAACTCCTACGGCACTGACTACACTAGCTAGGAAAATTCCTAAAAGCAAAGTTAAAATTATTCTTTTCATTTTATAGCGGGAGTTGGGTTATTGTAATATCTGTTTCATAGGTTCCTGGCTCTAGGTTTACTGGCGGCAAGATATGGAAGTAGGTGTCTAGGGTTTCATCTAAACTTGAACTATCGCAAGTCATCCTATCGCAAACATCTAGTCCGCCTGATGGGTAGAATTCTCTGACAAAGGCTGTTTCTGGAATTGTGATAGGGAAAAAGCCGGTTTCTGTAGACTCACCTTGAAGATTATCATCATCTAATTCAAATTCTGGATTAGAAGTTATATCCCAACAAGTAGTATTACTTGGAGAGCAATCAGAGGGGGCTCCTAATCCAAAGTCAGTTGCTTCCCAAGTTAAATTGAGTAATACGTTTCCTGAATTGTTTGCTACTGCTAAACAGCTACCTGGATTCCAAGAGCCTAGTTGGATATCGTTACCACCACAAGTGCTTGGATCACCTAGGTCTACTGAAGATGAGTAGAAAATATCTGGGAGAGAACCGTATGTCCAATTAGCATTAAAAATTGTAGTGGAAGCGCCAGCCTGGCTACTTGCATTTACATGAATCTTGTAATCTCCTGGGGATCTGAAAAATTCTACTGAGTTTGCATTTCCCTGGGCAATATCAACAGTAAAATTACAAAATTCATTTGAGGCTGCTGAATATGATAAGGTAAAGGAATAGTTTGCATTTGTAGGAAGACAAGTTACTGAGCCTGCTGCATCTACTAAACATAGGTCTGCGCCAGCAGCGTGTGTTGGAAAGCCGCCACAGTCTCTATCAGAATCATTAAACCGATAGGTTATATGGATTGGGGCATAAGTTCCAGCTGCTGGGTTTACAAAGCAGTTTTGCACAAAGCCGGTACAGGAAAGTTCATTTGCTGAAACATCTGAAAGATAGACGTCAACAAACTGGGGTAGGTGATCTACTAATTCGAATGTTGAGTCATTATTTGAAGAATTTATCATAAAGTTATCTGTTGTCCAGATTCTTGCGTATGCTGTTGTGCGGGCGTCTAATGCTCCGGGAGTTCCCCAAGGTATTGGATTGGTGACAGTTGCTTGAGGTGAAGAGGCAGCAGGGTCTGCTAGATAGGAATTGTCAGTAAAAGCAGTTCCGACTTGAACGTGGTACGTAAGAGTGTCTGCTGGCCAGTGATCTTGGCTGCCATCATCTAAGTCTATTGCTGTCCAGTTAATATCTGGTGTTTGATCATGAGTTTCTAACGGTACAAAGCTATGAGGATTAGTAGGAACCTGGTTTAGTAAAGTAAAATTATACTGGTTAATTGAAGAGTTTGAAGGAACTCTATCATCTTCTGCATAAAGATCTACGTAGAATAATTTTGAGCATAAACCAGAGATAAAGTTACAATCTGTGTCGTTTAAATAAATAGTATTAGAAACACCCGGGCCTGCTGGATCTGTTCCGTAGGTGTAACTTTGAGGTGAGTTTCTCGGAGAAGGGCCAATTGTATAATTTGCAATTGTACAAGCATTATTAGAGTAAGGATTTGGTGTTGTGCCAATACAGATAGTTGTTGTAATTTGGTCTGGGTTTGGGTCGCGCACTCTCCAACGTATTTCCGTTGTTAAATCATGCGTGGTAAGTACTGTGTCATCCCAGTGAGTGTTGCTATCTCTAACCTCATAATCAGAAGTATAGGGCGGTTCGTTAGCAACTTGAAATCTTCCACGTGATGTTTGTTGTGATAAAACTAGATAAGAAAACATAATAATCAGTATAATGCTTGCAATAATCACCGTCCTTTTCATGTTATATGTTTGTAAATCTATTATTTAAATATTTCTATTATTGATTATGAAGGAATAAGGATGTTAATTTGTACGGCACCTTCATAAGTTCCCTCTGGGAGCTCTGGAATTTTCATATTGTAGTAAGTTTTAAAACGCTCTCCAATTGAGTTATTGCATTTATCTGATATGCAAGTTCTTAGATAGGGGTATGGGGAAAAATAAGCAACACTATAGTTTGTAAGATAGGCTGGGTAGACTCCTGTTTCTGTTGTTTCATTAAAGAAAGGATCATCATCAACCTGGAAAACCGGATCTGGCCAGGAAATATCCCATCTTCCGGAACATAAGAGGGGGGAGACACACTGGAAGTTCTGGCCTTGCCAAGTGAGATTTACCCCTATATTTCCCTGGTTAACTAAATCAACGCCGCCCGTAGGGCGAGAAGTGACCCATTGATTTGCCACTAAGTTTCCAAAATCAATCAGGTCAGTATAATTAATTGCTGTGAGGGTATTGTATGTGAAGTTTGTTTGATTTGAAACTGTGCCTGCTAGCTCAACTCTTACAATCCAAGTTCCGGGTTTTCTAAAGAACTGCATTGCATCTGTTCCTTGGTATTGATAGAAGCAGTTTCTATTTGAAATGCGGTATTGATATGTTAAAGGAACTAGATAAGTATAATTTGTTGAGTTGCAGACTGTTTGCTGTTGAGTTGCGACAGTCCGAGTTAGCCTGCCTTGTGAAGAGAAGACGAGATAATCAACTTCTTCTGCTGCATGATTTCTTTCTGAGTCGCTACACTGGTCTTCGTCTATTGCAAGGTTAATTACAGAGGTTATTGGAGAAGAGCCAAATAAATAAGCCCAGCCGCCATTGCCTCCATTCATTGCTACTTGACTTGCAACTCCAACTGAGAATGTAGAGGATAAAGAGCAAGGATATGGGGGGGAGTTGTCTATTCCCCGGATAGTATTACCTGTGCGGCCAGCTTCATAATCCAGATTACCGATTGTTCCTGTACCTTGCTCAAATACTATATAACCCATGGTTTCATTTTTTCTTACTCGATTTGGATCTTCAGCTACATGTTTTCCAGTGTAAAGATTAGATGTTGGCGGATCTGCTTGGTTTCCATTTGAGCACCAGAACGAGCTCCAGTTTGTATCATTGTAAGACATTACTTGTCCGATTACTCTTGGATTGGCATAACTTTGTGAAAATCCGGTATTAACCGGGGTCCAGTCGCCACTTCGGTCTGTTTGAGTGGAAGTGTAAGTGAAGGCTTCGAGTTTAGTGCCATCTTCTAAATTGTACGCTCCTTTTTCTATGATTAGACAGGTAACATCTGAAGAAGTTGGAGTGGTTAAATCGCAGGGATTTTGAATTTTCAAATCAAAACTTGAGCTGGTGATATTTTTAATTCTTGTTACTGCTGGGGGGTCTGTTGTAGAGGGGATATTATAAGTACAGACAATTACAGGAGAAGAGTATGAACCAAGGAGAGGCACGGTCTGCCAGTTTCCTCCAACATTTGAAATTTTCCTGATTTCTCCAAAAGATAATACAGAAGAGCCTGTAACGGGCTCACAGAGATATGCAGATAGTTGATACCGTGTGCACTGCTGCGCAAAAAGAACTGAATTAATAGTAATATTGGAATTAGTTCCTGCAATGGGATTAACAATATAGTCTTGGGGATTTTCTAAATCTGAGATGTATGTATTATAAATCTGCCATGATTCTGGGGGGGCGAGAACATCAAAAAAATCAAACTCCCAGTCATCAATTCGATAATCAAAAGTTGCAATGTAGTATTGGCCTTCAAAGTTAGAAGGAATGATATAATCAATAAGGGTAGGTCTTGTAGTGCAAGGATTTGAACAGTCTGTGTTAATTGTGTCTACAACCGTGGAGTTTTTCATCACATAAAGTATTGGGTAGAATCCGTAATTCCTGTTAGGGCGAATAACAATTCTTAAATCCTGTCCAGAGTAAAGTTCTGTTGGAGAGATAGTGGTTATTGCAGATACAGTTTCAATTAAGAAAATCATTATTATAAACAAAATAATACATCTCTTTAACATGGTTCTAGATCGTTATAGCTAGGAGAGTTGTCGTAGCAAAGCTGGCCTCCTTGCTGTAATCTTGGGATGATGTAAAATTCGGTAATTGGCTTGTTATATGCAACATAAACCGTTTTCTGTTCATAAGCTCCAATAACAGTTCTTGGGGGAGTGGGAATTTTTTCTGAAGTTCCGTCTTGATAGTTAAATAAAAAAAGTAAAAAATCCCCAATAGCAGGAGCCTTGTTATTTTTTACCTCCACTTGGAGGACATTATTAGTATAGCAGGCTGATAAAATTGTCACGTCTACATCTTGAAGGCAGGAAAATTTTTCTCCTTCTTCATATATATTGAAGTTCTTTATAATTAGAAGTAAGGCAAGAGATGCAGTGACTACAATTAGAATTAGTAGTACAATTATGACTAAGTTTGCGTTCCCTCTTTTTCTCATTTTTCTTTAAAATATTAGAGAAACACACTTTAAATTACTTTTTCTTCTTTCGAGGATAATTTTATATTCAAAACAACCTACGGTTTTTTTGGATTTTCCCTTAAGATAGCTTTATATAATTTAGTTGATAATGTTAGTTATGGAAAAAGGTGTTCAGGGGGTAGTGTTTTTAGCAATTGCCGTGGGGTATTACTTATTCTGGAGTGTAGTATATAATAGTATTCATGGAAATTTTAAAGTCTTTTTGTGGGTAGTATGGCTGGTTTTAGTAATCTCTTTTATATTCTGGCTGGCAAATCATATGCTGTTAAAAAAGAAGTATACTGCGATGAAAAGTGAGCAGTTAGGACTTGAAGTACACAAGAGGCCATTTGCAGTATCTTTCTTGATTTACTTAGGATATGTACTTGGATTTCTTTCAATGGGGCTTGGAGTTTTTGCACTATCGCTTAAAACTGAGCAGAGTTTTGATGTGTTTTTAGTGACGATAATTATTGGGCTGGTAATCACCTCAATTGTTTTCTTCGTCGACAGAGAACCCAGACACCACTACTAAGTTACTCTGCTCCTCTTAAACTATATCTTTTATTATAGAAATGTTTAAATACTAAAGAGAATTATAGTTTATATCTTAATACAATTATTGGTATCAATAATGGTTAAGACATACAATATATTGTAGGTCAAGAAGTCCGTGAGTGTTTTTGGACTTCTGGATGCGAGAAAATTCCTTACAAATTGGGAATTTTCTGCACAGAAAATCTCACGATTTTCTTGTGCTCAGAAAAATCTGCCAATGTAACAGTTTTTCTGACATTATGATGCTATGCCCTTACTGTGGGAAGAAAGAAACAAAAGTTACTGACAAAAGAGATGTTGAGGGAGTTGTAAGAAGAAGACGTGAATGTTTAAAGTGTAAGAGGAGATTTACAACTTATGAAAGATTTGAACTCAGTAAGTTTTATATTATAAAGAAAGATAAAAGAAGAGAGACGTATAACCGGGAGAAGTTGTTATCAGGCATGGTTAAGGCTTGTGAAAAAAGGCCTGTAAGCCATGATAAGATTGAGAAGGCTGTTAATGAAATTGAAGAAAAGATAAGGAAGAAAAAAGAAGTAAAAAGTGAGATAATAGGTGAAATGGTTATGAATAAGCTAAAGAGGTTGGATAAGGTTGCTTATATCCGATTTGCATCAGTTTATAAGGATTTTAAAGATATTGATGACTTTAGAAATGTCGTGAAGGACATTTCTAAGAGCTCTCAAAAATCTAAAGATTTTCGAAGTTTTGAAAATATGGTAAAAGAGGTCAACCTTTCAAAAAGGTTGCCAAAGAGATAGAAGATGGTTGAAAGCAGGACAGATAAGGTCATGGAAAAGATTGAGATTGATGATTTTAGTTTGAAAGATAGAAGCAAGTTGAATTTTTGGCTTTCAATGGTTGAGAAGTACGATTTTGACAAAGTTATTTCTATTTGTTTAAGGGCTGGAACTACTCCTGAAATTGCAGAGAGAATTGCTAGGGAGATTGATTCTAATTTAGAAGAAGAAGATAAACATGTTGTTCCAATGTCAGAAGTAAGGCGGTTAATCTTTGCTTTACTATACAAGTATGATTGGGCTGCTGCAAAGAGATTTAGGACAGATGATGTTTTTATTAGAACTAGTTCTGAGAAATTTGAGGTTTTTGACAGAGCTAAAATCTCTAGAAGCTTGATTAAGGAAACTGAGATTGCTGAAGAGCAGGCAGATGGAATTGCTATGGAAGTTGAGAAGTTTGTAAAAAACTTGAACCTTACTTATATCTCTTCACCTTTAATAAGGGAGACTGTTAATGTAAAACTACTGGAGTATGGTTTAGAAGATGCTAGGAAAAGGTACACGAGAGTAGGTATGCCAATTTATGATGTGGGTGAGATGATTTCTAAAGGGATGGCTACAGATATTAAAAGAGAAAATGCTAATTTACAGCATACTCCAGAGACAATTAACTGGATTATATCAGGGGAGACACTAGAACAATATGCGATGATGAAGTTGTTTCCGCAGAACTTAATTGACTCACACCTTTCTGGAGATTATCATATCCATATCTTGTCAAATGCAGCTACGCGTCCAAATTGTATTCAACATGTTCCTGCTTTGTTTTTTAAGGATGGATTAAAGGCAGATGGAACTGGAATGCACACTTCAATTGCCGGGCCTGCAAAGCATTTATCTGTGGCTATTCAGCATTGTGCTAAGATTCTTTTAGCTTCGCAAACGCAAATGGCGGGGGGGCAGTCAATTGATTGTTTTAATGTATGGCTTGCTCCTTTTGTAAGGGGGCTAAGTGATGAGGCAGTAAGGCAGGCTGCGCAGGAGTTTATTTATGAGTTAAACCAGAGTTATGTTGCAAGAGGGGGGCAGGTAGTTTTCAGCAATATTTGTTGGGAGTTTGGAATTCCTGAGTTCTTAAAGAATGTTCCGGCTGTAGGGCCAAATGGAAAAATCATGGGGGTTTATGGAGATTATGAAGAAGAAAGTTTGAGGCTGTTAAGAGAGTATACTAAGATGAAGATTAAGGGAGATCATGTGGGAAAGCAGCATATGTGGCCTAATGATGTTTACAAGATAAGGAAGGAGACTTTTAACAAATATCCTGAAGAAGTAAGATTAGTTCATGAGTTTATGGCTAAGTATGGAACCCCTTATATTGGGAACGGTATGCCTGAGTGGCAAACTGAGAACTTTAATTACATGGGATGCAGAACTAGACTAGATTCTGCTTATGCAGGGCCGTGGGGGAGTTTGAGGACAGGAAATGATATTTACATCACTTTGAATCTTCCGAGGCTGGCTTATGAAGCAAAGGGCAATGATACTAAGTTTATGGATCTATTAGATAGGAGATTAAAGAAGATGGAAGAAATCCTTCTGATAAAGCACAATATTACAGATGATTTGTTGCACAGACAAAACTTGCTAAAGTTTCTAACTCAGAAATTTGATGGGGAAGAATACTATCAGTTTATGAATACTACTAAATCTTTTGGCTATGCGGGGCTTACAGAGTCAGTTAAATATCATACTGGAAGTCACCTTCATGAAAGTGAAGATGCTGTGAATTTTGGTGTTAAAGTGATTAAGAGGATGAGAGAGTATGCAAATGACTGCACAAAAGAGCATAAACTAAGATTTTCTGTAATTGCATCTCCTGCAGAGACTTGTGCTGCGAGACTTGCGAGAATTGATATTGGCAAGTTTGGAAGGTCTGTTATTTTCGCGGGAACTAAAGAAGCGCCATATTATACAAATAGTCATATGGCCAGGATGGATGCAAATATTCCTTTAGGACATAAGCTGAATATTGAACAAAACTTTCACCCGCTTTCAAATGGAGGGCATATCACTCATATCTGGCTTGGGGAACAGTCCCCTTCTGTGGACAGTTTAACTGAGATGACTAAAAAAATTTGTAAAAAAGATATTGGGTTTTTTGCTTATACAAAGGATTATAGTGTCTGCAATGATTGTGCTAGCTTTCAATATGGATTAAAGACCACTTGTAATAATTGTTCTTCAAGTAATTTGAGTAGGTATAGTAGGATTACAGGATATTACCAGAGAGTGGAAGGGTGGAATGCAAGCAAGAAGCAGGAATTAAAAGATAGATTTAGATATACTTCTGGTAATTGTGCTTGTGATTAGTGGGGATAATTTTAAGTATGTAAAAAGATAAATTTTTATTAGAAAGATGGACACCAATATCTTAAGTAATGTTCTTGAAGTATACAAAAAAAGCAGTTTAAACCTTAATAACCGGAGGAGGTACTATAATCTGATCCAAACATGGCAGTAAAAGATAATATAAAGGGATTTGTTCCTACGTCGCTAGTTGACTGGGATGGAAAGGTTTCTGCAGTTATTTTTCTTCCAGGATGTAATTTTAGGTGCAGTTTTTGCAGTAATCCGGATTTAGTTGTAAATACAGATAATATTAAGACAATTCCCTTTCAGGAAGTTAAAAAAGTTTTAGAAAATAATAATGAATTTATTGATGGGGTGGTAATTACCGGGGGAGAGCCTACAATTTTTTCTGATTTTCCAGATTTTTGCCAGAAAATTAAAGAAATGGGGTTTAAAGTGAAGATTGACACAAATGGGACTAATCCCGAGATGTTAAAAGAGTTATTAGATAAAGAAGTTGTGGATTTTGCTGCAATGGATGTTAAGACTGACTTCGACAAGTATAAAGAAGTTGTAAATGCTGAAGTGGATCTTGAGAAGATAAAAAATTCAATAGAATTAATTAAGCAGTTTCCAGAGTATGAATTTAGGATCACTATGTTTCCTAAAATAAGTAAAGAAGATTTAATTAAAGCTGCAGATTATTTAAAAGAAAAAGGCGCTAAGACTCTGATAATTCAACAGTTTAGAAATGATACTTGCTTGGATAAAGCAGCTGAGGATGTTAAACCTTATTCTGAGGAGCAGTTGAAGGAAATGAAAGCTGCTGTTGAAACTGGGTTTGAGAAGTGTGTATTGAGAAATGCTTAAACATTTCTCAGAAAGCATAAAATATATTAATTTTACAGTCTATAAATCACTAACATTCAACTAAATTTAAACTAGACTCTCTTTCTAAATAAAGTCTAGCAAGTTTTTCAACTTGAGAAAGATATCTAGGAGAAATATCTTCAACTTCTTCAATGGCATAACTGCCTTCTTCAACTCTTGCCCAAACTGGTTTATCAAGCAGTCCGGCAGCTATGTCATGTTCATCCCATGGATGATCTGCAATTAGTTCTAATTTTTGCAAAATAGAGTCATAAGGTTCTGTTAAAATGTTTCCAACAAGCTCTCTTTTACTTTCAGAAAACCAGGAGTAAAAAGAAACATCGCCGTTATTTTCTAGAAATGTATAGGGGTGGTTATGGAAAGGGGGGTCTCTTATTCCTACAAACTGAATTCTAGAATCTTCTTTTTCTAGCATTTTTTCTTCTGCAAGAAGAAAGTATGCATATAAGCAATCTGAATAACCTTTTTCTGGGTTGCCAGTAGGAGAGATGGCAATTACTTTTTTATATCTTTCAAATAGTTCTAATTTTTGTTTTTTATTTTTTGCCTTATCAGCTTGTTTTAAAACTCGCATTCTTGCAAGATCATAGTTAAATTCGTAAATTCTCCAGTAATCAAAATCGGTTTTCTCAAGCTTTTTGAAAAGCTTGGGCATTTCTTTAGAATTTAAGGCAGTGAAAACAGTATGCCAGCCTAGTTGCATTCCATTGTCTTTAATTGCCTTTGCAAGTTCAGGAAGTTGTTCATAAGTGCTTACAAATTGTCTGCTTCTAAGAGTTTCTTGTATTCCTAGAGTGGTTGAGTCAATTGGAAGTGCAATGTCGTCTACAAATCTAGCAAGAGTTTCAATTTTTTTGGAAGTTAAAAGAAGTCCGTTAGTGTGATAACTTATTTTGGTTCTGCCTTGGTGAAGAATTTTTAATGCAGAATCTAAATCTTTAACTAGAGAAGGATCTCCGCCGCCGATTGTGACTTTTTTTACGCCAGATTCAGCTAGAATCCCGGCCAGTTTTACAAGTTGTTCTCTGTCTTCTGAAGTCTGCGTGTCAGGCTTAAAGCAATAGATGCAGTTATCATTACAGCGAGAAGTTACAAACCAGTGTATGTGCTGTCCATAGCTTTCCATTTTAACTAGATGGAGGGGCGAGCCAGGAAATTTGATCAAGGGGAAGAGTTCTCTCAATAGTCCCAGGCATATCTCCAATATCGTGGTATTCGGAAGATTTAGTTGCAGCGTAAATTGCATCAAGTTGAGGAATTAAAGTACGAGTCCAGGTTTCAACATTATACTCCGAATCTTTTAAAACTCCCCTTAACTTGTTCAGAGACATCATTTCCCACCAAGCAATTGAATCTTCTCTTGGAGTAATCTTACCATTAACATGTATTGCATAAATCAGACCAAAGTGCACTCTATCTACGGGTTGATCTCGTATGAACATTGTTCCGTATAAGTGCGGTCGAGTTACCTGGCCTGAAACTCTAACTTCTTCTTCAAGAACTTCTCTTCTGATATTGTTTAAGACAAAGTTAGGCTGTTCTGTATCTCTACTTCTGTCTTCAATTCTTATATGCCCCCCAAGAGCTATTGAAAACTTATCAAATAGCCTTTTATCTCCATATAGTTTGTAGTCTTTTGCTCTTACATAGGAAAAAACCTTCTTGTCTTGATCAAACATTACTACATATGGGATTACCTGCAGGACGGACTCATCATCTTCACAGTCATATCTTGAGTGGAAAAAAGGATTGCCTTCTATTAGTTCCAGAAGTCTTGGAAGAGTTTCTGGGTGCACTGGTTCAAGACCTTCAGGATAAGTTCTTAAATCATGGAATTTTTTTGCATCTTCAACTAAGACAATTCTGGAGAGGGCGTCTACATTTTTTCCAGCAATATCGAAGTCAAGTCCTTGGAAATATTTTGCTGTTTTAGGGCCTTTTTGAAATTGATAGTGGGAGCCTACTTCTCCGTAAACTTTGTCTGGAGTGGTAGTCCTAAATAGAACAATGTCACTTATCGCCATGCCGTCATCGATTTCTGCATCTTGTGTGGGTATAATCTCAAAAACTAGATCACCTATAAATCCAGGGTCTATAAATCCTGCAAAATGTAATCTTCCCCTAAGACCTACGTCTGCATGTGCCCTAAGTACTGCGTTTAAGTGAGGGGGGATATTAAGTACTTCTTTAGAAGCAATAAGGTAGTGCTCCCCTTCTTTAAAGGTTAGCTTTCCCTCTAAATCAGATTTGAGCGGTTCAAAATAATCTTCTGCTCTACGCGCAAACTTTGCACCAAGATCTACTGGTTCAGGATTTTGTCTTGCTCTTAGTGCGCACACTCCTTTGGTGTATTGCCCTAAAGTGTCAAGATGTAGCTGAACTGCTGATTCCTCGGTGAGTCTTGGTGAGTTAATAGGTAGTGCTGCCCACCCCATTTCAGGAGTTGCTTCCCAGAGTAATGGAGTTGATTCATTTTCTTTTAAAATTTCTTTGCTTGTTAACATAGAATCAATTCCTTGATAGAATCTTAGCTGGTTTAATGCGAGTCCTGGACGGATGATATGATTAAATGCAAGAGGTTGAAGTAAAAGCCAGAGTTGCAAGTGTTCTGAGTTAGGGCCTGGCTCTGAAATCTCGTCATAACAGCCTTGGTAATCTGCAAGTAACCTTGTATCAAGAAAAACTCTTCCTGTAGAGCTTTTGGGAGATGATTTTACTAGCTTAATTTGAGGGCCTAGTTGTATTCTTTCTTCTAAAGGGGCAAGGTAGGTAAACCCTTTTTTTATTTCATACCCCTCAGAAATATCAACTTGTTCTCTTCTTTTTTTAGGCAACTCGAGAAGAGATCTCCATACTGTTTTTCCTTTCTCCGGTTTCCAAAGGCCTTCTTCTGGGTCTAGACGGTAAATTGTGTCTCCTATTATAGGGTCACAGGAAGCTGGCTGAATACGCGTGTCGGAGATTAGGGAGGGTTTAGTCCTAGTTGCTTCTGAAGATGGAATCTGCAAAACTCCGGATTCAATTAGTCCTCTAATTTCTTGATAAGCTAAGCAAGATCCCCTTTCTGTCATTTTTTAGAGAGCATTTTAGTTTTTTAAATGATTATGATAGTGGAATATAGAGATTACAAGGATAGTCTTTGCTTTGCTTCGTATCTTATTCTATCCTGCATTCCATCAATATCTCCGTGGGCATAAGGAAGGACAAAAAAAATATCTGAGTTTAATTCTGCAATTTCTCTGTATCCTTTACAAACTCTCTGATGAAATTCAATTGCTTCGCTTTCAAATCTGTCTGCACCTGCGTTTTTTAATCCAACTTCAGGATCAAGGTCTATAAGAATTGCTAAATCAGGGCGCATTCCAAAAGTTACTTTTTCATTTAGGGTGCGGATATAATTTAGATCCATGCCCCTTCCATAACCTTGATAAGCTTCAGAAGCGTATCTTCCTCTATCTTGGAGGATAATTCTTCCAGCGTTTCGAGCCGGTATAATGAGGCCTGCATAAATGTCTGCTCTTGCAGCTTCAAACAAGAGTAATTCTGCTAGGGGATCATGGAGTTCTGTTTCAGGAGATAATAGTATTCGTCTTATTGCTTCTCCAGCAGATGTTGCTCCGGGTTCTCTTGCTGTAAGGGGATTATAACCTTTCTCTCTTAACCATTCTTCAAATAAACTAATCTGAGTAGTTTTGCCGCAGCCCTCGCCGCCTTCAAACATAATTAGCTTGCCTTTTTCTGACATTTTAGAAAATTAAACTACTCTTGTTAGACCATTTGCTGGCCCCCAAACACAAGGAGAATCACAGCCTGTAGATTCAATCTTGCACCTTGAAGTTGCGTTTGCAGCAATTTCTGGGCGAACTGATCCATACATTTCAGCAACAGCTTGGGTATTTTTCATTATTTCGTATTGAGCATGCCCGCAAAGGCGTTGGCGCATTTTTGAAATGTAATGCCTTGGAGTTCCGGTTTCATTTACTTTTAAAAACTGAGCTTGGGGAAAATCAGAGGTTGCAACTTCTTCTAAGTCTCCAGTCCACTCTCGAACTAGAGATCTATCCGGAAGTATAATTCCTGGAATAAAGAAACCAAGAGGAGCTCCTGGCTGATGTCCTCCAGAGATATGATAATCAATAGTTCTATGACGGTGAGCTTGTGCAAGTCCTGCAAAGCTCATTAGGTAATTAATTGCATAGGTATCTGCAAAATGCGGTGCAACTGTATGGGGTTGAAATAAACTGAGATGATGCTCTATTTTACTTGTTAAGTCAGCTTCTCTAAATTTTGCAATATCCTCTTGAGCAATAAATGCCTCAAAACAATCTGCAAGCCTTGAAAACATTGGATTTCCGGACTGCCTATATTCTGGAATTAGAGCTTCCATTTCGTGAGCGATAAAATTAAGTTGTCTTAAGCTGAGAGTGTGAGTCATTTTTGTTGGAGTGAAAACAGAAGTCATGTAACGCGCGTTTTCTTGAACTAACTTTTTAATTGCAACTTGTCTATCTTCTGAATTACCCATTGCAGGATAGACTGCACCAATTAAAGGAGTTAGCCGGTCCATCCACTTGTCATAAAGTGCATTTTGAACTGGCTCAATATCCTCCATTCTAGTATACCTAGCTGATTTTTCTGAAGTAGCCATGTCTTGCTCGTTATTAAGGACCATTGCCATAATCTTTGGGAGGCCTTGCATGTAAAAGCTAAGAGTTGTGTGTTCAAACGGGCTATGATGCCCAGATGTAAGTAAGCGGTCCATTAGAGCTGCTTTATCTTGCTCATTTTGCACGACTACAAAGTCTTTATCAGTATAACAGACTCTTGCATTATCTCTTCCAAATTTCAACATTGGTTCAAGATTTCTCCAGCCTTCTGTTGCCCCTATTAACTCAATTCTCATGGCTGCACCATCTTTTTCTGCCATACTCAAATCCAGGATCAGAACTTTATAAAGAAGGTTGCAACAGAAAGTATATTTTGAAAAATACTATTGAGAAATAGTTAAGTTTAAATAAGACTTCAGGATAGTTTTGATATGCAAGAATTGAAGAGGTGTGAAGGAAAATGGCAGAGGCAAAGAACGGAGTTGAAGAAATCACTGGGAATAATATTGAAGAGAAGTTGGGAAAACCTCTCGTAGTTCTAGATTTTTTTGCTGAGTGGTGTATGCCTTGTCTTATGATGGCTCCTGTTGTTGAAGAGCTACATGATAAGCTAAAGGGGAAGGTAACTTTTTTTAAGGTGAATATTGATGATCATCAGGACCTTGCTAGAAAGTTCAAAGTTGCTTCTATTCCTACATTAATAATTTTTAGTAAGGGTGTGGAAAAAGAGAGGATTGTAGGCAGTATACCTGCTGATGCAATTGAAGATAAAATTACGAGTTTTTTAAGCTAAGATGGGAACAGGCTCTGGAAATGTGGATGTTGATGAAACAACTGAAATTATGAGGCGAGCTTTTAAAGTAAAGCCGGTTTTACAAGACTTAAGAGCTAGGCTTACTGAAGTAGTTTCTAAGCTAAATAAAAAAAGGCCGTTGAGAGAGAGATTACATAGAAGAACTTACGACTTGGAGACAGATGACGGAAATTTTTTAATTATCCGATCTGCACCCTTGCCTTATGGACCTGCAGCAGCATGGGGCTATAGGAAGGATCCAAAAACAGTAGCAAAAATTAATGTAGTGGAAAAACTAGAATCTGGAGATAAACTGCCTTCGCTAAGTTTAGAGGGGTATATTGAAGGGGGTTGGTGGGGTGCAGAAAGGATTGGGAGGGTGGTTAGTTATTTGCATGAAAAGCATAATATTCCAATTGGTGATCTGGCAGAATATCTTCTTAGAGGATAGTTGTAAGAAGTTTTTTAAAGTTAAATTATCTACTTTTCTTAAGGATCCGTAGCTCAATAAGGGAAGGGTCCCTTATCAACCCTCAGACACTGAGGATGTTCGCTACGTATCGATGGATCCGTAGCTCAGTTGGTTAGAGCACTGGCCTTTTACAAAAAACTTCGTTTTTTGTCCTTCAAAAAAACAATGTTTTTTGAAGTAAGCCAGGTGTCGGGGGTTCAAGTCCCTCCGGGTCCATTTTAAGTATATATTTGGGTTTTTGACAAAATCGTCAAAATCCGAAAGGTTTAAAAACCTAATTTTGATTTCTTTTAGTATTATAGAGTTGTAATCGCAAATATGCAACTTGCACAACTAAATAAATAGCCTGCCTCAAATTATCTGAAATGCACGTTCTACAGCCAAAACATTCTAAGACAAGCCAAAAAGAAGCGAAAGAGATATTGCAAAAACTGAATATATCTAGTTCTCAGTTGCCAAAAATCAATGTAGAAGACCCGGCACTACCAGAAGGTTGTGAAGAGGGAGATTTAATAAAAATTGAGAGGAAGACTGACAAAGGGACTGTAGTTTATTATCGTATTGTGGTTTAAATCAATGGAAAAAAATTTTTAATACAATGAAACAAGATAAACACATAATTGTAAAGAAATATCTATCTCAGCATTCGCTTGTAGAAAGTAACATTGTTTCTTTTAATAATTTTATTAAGCTGAGGATGCAGAAAATAGTAGATGAACTTTCTCAGAACCTTTCAAATGATGAGATTGAGATAAAGCTTGGGAAAGTGAGAGTGGGAAGGCCTAATGTGATTGAATCAGATGGAAGTTCAAAGAATGTTTTACCAACAGAAGCAAGGTTAAGAAACTTAACTTACTCCGCTCCTGTTTTTCTTGAAATAAGTATAAAACAGGAAGGTCAGATAGAAGAAAGCCAAGATGTAGAAATTGGAAGAATACCAGTAATTGTTAGGAGTGATGTGTGTAACACTTCTGGTATGGGTAAAGACGAGCTTGAAAAAGCCTACATTGATCCGTTAGATGTTGGGGGCTACTTTATTGTGAATGGTAATGAAAGGATAATGGTGATGACAGAAGATTTAGCAGCTAACCAACCTTTTATTGAGAAATCCAAGGGGAAGCTTATGCTTAGATTATTTAGCCAGAGGGGGGCTTACAGGATACCCGTATCTATAACAGAAACAAGTGATGGAATCTTGGAAATATCTTTTTCTAGATTCAGGAATATTCCTGCAATAGTTTTACTGAAAACTCTGGGAATGTTAAAAGAAGCGGATATTTCAAGGTTAGTTGGTAAGGAAACAGATAGTTTTATTGTAAATTTATATGAATTTGCTGGTGTTCATTCAGTAGATGACGCGATGATGTTTATTGCAGAAAAAACAAACCTTCAAGGAACTAAAAAAGAAATGGTAGACAGAGTAAAGCAAAGGATAGACAGTTACTTTATGCCACATATAGGTCTGACAAAGGAAGATAGATATGAAAAAGCGATTACGCTATGTAAGTTCATTAAACAATTTTATATTGCTAAGGAAAACCCAAATATAATTACTGATAAAGATCACTATGCAAATAAAAGAGTAAGGCTGAGCGGAGACTTGCTGTCTGATCTTTTTAGAGTGAACCTGAATATATTATTGAGAGATATTCAATACTCCTTGCAGAAGATTGCTAAGAGGAAGAAGTTTTACAGTCTTAAAACTATAGCCAAGTCTACTTTGTTTTCTCATAGAGTAGAGAGCGCAATTGCAACAGGGAGTTGGATTGGTGAGAGAACAGGAGTAACCCAGAATATGGACAAGACAAATTATCTTGCAATGCTATCTCAACTACAAAGAGTTTCTTCTATGCTACCTGGGGAGCAAGAGAACTTCCTGGCAAGAACGTTACACCCCACACATTATGGAAGATTTTGTCCAATCGAAACTCCAGAGGGTACTGAAATCGGACTGAGAAAAAATCTTGCGATATTATCTAGAGTGTCTACTGCGGTAAAAATGGATGAGGATGAATTCATAAAAATTCTTGAGGGATTTGGAATGTTAAGAGAGAAAGAAGGCCAGAAGCACGGGAAGTCGGATGTATTTTTTAATGGAAGATTTATAGGGAGTGTGGAGGACTATAAGAAATTTATAGGAGACATTAGAGGGAGGAGAAGAGCCTCACAACTACCAATCGAATTAAGTGTAAGGTATGATAAGCACATAGAGAATGTGATTATTTCTACTGAAATAGGTAGAGTTTTTAGGCCCTTGATTATAGCAGAAAACGGGCAGGTCAAGTTTACTAACGAACACGCCTTACTTTTAGAGCAAGACAAAATTACCTGGGATGATTTGATTAAGCAGGGAGTTATAGAGTATCTAGATGCAAGTGAAGAAGAGAATGCACTAGTTGCCTTGGGAAAAGAAGAAGTAACCCCTGAGCACACACACTTAGAGATAGACCATATAGATTTTTTAGGATTAGTAACTTCTCTTGTACCTTTTGCAAATCACGACCAGAGTTCTAGGTTGAATAGGGGAAGTAAAACTCAAAAGCAGGCCCTAGGAATTTATGCTGCAAACTTCCCAGTAAGATTAGACACAGATGTAAGTATCCTTCACTACCCTCAAAAACCTATAGTGAGAAGCTTTGTTTATGACACTCTTAACATCTATCCAGCAGGCCAGAATTTGGTGGTTGCTGTAATGACCCATGAAGGATATAATATGGAAGATGCAATAGTATTAAATGGTGGGAGTGTTGCGAGGGGTTTAGGGAGATCAACATATTTCAGACCTTATACTTCAACAGAACTTAATTATGCTGGAGGATTAGCAGACGAAATTTCTATTCCAAGTAAAGACACTTCAGGATATAGGACTGAAGAGAGTTACAGATTTTTAGAAGATGATGGGTTAGCTTATCCAGAAGCTGCAATGAAAGAATCAGAGGTAGTAATAGGAAAAACATCTCCTCCAAAATTCCTTTCAGAAGCAAGAGAAATTACAGTTAGAACAAGAAAAGAAAACAGCTCAGTAATAAGGCAAGAAGAGAAAGGCACTGTGGATGCTGTATTTGTAACTGTAGAAGATGAAGGAAATAAAGTTGTGCAAGTCAGAACAAGGGATCAAAGACTTCCCGAGTTAGGTGATAAGTTCTCAACTCCTCATGGGCAGAAAGGAGTTATTGGGATGATAGCAGATGAAAATGATATACCCTTCACATCGCGTGGAATAAAACCTGATTTGATATTTAACCCTCACGGAATTCCGAGTAGGATGACTGTGGGATATCTAATGGAACTTTTAGCTGGAAAGGCTGGCGCTATAGAGGGGGAGGTTGTTGATGGAACTGCTTTTGCGGGACAGCCGGTTGAAGAATTAGAAAAACAATTGAAAGCAAAAGGGTTTAGATATGATGGTAAAGAAACAATGTATAATGGCGTGACTGGGAAGATGATGACGGCTAAGATTTATATTGGTAGTATGTACTACTTGAAACTTAAGTATATGGTGAGTAATAAGATGCATGCAAGGGCTTCTGGAAAAGTGGCTTTACTAACCAGGCAGCCTATCGAGGGGAGGGCCAGAGGAGGAGCTTTAAGATTGGGAGAGATGGAACAGCAAGCACTTGTTGCACATGGTTCTTCTTTATTGTTAAAGGAGAGATATGATTCTGATAAGGTTGTTGTGCATGTTTGTACAAGATGCGGCTCAATGGCCATTAAAGATGTGATAAGGAATAAGATTACGTGTCCAGCATGTAATGGTAATGAAATTGAGCCTGTAGAAATTTCTTATGCATTTAAGTTATTATTAGAAGAACTTCAAGGTTTGCATATATTTACTAAATTTGATTTAAAGAATAAATACGAATGAAAATGAAACATTTTCAAGCATTTAAATTTCGAAAAATTAGGGGGGAAATTTAAATACGAATAAAATGGAAATTGTAAGAAAACAGGTAAAGGCACTTTCTTTTAGTTTGCTTTCTCCTGAGATGATTAAAAGAATTTCTTCTCCCAAGATAGTCACACCAGAGCTTTATGATGTAGATGGTTATCCTGTTGATGGAGGGTTAATGGATTTAAGACTTGGTGCAATAGATCCCGGGGTGAGGTGTAGAACATGTGGAGGGGGATTGAAGGAGTGTCTAGGTCACCCGGGAAGTATTGAGCTTGCAAGGCCGCTTTTACATGTAAAGTACATTCCTTTGATAGAATTATTTTTAAGAAGTTTTTGTGCAAGTTGTGGAAGAATTTTAATATCAGAAGAAGATATAAAGAGACTCAACATTAAACAGAGAATTAAAAAAGCAAAGGACACTAAAAAGTGCCCTCACTGCCAGACTCCTCAAGAAAAAGTTAAGCTAGAGAAACCAAGTACCTTCCATGCAGGTAAGAGGAGAATTTTTCCAACAGAAATTAGAGAGACTTTTGAAAAAATACCAGATGAAGATTGTAGACTGGTGGGGGTTAACCCACACACTTGTAGGCCTGAATGGGCAATCTTAAGTCTTTTATTAGTTCCACCAGTAACTGTAAGGCCGAGCATCACTCTTGAATCTGGAGAGCGAAGTGAAGATGATCTAACTCACAAGTTGAGTGATATTATAAGAGCAAATCAAAGACTTTGGGAAAATCTCAATGCGGGAGCTCCTGAAGTAATCATCGAGGATTTGTGGGATTTATTGCAATATCATGTAACTACTTTTTTTGATAATACTTTATCTAGGATTCCTCCTGCTAGACACAGGAGTGGTCAGCCACTAAAGACTATAACTGAAAGGATTAAAGGGAAAGAAGGGAGGATACGTCATAATCTAGCTGGTAAGAGGGTCAACTATTCTTCTAGAAGTGTAATTTCTCCTGACCCATTTTTAGATATAAATGAAATTGGCGTTCCTTTGGAGATAGCTAAGGTGATTACTGTTGCAGAATATGTGAATAGTATGAACATAGATGCTCTGAAAAAATTAGTGGAAAGGGTGGAATACCCAGGAGCAAATTATATACTCAGACCAGATGGAAAGAGGAAGAAGATAACAGAGGACTTAAAGCAGGAGATTATTGAAGAGTTGGCGGTGGGTTATATTGTGGAGAGGCATCTTCAAGACGGGGATGTGGTTTTGTTTAACAGGCATCCTTCTCTTCATAGGGCCAGTTTAATGGCGCACTTTGTTAAGGTGTTACCTAACAGAACATTCAGGTTGCACCCAGCTGCTGCAGCACCATATAATGCAGATTTTGATGGGGATGAAATGAATATACACTCTCCCCAAACAGAAGAAGCAAGGGCAGAAGCTAAGGTTTTGCTTGATGTTAAGCAAAATTTAATTTCTCCGAAGAATGGTACTAATCTCTTAGGATGTATTGCAGACGCAATTACAGGCAATTATCTTCTTGGAACTAACATTATTTCAAGAGAAGATGCATCCCAGGTGCTTTATGAAGCAGGTATTATGACAGAGTTTAGTAAAAAGGAGGTTTCAGGTTTGGAAGTTTTCTCTAAGATACTTCCAAAAGTGAGTTTTGCTGAAAAGGGGGTTAATATAAAAGATGGGGAGTTTTTGTCGGAGGTCATAGATAAGAACACATTGGGAGTTGAAGATGGGTTATTCATAAAGCATTTAGATAAAGAGGTGGGGCGGAAGGATACCTTGGATATGTTAAGAAGAAGTTTTAGTCTTGGAACAAGTTATTTGTCTAAAAATGGTTTCACAATTTCTCTTGAAGATTTAAATGTTAATGATAAAGTTAGGAAAAGCACAGAGGATATAGTTAAGAGTGCAGAGGATAAGACAAACAAAGTAATTGAATCATATTATGATGGTACCTTAGAGCTGATACCTGGAAAAAGCAAAGAAGAAAGCAGAGAGATAAAGATACTTCAGGCATTGAATGAGGTAAGAACTAAGGTGGGAAACATCGTAAAACAGGAGTTTCCGAAAGAAAACCCGGTTAATAGCATGATCATTTCAGGAGCAGGAGGGAATATACTTAATGTCACGCAGATCGCATGCTGTGTTGGCCAGCAGGCTTTGTGGGCTAAGAGAATTGGTTTTGGGTATACTAACAGAACTCTATCATTCTTTAAGGAAGGAGACTTATCTCCCCTAGCAAGAGGTTTTATTTATTCCTCCTTTATGAAAGGGCTGAGACCAATGGAGTTTTTCTTTGGGGCAATTACTGGAAGAGACGCCCTGATGGATCTTGCATTAAGGACCCCTAAATCTGGTTACATGTATAGGAGACTTGCTAATGCTTTGCAAGATTTAAAGGTGGAGTATGACGGAACTGTTAGAGACGCTTCTGGCAAGTTAGTTCAATTTATGTATGGAGAAGACGGTTTAGATGTTACTACGGCGCATTCTGAGAAGAAGATTTCTCCAGGGGAGGCAATAGGAATAATTACAGCTCAATCATTTGGGGAACCTTCTACACAGATGGCACTCAATGTGTTCCATTTTGCTGGTGTACAAGAAATGCAGATTACTTTGGGACTTCCTAGATTGATAGAAATATTTGATGCAAGAAAAATGCCTTCAACTCCAGCCATGGAAATTTATCTTGATAAAGAAAAAAGTAATGAAAAAGATGCAAGAATTATTGCAGAAAAGATAAAGCAATTCAAATTTGAGGAAATTGCAAGAGAGATAAAAATAAATTTTGTAGATAAGAAAATTGAAGTTGAATTGAATCTGGAATCATTAAAACAACTGCATTCTTCTACTGCGGCAGTTTTAGAAAAATTGAAAGATGAAGGGTTTAAAGTTAAGTTAAGGGGTAATTTGATTTACACGACCGATACTAAACTAAATTTTAAGGAGTTGTTTAAGCTAAAAGAAAAACTGAAGCAGGCAGTAGTGTCTGGAATAGAAGGTATAGAGCAGGTATTAGTTGTAAAAAGAGATAAGAATTATGTTATACTTACAGCAGGTTCAAACTTAAAGGAGTTGTTTAAGCTAAAGGGGATAGATAAAGACAGGACCACTAGCAATAATATTCGTGAAATACAAGATGTTCTTGGAATAGAAGCAGCTAGACAAGTAATTATTCATGAGGTGCAAAAGGTTATTTCTTCACAAGGGTTAGATATTGATATGAGGCATCTTAAATTAATTTCAGATGCTATGTGTACTACCGGGGGCGTAAAGGGAGTTACTAGAATGGGAATAATTTCAGAGAAAAGTAGTATTCTGGCAAGAGCTAGTTTTGAAACCCCGATTAAACAGTTTGTAAATGCAACAATTAAGGCTAATAAAGATGAGTTAGCCTCAGTTATTGAGAATATAATCTTAAATCAGCCCGTTCCAGTTGGAACCGGGCTTCCAGGGCTGCTAGTGAAGGTTATAGGTCCACTGACAAAGCCAAAAAAATCTGGAAAGGCTAAAGCTGAAATTAAGACAGAGGTAAGAAAGTGAAAACACTAGACATGCAGGTCATTAGGCAGCTTAATTTATTTGAAAAAATATGCAGGGTCAGGACTAATAACTGCTTCCTATATAATAACTTCCTCGTATTTGCTGTTCCATCTTTTCAGGTGAGTAAAGCGATTGGGGAAGAGGGGAGGAATATTAAAAAATTGGTGGAAATTCTTGGGAAGAAGGTTAAAGTTGTTGCGCTTCCGAATGGCGAGAGAGGTGTTAAGGAATTTGTCCTCTCAATTATTCATCCCTTGACATTTAAAGATTTGAAGATTGAAGAAACTAGGGTGGTGATAGAGGCTGGAAAGAAAAACAAAGCGGCTTTGATTGGTAGAGGAAGGCGGAGGGAGACGGAGCTGTCAGAGATATTAAAATTTTATTTTCAAAAAGGATTAAAGATAGTTTGAAAAGCTTTAAAAAGCTAAATTCTTAGTGATTTATGTCTTTTCTAGAAGATGGGATTAATGAATGCAAGAAAAGTTGAGAAGAAAAGGAAAAAAGCTAGATGGCATGATGTGAAGTATAAAAGAAAAACCCTTAACTTGTATATTAAAGCAGATCCTTTAGAAGGGGCTAGTCAGGCTAAAGGGATAGTTTTAGAAAAAGTTCAAAAAGAAGCCAAGCAGCCTAATTCTGCAATGAGAAAGTGCGCCAGAGTTCAGCTTATTAAAAATGGCAAGCAGGTTACAGCCTTTATTCCTGGAAACCTTGCTCAGAAGTTTGTAGATGAACATGATGAAGTTATAATTGAAAGAATTGGGGGTAAGCAGGGGAGAAGTAAGGGGGATATTCCAGGTGTTAGATTCCAAGTTATTAAAGTAAATGATCAGCCTTTAAAGAGGTTAGTTGAAGGTAAGATTGAGAAGGGTAGAAGATAAAATGGTGGAAGGTGCTCTAAAGATGAAAATATTTGATACCTATGATATTAAAGATGTTAAGGTGGAAGACCCGGCATTAAAAAGAGTGATTAATTTAGATGAAAAACTGGTTTTAAAGACTAAAGGAAGGATGTGGCAGAAGTTCGGCAAGGCAGAAATTAATGTAGTTGAAAGGTTAATTAATTTGTTGAGAGTTCCGGGGCATAGGGGGAAAAAGCATAAGATTCAAACAGCTGAGAGTGCTAGCAAATATAACCGAGCAGTAAAAAATGTTTTAAAGTGTTTAAAAATAATTGAAGAGCGTAAAAAAGAAAATCCTGTTCAAGTTTTAGTGAGGGCTATTGAAAATGCTGCTCCAAGAGATGAGATCACAGTGATTGAATATGGCGGAGCGAGGTATCCCCAGGCAGTAGATATCTCTCCAATAAGAAGGCTTAATCTTGCTTTGAGAAATATGGTTCATGGAGCTTATGATAAATCTTTTAATAAAAAGGCAAAGATTTATGAGACACTTGCAAATGAGATAATGCTCGCTTCTGATGGGAACATGGAGAGTTTTGCAATGTCTAAGAAAAACGAGTCTGAAAAGCAGGCTGATTCTGCCCGTTAGTTGTATTATGGATGACCCAAATTATGGATATGGAGAATTAAGAGAATATTTAATAGAGTTTGGGTCTCACCTGGGATTTAACATAATTGATAGAGCTAGAATTGTAAATAACGCCAAGGCGGAGGAGAATGCTTTGATGTTTATTTTAGCACAGAAAGAAAGAGAGAGAATGGAGCAGCCTCAAAATTACGAGAGGTGTGAAAAGATTTAAAAAGCATATTTTATAACCCTTTATATAACTCTATTTTTAAGAGGGATTTTTTGTTAAAATGGCTGAAAAAGAATCACAATTGCAGAAGATTGCAAGATTAAGTGTAAATCAAGAGCAGATAAGAAACATAGCTACTAGCGCACATATTCACCACGGGAAGACAGCTTTAACTGATAATTTACTTGCGGCTTCTGGACATATGGCTACAAAAAATGCAGGAGATTTAGATGAAGGTATGGCTACCTGGCAACATTCTGATGAGCAGGAAAGATTGCTGACAGTAGACGCAGCTAATGTTAGTATGGTTCATGATTTTGGGGGAAAGGAATTCCTAGTAAACTTAATTGATACTCCTGGGCATGTAGATTTTTCTGGGAATGTTACTCGAGCTATGAGAGCAATTGATGGGACAATAGTTTTAGTTTGTGCATCTGAAGGGATAATGCCCCAAACTGAGACTGTAATTAAGCAGGCCTTAAGGGAGAGAGTAAAACCTGTTCTTTTTATTAACAAAGTTGATAGGTTGATTAAAGAGCTGAAATTAACTCCTGAAAAAATGCAGGAAAGGTTCTTGAAAATATATAAGGAATTTAATAATCTTGTAAGCAAAATTGCTGAAAAAGATTTCAAAGACAAGTGGCTGGTGGATATTAATGATGGGAGCGTTGCCTTTGGATCAGCTAGAGACAATTGGGCGTTATCGCTTCCGTATATGAAAAAAAATGGAGTTAGTTTTAAAGATATTCTAAGCTTATATGACCTATCTGAGGAAGAAAGAAAAGAGTGGGTGTGGAAAAAGGCTCCACTGTATGAAGTACTGTTGGATATGGTAGTTAAGCATCTTCCAAACCCAATTGAAGCACAAAAGTATAGAATTCCAAAAATATGGCACGGGGATATTGAAAGTGAATTTGGACAGGATCTAATTAATTGTAATCCTAATGGAAGATTAGCTTTTGTGATCACAAGAATAGTTATTGATCCTCGAAGTGGTAAGGAAATTTCTGCAGGGAGATTGTTTTCAGGGACTCTTAGACCTGGGCAAGAGGTTTATCTTAATCTTGCAAAAGCAAAACAGAGAATTCAGCAGGTTTTGATTTATAATGGTATTAGGCCTGATCAACTTGAAGAAATTAAATCGGGAAATGTTCTTGCAATATCCGGAGTTAATGGAGAAGCCGGTGAGACTATTACACTTGAACCTGAAGAGCCTTTCGAAGAACTAAAGCATATTTTTGAGCCGGTTATTACTAAAGCAATTGAAGTAAAAAAGCCAGCTGACCTGCCTAAGCTAGTGGAGGTTTTGAGGAAAGTAGCTAAAGAAGATCCGAGTATTAAAATAGAGATTAATGAGGAAACGGGGGAGAATTTAATGTCCGGAATGGGGGAGTTACATTTAGAAATTATTGAGAATAGAATTAAGACTGAGAAGAATGTTGAGGTTAAGACTTCCTCACCAATAGTCGTTTTTAGAGAGACGGTTAGTAAAGATACCCCGGGAGATAAAGGTATTGAAGGAAGAAGCCCAAATAAGCATAATCTTTTCTTTATACAAGTAGAACCTTTAGAAGATAATGTTTATGAAGCAATTAAATCTGGAGAAATTCCAGAGGGAAGAATTAAAAAGAAAAGCCAAGCTATTTTTGATAAGCTGAGAGAACTTGGAGTGCCGAGTGAGGATATTAGAGATTATAGAGATGTTTACAAGGGTTGTGTTCTCCTAGATGAAACACGGGGAGAGGTGCATATTGGAGAAGTAATCGAGCTAGTATTGGATGCTTTTGAACAGGTAATTGATGCTGGGCCTCTTGCAAGAGAACCTTGTGCTAAAATGAAAGTTAAACTTGTGGATATTAAGCTACATGAGGATGCAATCCATAGGGGACCTGCACAGGTTTATCCCGCTGTTAGAGATGCTACTTTCGCTGCTATGAAATTATCTGGCGCAACTTTATTTGAGCCGCAGCAGATTCATCTGATAGAGGCTCCTGTAGAGTTCATGTCAGCTGTAACAGGATTAGTAAGCAGCAAGAGGGGACAGATTCTAGATGTAACTCAGGATGAAGCAGGAGTAGCGGTTAAAGCTAAGATTCCTGTTGCAGAGATGATTGGGTGGAGTTCAGACCTAAGGTCCGCTTCAGAAGGAAGAGGAGTTTCTAGCTTAGTGGACCAGATGTTTGAAAGAATGCCTATGGAACTGCAAACCCAAGCTATAAAGCAGATAAGAGACAGAAAAGGCCTGAGTGAGAATCAATGATTTTCACTGCTTAAGTATTAATTCTTAAAGATAACATTTAAAACAGGTTAGACAAAGAAAAATTAGTAGTTCTCGGAATGCAGAAAATATTAAATAGACCAATATTGAACTTTATGAATGGACGAAATATTTTTTTCTGAGTTAGAGAAAACGATTTTTTTCTTAGCTCTACATTTTTTTAAAGAGCATCCTGAATCTTGTTTGGCAGAGGAAGCAATCTTAGATTTAGAAGAAGAAGTGGTATATAACTCAAGTTTTAGCCAGCTTTTTTATGATTTTGGCAATTTAAGAATTGAAACTATGATTTGTGATGAAGATTATAGGATATTTGTTTATGAAGGGGAAGTTTATGGAGATGATATCACATTTGATAACAGAAGTAAAATTCTTTTCAGTTTAGCCCATTATGTTGATGGTAGTTCTCCGGACCAGGTTGAGTTTGTTGGAGGAGATTGGATAGGAAAACTCAAAGAAGAGTATGTGGAAAGAAGATAGTAAGATCCGAAACATTTATAAACCCTTGTTATCTATTTCTAACATAAAGTTAGATATAAATAACTTAACACGACGGGAGGTAAAAATGGCGAAGAAAAAACAAGGAATGGAAAAAGCAAGATTAATTGCAATTGTAATATTGAGCATAATTGTAATTGTGACTGGGGCCTTGGTTTCCATAATGTCTTTTAAAAATGGAGAAATTGCTGGAGGAATTTTGGGAATTATAATTGCAATTATAATCCTAATCTTTGCAATGATTGTATTTAAGAGGGGAAATAGAGACTTAAAACAGGGACTTCCTTTGAAAGATGAGAGAAGCAAAAGAGTTATGGAAAAAGCAACTTCAATGGCTTTTTTTGTATCACTTTATATGCTGCTTGCACTTGGACTTTTATCTGATGTGATAAAGTTCAGAGATGCAAGTCAGGTAACAGGTGTTGCAGTAGGAATTATGGCTTTATTATTCCTGATATTCTGGATATACTATAACAGGAAGGAGATTTAATTTATGAAAACGCGAATAAAAGAATTTAGAGCTAGGTATAATTGGACTCAGGAAGACTTAGCAAGAAAGGTGGGGGTGAGAAGAGAAACAATTGTTTTCTTAGAGAAAGGAAAATATAATCCTTCTCTTCAGCTTGCACATGACATTGCAAAAGTCTTAAAAACTTCTATTGATGAGTTATTTATATTCGAAAATAAGAGGAAAAAAAGATAAAGAAATCAGAAAAATACCCAGAAGGGCACTATGTTAGCAAGTATATGGCAATATTTATGCCTTTGGGATTAGTATTGGGGTTATTAATTGGCCCGGCCTTTTTTGGAGCCGGACTAGCAATTGGAGTTGCTATGGGAATCGCAGTTGGTGCAGGCGTTGAAGAGAAGATGAAAAAAGAAGGTAAGATTCGTCCGTTGACAAAGAAAGAAAAGAGGGCAAAAAAGAGGGCTGTGGGTTTGGGTTTAATAATCTTAGGGATAGGAATTATTGCAGTAATAAGTGTAGCTTTATTTTTAAATTAATTAAATCTCAAGCATAAACATTTCAAAAAGTAAAGCGTAAGATTTATAAACCCATTTTTTCATTAAGTTCTATTAGAAAATTCTTAATGAATTTTAACCATAAAATGGCTAGAGCAAAACCAAATTTTAACATTGCGTTTGTAGGTCATGTTGACCACGGAAAAAGTACTTGTATAGGCAGACTTATGTATGATTCTGGAGTTCTGCCTGAGCAAGAATTAACTAAGCTTAGAGCAGAAGCTGAAAAGCATGGGAAAGTAGGTTTTGAATTTGCTTTTGTAATGGATAGATTTAAAGAGGAAAGAGAAAGAGGAGTTACAATTGATCTTTCTTATAAGAAACTTGTAACAAACAAGTGGGAAGTTACAATTATTGATGCTCCAGGACACAGAGATTTTGTAAAAAATATGATTACTGGTGCTTCACAAGCAGATGCTGCTTTCTTAGTAGTTGCAGCTGCTGAAGGAGTACAGCCACAAACTAAAGAGCATCTATGGCTATTAAGAACAATGGGGGTTCAGCAAATTGCCTGTATAGTCAACAAGATGGATACTGTTAACTATGATGAAGCTAAATTTAACAAGGTTAAAGAAGATGTTTCTACATTAATGAAATCTGTTGGTGTGAAGATAGATGAAGTTACTTTTTTAGCTGTTTCAGGACTAAAAGGAGATAATATTGCAAAGAAGTCTGACAAAATGGCCTGGTATAAGGGTCCTACAATATTAGAGCAGCTTGATCTATTTAATGAACCTAAGAAACCAACTGACTTGCCTTTAAGAATGGCTATTCAAGATGTTTATGATATTACTGGAATTGGGACTGTACCTGTTGGAAAGATTGAAACTGGTATAATGAAAATTGGACAAAAGGTAATAGTTCTTCCAGGAAGAAGCGGGAAAGGAATCGAAGGAGAAGTAAGAACAATTGAGATGCATCATGAACAGATGCAGGAAGCTCAAGCAGGAGATAATGTAGGGATAAATATTCGGGGAGTTGGCAAGAAGGATTTAGCTAGAGGAGATGTAATTTGCGACGCTGCAAAACCGGCTAAGATTGTTTCTGAATTTATAGCCCAGATAGCAGTTATTAACCACCCAACTGTAATTGCAAAAGGATATACCCCTGTGTTCCATGTTCATACTGCGCAAGTACCTTGTCAGTTTATTGAATTACAGAAAAAGCTTGATCCTAAGACTGGGCAGGCTAGTCAAGAAAATCCTGATTTCTTAAAGAATGGTGATGTGGCAATTGTGAAAATCAAGCCTCAGGGAAATCTTGTACTTGAGACACAGAAAGATAACCCACATATGGCTAGATTTGCAATAAGAGACGCTGGAGCTACTGTAGCTGCCGGTGTTTGTATCAGCCTTGAAGAAAAGAAGTAAAGAGAATTTAAATTCTTAATCTATTTTTAAAATGCCTGAAAAATTTTATGATAAGTGTTTAGCAGTTATTAGAATGGAAACTGTTGAAGAGTTAAGAGAAAGCGGGAGCTCCTTGTATACTGCTTTAGCTGAACAGCTGGCTAGTGCAGATGGTATTGGCGAAAGTTGCCTTAATGATATTTGTAGTTATCACAATCATTTCTCAATGTTTGGGTTAGTTAGAAGATATGAAGAAAGGCGTGCGGTTAGTGCGCTTGCTTATTTTTTAACTGTAAAGGAAAGATTTGGCCCTAATGTTCAACACTCCTAAGGGCTTTATCAACTAACTTTTTAGGCCATTTTTTGGCAAGTAGTTCTTTTTTGATTTGATTTTTACTTTGTCCTGATTTTAATGAGCGTTCAATTAAGGGTTTTAGTTTTTCAAGATATTTTTTTTCTTCTAAAGTTTGGTTAATTACAATGCTTTTCTTCTTCCTTAGATAGATTACCACAGAAATAATTGCAACTAATGCTATAAGTGGTAGGGAGAGTAGTATTGGTATGAGTAAATGCTTTTTACAGTCTTTAAAGCAGTTGTAATAACCTTCTCCAATCCCGCAGACATTATCTCCGCAGACTAATTCTGTGCAGGCAATATCTTCACAACTATCACAGTATTTTAGTGAACCCCATTTGCCATTATCTTCGCAGAAAAGCTTTGAAGTAAAATTGCATAGTCCTGGTTGGCATTCTAAGCCCTGAGTGGCTAACTCTTCTGGAGCAAGAGTGGTATTTGTCTGGTTTCCAGGAGGAAAGCCGCCTCCTCCGCCTCCTCCTCCCCCACCGCCACCACCATCATCATCTGCGTTAGAACAAGTCCCACAGTCTTCAACACAAAGATTACAGGCTTCTCCAAGTCCAGTTTCGCAAATTTTATTGCCGCAATATTCGATATCATTGTCATCAGGAGTATAACTAAGATTTTCTGTTATTAAGATTAGGTCAATTGTTGAGAGGTTATCAGAGTGACTCATGAATAACTCGTGGGGACCGGTAATAAGATCAAAATTCCCAACTTTTACCCATTGATAAACTCCGTAGGTAGAAGGATAGGTTTGATTAAAGATTCCGTCAAATCCTATATAGAGCGCATCATTACTTTCATTTAGCGAAAATAATCTTACCCAGAGAGCGTATTCATTGTCAAAAGGTATTTCTAGTGAATAATTTGCTTCTGCAGTTGGATTTATAGACTGGGGTAGGGAAGGATCCACATAAACCCGCTGGCCTGATGATGCATTAACTTCGCCCTCTCTGATGAATACAGAGGAGTTTAAAGTGAAGTCTTCAGCTTCAATTAATCGTTTAAAGTAACAGTGGCATGAAGAATCAACGCAGTCAATTGCTCCATCACAATTATCGTCAATTCCGTTTGTGCAGTTTTCAGTAGTGTAGGGGTTAATATAAAAATTTGAATCATTGCAGTCTCCGCAAGATGGTGAGTAAGTATCAACGTCTATGTCTGATTCTTCTGTATAGTTGATGCAAATAGTTGCAGTACAATTACAGCTTACAAGGTCGCAGGTAGAGGAAACATTTCCAGAGTAGTCCCTATAACGATTAGAATAACAGCCGTCTCTGGAATCGCAATCTTGTATTCCGCAGTCTAGGTCAGATTCACAAGAAGCATTACAAGTTAGGTTACAGCTGTGGATAAAAACTGGGTCTCCATTGCTACAAGTTCCAGAAGGTTCTTGGCATTGAGATATGAATAGGGGAAGAGAGTCCCAAGTAAGGGGGTTATCATCTGGGGAGCTATTGCAAGAACCAAATGCAGGCAGGTTAAAAAGGGTGCAATTAACAGGGGTTCCAGCCTGGCAGTCAAATAAATCTGAACAAGTTTCGGTTCCTGTGCAAGTTAATCCATCATCACAAAAAGCATCACTAGGAGCATTTGTGCAGTTTCCAAAAGGTTCTTCACAGACATCTATAGTGCAGGAGATAGAATCATCACAGCTTACAGAATCTCCAATGCAGCTTCCTGAGGAGCATCTATCATTTGTAGTACAGGCAAAGTTATCATTACAGGCATTTAAGTCATTATTATTATTTTGGCAGGAGAAACTAATACAGACGTCATCTGTGCAAGAGTTTGAGTCATTACAGGCAACAGACTGAGTTGCTGGAGTACAAGCGCAGGATAAAGAATTGAAATCGCAGTTTCCAAGATTATCTGTAATATTAGTGCCTTCATTGCAAGTGTCCACTGTACAGGAGATAGAATCATTACAGATTTCAGAAGTTCCATTCTGGCAGCTTCCTCCTACACAAGATTCCATACCATTACACCATAACCCGTCATAACAGTCGGCATCAACTATGCATTCTGGAGAAGTTCCAATTGTTAGGGAGCGAGTTTCAGTACAGTTTATCAATCCTGTTGAGTCTGATACGCAGGATTGATAAGTGTAAATGTTTCCTAATTGTAATCCTGATTGATTAGAGTACAGCTCCCAGTGAGTTGCAGAATGCTTTTTTAAGTTTGACGAGTAGTGCTGAAGGACTTCTTCTGGAGAGAGAGTGCGATCCCACATTCTTACTTCATCAATTGTTCCTGAATAATTAGCTATCCTTAAGGAAGTACCTATGTAAAAAGGAGCTGACAAGGAAGGAATGATGCAACCTCTATCAGCAGCGTGCTGTCCATCAACATAAGCTACAGTTAATGAACTATTATGGGTGATAGTTACTTGGTGCCAGATGTCATCGTCTAGAAATCTATTTGTTGGAAGATTGGAAACACCACATGAAAAATGAACTTCCCCATCTGATAGACTTTGATATAATCTAAAAGCCCCTGCTCCAGTATCTCCTCTTGAGATTATAACTCCTGCAAAAAAAGGAGATACTGTAGTTGTTTTAATCCATACAGAAAGAGTTAGTTCTGGAAAGCCTTGAGTAAAAGCATTTCCTAAGTTAATATAGTCATCTCCATCAAGGTCTACTGCAGAATTATATTTTCCGGCAGTCCATGTGGCCCCTAAAACAGTCCCGTCATTGCTGTACTGGCTTGCATCTAAAGCGTCTCCGTCCAGATTCATCATTAAAATTAAAGAATCATCATAAAAACTATACGTAGATCCCTCCCAGTTAAAGCTTATGTTTTCAAGAGGATAGGTTTCTTTATCAATTGAAACATTGATTTCAGCACTTGGGGCTGAGATTGATTCACTGTCGGCTGGAGTCGGAGAGGTGAAGTTTATTTGTGGTGGAAGAATGATTACTTCTGTAGAGTTTACTTCTAAGATTCCAGAAGTTGCAGTGATAGAAGAGTTTTCCGCTAGAACAGCTTCAAAATAATATGTTCTTGGGTCGTTTCCAAAGTCGTCGTCTGCCGGGGTTTTGTGAAGAGCTAACCAGGAAGTTCTATCATAGGTATCTTGAATTGAAAGCACTTCATCATCAAATAAAGGATCCTGCTCCCAGATAGTGAAGTTAATTTGTTTTCCAGAACAATCTGTCCCGTTTACTATTAAGTCTACTGTTGTTGAGTTTAATACGCTTGTAGCAGACCAGCTTGCACTAGTTAGGTTGCATTGAGGGGGGATTACTGCTAAGGAGATAGTTAGTGTTCTTTGTTCTGTACAGCTTAGATTCGCTTGATTATCTAAGGCGCATGCTTGGTAATTATAATTTCCAATAGAAAGATTAGATTGGTTAGAATAAAGCTCCCAGTGGGTTGAATTGAATTTTTTCAAGTTGCTTTGATAGTGCTGTTGGATTTCATCTGCTGATAGTGAGCGATTATAGATGCGGACTTCGTCTATTGAACCGTTCCAGGCCCATCCATTATCATTGTTTCCTAGAACTAATCCTCCTTCACTGGGATTGTAAATCCCTCTCATAGGTTGTGTGTTATTTAAGACACCATTTATGTAAATTGATAAGCTTGTAACATTATACACTGCGGTTATATATGCAAATTGATTGCCAGGCAGATAGGCCCATCCAGTAGAAGTCTGCCCGGTACTATTTCCAAGGACAAACCTACAACCTAAGTTGTAAACGCAATCAAGGTAATAACCTTCTTGAACCGCCTCAAAGCCGTCAACTAAATATGTCAGGGTGTATGCGGCGTCTGCATTACCCCCTTTTAAATTAACCCAAGACTCAATTGTCAAACCATTCACTCCTTTTAATTCTGGGGAGTTAGCTGAACTACTGAGGTTAACTAACCCAGAAGCATTAAATTCTAAGGCTGAACCATACTTTCCTGAAGTCCAACTTGCGCCTGAAACACTTCCATCATTGCCATACTTGCTTGCGTCTAAAGCATTATTATCTAAATTAAGCATTAAAACTAAACTGTCGTCATAAAAAGGGTAACTAACTAAAGAGTTAATTCCTCCGAAAACTTCAATTTCTTCTATACAATAGTAAGCAGCACCATTAGTTGCAGTAACGTTTACTCTAAACCAAGAATAATAAGCTGGATTTGAGCTTATACTAAAAGATTTATTTTCGCCCCGAATCCAGGTTATACCAGATCTGCTATCAATTTCATCCCAATTGACGTTATCATTGCTTCCGTAAATTTTCCAGCTTATTGGAGCATAGGTTGTATCAAATAAGCTTAAGATAGAGATATTGTAAGCAGTGATTAGTCTTTGTTCTCCAAAATCCCATTGCAGCCAGCCAGTAGTTGTTCCAATTTGAGAACAATACGGACCTCCAGCAGCGCTATTCCAGATATTATTAAATGCGTTATCTGCGTTGAAGTCTCCGCTAAATTCTGTTTGAGCGGTTGCGCGAGTGGGGGCGAGAGCTGCAGAAGTTAGATCGCTTCCGCTTAATGGCCAATCACTCCAAGAAAAACTTATGTTTTCAATTGGATTGCTGCCTTGATTAATTGAAACATTGATTTCAACTGAAGGTTTAGTAACATTAAAATGATCAGCGGGTGTAGGATAAGTAAAATTTATTGATGGTGTGAGAGTCAAACAAGAGGGACTGGTGGTACAGTTTGGATCGTTGCAGTCAACAGAGAAATCACAGTCATTATCAATACCGTCATTGCAAATCTCTATAGCTCCAGGGTGGACTAAAAAGGCCGAATCATTACAATCAGCTACTAAACCGCAGCTGCCAGCAGTTACATTATAACCATCTCCATCAGTATCTGTGCAAATTACTCCTAAAGGAGTATAAGTTATAATTAATTTAGGGGGGATTCCTCCGACTGTATCTTTAGCAACAATATTTCTACTATCTGCTTGTGAAAATACGCTGTCTCCTGCTTCAAACTTAATTCCCAGGTAATTTCCGGGGGAATATCCAGGCATGTCTACGAATGTCTGGACTAAAGAGGAAATATCTGAAGTATTTACTGAGTAATTCACTGGCCAGGCTACAGCCGGGATAAACCAGCCCACAGAGCCAGTAGTGGGTATTGCTTGTAAATCAGTATCAACAGGATAGTTAGCAAGAGAGAAATCATTGGATTGATTAGCGGTATTTAGGAGCTGTATTTGCTCTGTCCATGATCCTGCTTGGCCCATAACACTTTGTCCAAATGCAGAGATATAAGCACTATTTATTGTAGTTGCAGGGAGGATATCAACACTCCATCTAAAATAACCATTATCCCTAATATTGCTTATGACTAAGCCTCTTCCAAAGTTCAGCCACGCTGAACTGGGGATATTACTTGGAGTGGATCCCCATACTCTTCCGTGAGTGTCATCGTTTGATGCGGCAATCTCGTAGGTGGCAGTACAGGTTCCGTCGCCATTATCTGTATGGCCTGGGGGGCAGAGTGGCTCCGGTATGATTAAACTCCTAGTTTCAGTGCAGTTTGTCAATCCTGTTGAGTCTGACGCGCATGCTTGATAATTATAATTTCCAATAGAAAGATTAGATTGATTGCTATAAAGTTCCCAGTGAGTTGAATTAAATTTCTTTAAGTTTGATTGATAGTGCTGCCGGATTTCGTCTATCTGCATACTTCTATTATATATTCTTACATCGTCCATGAATCCATTAAAACCTTGAACTGAATTGCCTAATCTTGTAGAATCTATGTACAATCCAATAGTACTTGTTGTGGTCAAATCTTTTTTCTCACCATTAAGATATAAAGTAAAATTACCTTCATTTGTTGAATTTTCTCCTAAATATGTAACAGCTACATGATACCAAGTATCTGTCTGCAAACCAATATCTCCTGTATCTAATGTAGCCCATTTGTTTTCAGCAGTTCTTCCACCAAAGTAAATATCTTCATAATTTGCATCTGTGGTTAATGCTAATCTCCAATTAGTTGTAGCATCACTTTTTAAAGCAAACAAAGTCGGATACGCATTAATAAAAGCATCATTATAAAACCATGTTTCAATAGTAAATGGAGAATTTGTATTTATAAATTGAGTATTACCAAAATCTATGTAATCATCCACACCATCAAAACTCATTGCTCCACTATACTTTCCACTTTGATTCCAAACCGCTCCTGTAATTGTACCATTATTCCCATACTTACTAACATCAACTGCTTTAGTAGCATTCTCTCCAATTGCAGAATTATTATCAAAATTAAGCATTAAAACTAAACTATCATCATAAAAAGAGTATTTAGTATTGTTCCAAAAGAAACTAATATTTTCAAGGGGGTTGCTGCCTTGATTAATTGAAACATTAATCTCCGCGCTTGATTCTGAGGTTACTGCATTATCCAAGGGGGTGGGTGGGTGGAAGGATAATTCAGGAGGAAAGGTTGACTGAGCAAAAGGGGTATAAATTATTTGCAACTGGGCAACTTTACCAGAGTTTGCACCAGTGCACTGATTATAGTCCCAGGCTGCGCGATAAGCATTAGTAGCACTTGAGATTTCTTTTAATCCAATTACAATAGAACTTCCTTCTGAAAAAGAAGAGTGGTTAACATGATTTTGGACACTAGAAGTTATATCTGTAGAAGCTCTGACTTCATCTGACCAGGTGCCAATATTGCCTGTTCTTCTTCCTGGGTGAAAGGTCCAGGATTCAATTGTGGCAACAGTAACATTTAAGCTTGATGAGCCAAAAACATTCATAGCGCCCCATTCAAGATTTGTTGCAACTGATTGAGTTTCAGCTGAAAAAGGTCTGAGAGTGGCTGAATTAATTGTAGTTCCTTGGTTAATTCCATTAAGATAAAATAAATAGTAAATATCCCAAAGATTACTGCCAGCATAATCTCCTAGCCACTGGCCCCCTTCGTTAGCAAATAAGGGGATGCCATCAATATAAGCAGTTGCCCCATTATGGACAGTAGTATCTTGGTTATTTTGAGTAATGGAAAAGGTGGCAGTACAGGTTCCGTCGCCATTATCTGTATGGCCTGGGGAGCAGCCTGCAGGAGATTCAGGAGCTGGGGGAGTCCATTCTACATAAAGACGGGCTGCATTTGCATTTGAACTAGCGGTGGTTCCGTAAAAAGTTCTGTAATTTTGAGTCGAAACCCAGTAGTTTTTTAGTCCAAAGTATTTGTTTTCTGAATGTGAGGGGTCATAATCTGCGTCGTTAATTCTAGCTTGGACTAAATTAGTAATGTCCGGAGAGTTATACCATTGATCAACAGTCATTGCGGGAAGGCTCCATGAAGCAGGCGTTCCTTGAACTGGTATAGCTAGTAGGGCTGCACGATCAGCATAATTAGTAATTGAAAAGCCAGATACTTCCCATTTGTTATCTGTTTGTAAGGCTACTAAATTTGTAATCACTGCGCCGCTAAGAGTGTTTAGGGCTCTTACTCTAATATAAGCATTATTAATTGTAGAGTTTTTTGGTATTGAAAGAGGCCATTTCCAAAAAGGTTCATAATAGCCGAAAGTGGGGTGGCGACCACAGTATAAGGCTTCGTCTGCAAAATGGGGGTTATTACTTCCTGTGCCGTAACTCCAACCAAAAGTGTCGTGATCAGTATTTGTTTCTATTAAAAAAGTGTTAGAATCAGAAGCACCTACTCCGATGTCCAAACCAGTAATTCCAAAAGCCTCTCTGATTGTGTTTCCGACTACATTTGATTTTTGAAATGTAAATATCATAGAGGCGAATAGAGTTATAGTTAAAACTAAAATTATTGCGACTTTCAATCCTCTTTTCTGCATGATTTTATTACTCATTTTAAGTTTAAATTTTTTATCTCAAGGCTTTATCAACTAACTTTTTAGGCCATTTTTTGGCAAGTAGTTCTTTTTTGATTTGATTTTTACTTTGTCCTGATTTTAATGAGCGTTCAATTAAGGGTTTAAGTGTTTGCACATATAGGGCAAGCTTCTTAGCTGCAGTCTGCTTTTCAATTATTTTAAAAGTTTGTTCTATCACTTTAAGGGGCCATTTTTTATTAAGCAGCTGTTGCCTAATCTGGGTTTTTTCAATTCCTTGAGAGAAGGCCTTTTCTATAAAAGGCTTTAAAGCAGCAATATACTTGTTCATTTTTCTCTTGTTAATTATTTTTGCAATAGTAATCGCGATAATTATTATCAAAACTAAGATTAACCAAAGAATCCATAGTAATTGATATCTGCAATCTGAGTAGCAGTTAAATAAGTCTTCCCTTAATCCGCAAAAACCATTCCCACAAAATTCCTCATTGCAAAAGTCATCTTGACAGTTTTCACAGTACTCTTGAGTCCAGTTTCCATTAGCATTGCAGTACAGTTTAGAGGTAGAGTTACAGGAATAAGGTTCACAATCCAAACCAACAGGCTGTGCAATCTGTTGTTGAACAACACAACTTCTATTTTCTATTCTTTCATCTTGGCAGTATAGAATATCTGTGCAGTTTCTGTGTTGAACAGAACTTTTGCAGTCAGTCCAATTTGCGCACTGCCATCTAGCATAACAGGATCCGCCTCCACCCCCTCCTCCGCCTCCAGCTTCTATAATCAGTATGTTAATATTTAAAGTTCTAAGCTCGCTTTCAGCAATATTATTAAAGTTATCTGTGCAGTTTATACTCCATATATAACTTCCTTCTGTAGACAAAGTGTAAGGAATTGTAGTGATTGCTCCGTTTGGAACAGAATTTTCTGTAAATACAGGAACTCCGCTAATGATCAGACTGCAGTTATCAATGCTATTTGCATCTGAGACATTGAATTGAAACAAAACAGAGGAAGGTTCTAAAGTTGCAGAGTCAGCTGGAGAGGTTAAAGTGATATTTGGAGAGATGGTGTCGACTAAAAAAGAAATAAAATTAGATGTTGTGAAGCCACAGGAGTTATTCACACCAGCAGCCCAGGGGTTATTGCCTTGATTTGCAGATAATCCGGTTACATTAGTTCCACAAGGTACTGGGAGGCGTGTAGCTCCACCGTTGGTAGAGTACCAGCAGGAGTCAATAAAGTTGCCTGAGTAAGTGTAATTTAATTCAGTTACAATATAATTGTACTGGCTGGCTCCCTGAGGATAGACTATTTGAAAAGAAGGAGATTCACAAGAGTTTACTATAACATATAGTGTTTCTGAATCTGAAGTGAAGTTTTCATTTCCAGAATATATTGCTGTAATGTTTCTAGCGCCTAAAGGAGAGGTATAAGCTGTAAGGTTCGAGCTTTGAGAAGTTCCGCGATAGATTAAATACCCCTGGTTGTAGTGGAAGACTTCAAACTCTCCTGCTCCCACTGAAAGATATGCTGAAATATTCACGTATTCATTAAGTAAAACTGAAAAGTTTGCAGCAGAGTCATTTAACAATAAGACTATCTCTCCTGCAGCTTGGTTTATTGTTAAAGTGTCAGAATCTGAAGCGGCAGTATAGTTCTCATTACCAGTAGTATTGTACACGTAATCATAACCTCCAACTGCAAGAATCCCAGAATCGGGGTTAAGAATTAAAAGATTATCTCTGAAGAGTTCACAAAGTAGCTGTGGGGGGCAGCCTAAACCTGTAGCAGTAGTTGAGGTTCCATAAGTTTCTGTATTGCTAGGAGTTAAAGTGAGAGTTAAAGTAGGAGAAGCAAGAGTTATAATAAAGTTTACTTGTTCAGAGCTACTAGTATAGTTCTCGTTTTCAACTGAAGTACAGTTTACAGTATAAGTTCCTGCAGCCCTTATTATTTCTTGCCCGTCTTCACTTGGCTCATCTTGCCCATTAATGTATAAAACAGTAAGTCGGCCAGCAGAGTTAAGGCAGGAAAAGTTTGAAGATGTTCCGTAGGTAATTGGAGAACTAGGATTAGTTATTATGTTTGTTAAAGTTGAAGCCTTAGTTACATTTACTAGCAAGATAGTTGAGTTTAAGTTATTGGCAGTATCATTTACGGTGATATTTAGATAGTACTCAGCAACGGCAAGAGGATTTATATCTTGTAAAATTCCGGAACAGTCAATACTAAACAAAGAGGAGTTTACAGCAAAGCAGTCTATTCCATTATCATCTCCTGCATCAATGTCATAGGTAAGAGAGTTTCCGTAAACCAGTGTTTGAGGGGTTAAAGGAAGAAAGTATGGGGGGAAGTCAGGGGCAGTAAAATTAATTTCAAAGTTCACTTTTGATTGGTTTGGGGCGCCAATTGAGTTATTTGCATATGAATATAAAGTGTATAAGCCATTAGGGAGATTGATGGTTGTGGGTCCTGTATAAGTTAGGTTCTGGGAACCATTAAACCACCAAACTGAAACTGCACTTGAGTCATTTATTACTTCAATTAAAATAGTATTGGTGGTGTCGTTGGTGGAACCATTTACAGGACTTAGCCAGTACACGCCGGGTCTGGGAGGGTTGAGGTAGCGTATTTCAGTGCAGTTTACAATTCCATAAGAATCCTTAGCACAGGCTTGATAGGTGTAGTTTCTTCCTGAAACTAGATTTGAAGGATTGCTGAAAAACCCCCAGTCATTTGCAGAGAATCCATGGAGGTTTGAAGAGTATAACTGATAAGCTTCGTCTGCTGTGAGGGTGCGGTTCCAGACTCTTATCTCATCCAGGCTACCCCCCCAGTTATATTCTTGAGTGTTGTAAGCTTTTCCAATTGAGTCAATTGCAAAGCCGGTATCTACCATTGATTCTGTTTCAATATACCTTCCGTCGTAATAAAAGTCAAGGTTATTTGAATCAGAAAAGTGACAAGCCACCACCACATGATGCCAGGCCCCTCTTGAATTTTCTCCGAAATTAAAATCTACTGCTGTGCCGGCATTACTATGAAACCTAATAAAGGTTCCATCCATATGATAAAATCGGTTAACAGTATCGCTACGATCACCAATGGACATGTCATTAGTAGAATTAGCTGTTTGAAAAAACCAGTAGGCCACTGTCCACTCCGCATTATCTGCGAAGGTAATCTGAGGAGTTTGAATAAAGTCTGCTCTTCCGGTATTATCAAAAGTATAAGCACCGCCCCATTTTCCATTTGCTGTCCAGGCTGGGCAGAATCCGTTTGCAGAATCACAAGTAGCATCCCGCTTATAGAGGCTTTTATCTGCTAGTCTTTGATAAGTATCAAAATTATACATTAGGAAAAGATCGTTATCGTAGAGAGAGTAGTTAGTGTAGTTCCAGATAAATTCAAATTGTGCTAGTGGAAAATCAGTTTCTTTAATAGTTGTGTTAATACTTGTAGTGGTTGCAGATGTGTCAAATAATCTAGGAGGGGTAGGCGGTTCAAAAGAAATTAAAGCCGGAGAGTAAAACAAAGGTATAGAAACCTCAAAGTCTAACCGAGATTCGACTGTAGATCCCAAAGAGTCTGTTGCGTATGCAAAAAAAGTATAATTGTCTTCTGGCAAACTGATAGTTAGGGGCCCTGTATAAGTTATGTTCTGAGAACCATTAAACCACCAAACTGAAACTGCACTTGAGGAATCAATTTCTATATCTACATTGTTTAATAAAACTCTTGAGCCGTTTGTGGGCGAGCTCCATGATACTGAAATTGGTTCAAGGGGAGTTAAGTTAAGGTGGCGAATCTCTGTACAATTAAGATCTCCGTCATTATCTGAAGCGCAAGATTGATAGGTGTAGTTTCTTCCTAGAGTTAAACTTGTTTGATTAGAATATAGTTCCCAGTGAGTTGAGTTGAACTTCTTTAAGTTTGATTGATAGTGCTGCCAGATTTCGTCTGCATTTAGAACCCTATTATAAATTCTTACTTCATCTATTGAACCATTAAATAACATACTACCAACACCTCCTATTGAAGTAGTAGCAGAAGAATCAACATAGCTATCAACAATTGTAATTTCAGAATTAACAATCACACCATTTATATAGAAAGTGATA